>NVWS02000010.1 GCA_002746295.2 Zetaproteobacteria bacterium
AGAACTTGGATTAAACGCTTGACTCGAAAAACAATATGTTTTTCAAAGTGTGAAAAAATGCACGATATTGTAATAATATTGTAATAGGATTACTCATTAATAAAGTTGAATTCGGGGTGGATATTTATCCTTAAATTCAGATTTGACCCATTACCTTAATTTTATGCCAAAACAGGAGTTTTCATGCGTCATTATGATTTATTGGTGGTGGGATCAGGCCCCGCAGGACAACGCGCGGCGATTCAGGCTGCCAAACATGGGAAAACAGTCGGTTTGATCGAGCGCAAACCGCATATTGGTGGGGCAGGGCTGCAAACAGGTACGATTCCAAGTAAATCTCTGCGTGAAATTGCATATTCTTGTACCATTGGTGCGAGTCATGGCATGCGGAATAGCTATCCAGACATTACCCGACAACACAATTTTCTAAGTGAATCTATTCGCAAGAAAGATATTATTATCGACAAACAAGAGTCTGTATTTCTCAACCAGTTGATGCGCAATGGTGTGACCTTAATTCCAGGTGAGGCCAGTTTTTTGGATGAACATACCTTGCAAGTCTTGAGTCCAAACGGTCAAACCGTATCGCTTCATGCAGACCATCTGATTTTAGCCACAGGATCACGTCCGCGCCGCCCAGAGGATGTGCCTTTTGATAAGAAACGTGTATTGGACTCCACATCCATACTGCATATGGAACGCTTGCCCCAAACATTGACGATTTTGGGCGGTGGTGTGATTGCCTGTGAATTTGCCACCATTTATGCTTCGCTGGGCGTGGAAGTCACGGTTGTGGATTCACATGTTAAAGTGCTTTCTTTTTTATGTGAAGATATTTCTGAAAACCTCAGTGATTGCATGAGAAATATGGGTATTAAGATGTTGATGGAACAAAATATTGGAAAAATTACACGTTTGGATGGCAAAGTTGCTGTTGAACTCAACGAGCAAACCTTGGAAAGTGATTGTTTACTCTATGCTTTGGGACGGGTACCCAATACCGAAGGTTTGAAGTTGGAAACTCTGGGTATTGATATGCAACCGCGTGGTTGGGTTCGTGTGAATGAACATTTTCAAACCAATTTTTCACATATTTATGCGGTCGGTGATTTGGTGGGTTCACCAGCATTGGCTGCGACAGGTATGGAACAAGGTCGTATCGCGGCCATGCATGCCTGTGATGCAAAAGCCAATATCACAACCAACCATTTGCCCATGGCAGTGTACACGATTCCAGAAGTGGCATGGGTGGGAAAAACAACCGCTGAACTGGATGCGGCGCAAGTGAATTATGTGGTTGGACATGGTCTTTATCGAGAAACAGCACGTGGGCAAATTATTGGTGATGCCAATGGTTTGTTAAAGCTCTTGGTGGAGAAAGAAAGTAAAAAAATATTGGGTGTTCATATTGTTGGAGAACTGGCAAGTGAATTGGTTCATATTGGACAAATGGTGATGAACCTTGATGGTACGGTGGATGCGTTGGCAATGCATGTATTCAATTATCCAACCTTGGCAGAATGTTACAAAATTGCTGCCCTAGATTGTTGTAACCAGTTGAATGATTCACTGATGTTACACACTCCGTCACCCTCGACACAAGCACGCGAGGGTGACGATGATAATAACGGTCAATCAATACATGATTGACTATATTTATAAGGCGTTACGCACCTTTCCATTTAATCGAACAGCCAATGGTTGGATGTTGAACTTTGGGGGAAGCTTCACCCTTGAGCATGGCTTGTGTAGCAGGTAAGAGTTCTTCAACTGTAACTTTTCTTTCATCTTTCCAATAATCATCAATGCGACCATGATAGTACAGACTTGCATTATTTTTGAATAAATACAAATCAGGGGTGCATTGAGCATCAAAGGCTTTAGCAACACTTTGAGATTCATCGGCTAAATAAGGAAAATCAATATCCCATTCCTTGATTTTTTCTTGCATGGCAGGAAGCGAGTCTTCTGGAAAATCAGGGTGAATATTGGGGTTAATAGCGACAGTATTGATGCCTTGTAAGCGTAATGTTTTGGCATGTCGAATCAGACGTGGCCAAATGGCAATGGCATAGGGGCAGTGATTGCAAGTGAAGGCAATTAATAGTCCATTTTCACCCATGAAATCCTGTAAATTAACTCTGTTTAATGATGTGTCTTGCAGTTGGACTTGGGGTAATTTCCAACCCAAATCAACGTGAATGGATGCGACAAGTGCCATGGTTAAACTCCTTATTTATGCTGTAATACGTACTTCTTTTTGTTGGTCACATTGGATAAGCCACTCATCGATGGCTTGACCAATGGCTTCAATGTTTTGTGCTGCTTTTTGCCCAGGAAACATGGTGGTTGGTGTTTCTCCAGCACCAATTGAGCGAGGGAAATCTTGGTACTGATTCATCACCTTGCCAATGACCGTAGCAGGTGTGGTTTTTAAGGCTTTTTTTGTATCTTCACCAAGAACACTTTGCTGAACATAACGATTTAAAATGTAGGCAATGGGTTTATCCGCATCCAAACCTGCTTCCAATGAAGCATAGGAAGCATCAATATCAATGGCAGAGGGCTGCACTGGAATAATCAAAGCATCGGATACATGAATGGCAGCGCGAACCGTCGGCTTATCTGTACCAGGCGTATCCAGCAAAATATAATCAGCCTCCAAATTTCGGCAGGCACGAATTTCTGATGGTAAGTTAACAGCATAGACTTTGATGCCTTTCAAAGGGCTATTTTCAACCTGTTGTTTCTTCCAATAGACGGATGAACCTTGAGGGTCACAATCAATCACCGCGACCGAAAAACCAGCCAAATGCCAGCGTGCGGCCAATGATAAGGTGAGGGTCGTTTTACCTACCCCGCCTTTTTGATTCATCAATGTGATGACTCGCATACCTAGACCTCTCTATACAATTTTCTTGTATTTTATGCGGTGAGGCTGACTGGCATCTTTGCCAAGTCGGCGCTCTTTATCTTTTTCATAATCAGCAAAATTACCTTCAAACCATTCGACATGCCCTTCATCTTCATAAGCCAAAATATGTGTCGTAATCCTATCCAAAAACCAACGATCATGCGAAATCACAACGGCGCAACCTGCAAAATCTAGTAAGGCTTCTTCAAGTGCCCGCAGTGTTTCCACATCCAAATCATTGGTTGGCTCATCGAGTAGCAAGACATTGCCACCTTCTTTAAGCATCTTGGCTAAATGCACGCGATTGCGTTCACCACCCGACAAATTGCCAATGTGTTTTTGCTGATCTGCACCTTTGAAGTTAAAACGACCACAATAAGCGCGTGTAGCCACCTCTTGATTGCCCAGCATCATCGTATCTGAACCACCTGAAATCTCTTCCCATACCGTTTTTTGAGCATCCAAGGCATCACGGGATTGATCGACATAAGCCAGTTGAACGGTTTCACCAATGGTCAGTGTGCCTGAATTAGGTTTTTCTTGCCCCGTAATCATGCGAAATAGTGTGGTTTTACCTGCACCATTGGCACCAATCACCCCCACAATACCACCACGAGGTAAATTAAAATTCAAATCATCATATAAAATACGATCACCATAGGATTTTTTCACGTGTTCCGCTTGAATCACAATATCACCCAAACGTTCAGCCACAGGGATGAAAATTTGTTTGGTGGCATTGCGTGTTTGTACATCCACATTGGCAAGCGCATCGAATGCTTTTAAACGTGCCTTGGATTTACTATGTCGGCCTTTACTACCTGAACGCACCCATTCCAATTCTTGTTTGATGGCTTTTTGACGTGAAGATTCTTGTTTATCTTCCGTAGCAAGACGTTTTTCTTTCTGTTCCAACCAAGAGGAATAATTACCTTCAAAGGGAATACCTTTACCTCTATCCAATTCAAGAATCCAGCCTGCCACATTATCCAAGAAATAACGATCATGGGTGACTGCCACGACTGTGCCTGTAAAATCGTGTAAAAACCGCTCCAACCAAGCCACAGATTCTGCATCCAAATGGTTGGTCGGCTCATCCAAAAGCAATATATCGGGGTTGGAAAGAAGCAAACGACACAAGGCCACACGGCGACGTTCACCGCCTGATAGTTTGGAGACATCGGCATCCCAATCGGGTAAACGCAAAGCATCCGCAGCAATGCCAAGTTTTCGATCCAAATTGTGACCATCACCTGCATCAATAAAATCTTCCAAACGGGCTTGTTTTTTAGCAATTTCATCAAAATCAGCATCAGGTTCGGCATAAGCAGCATAAACTGCATCCAGTTCTGCCAAGGCATCTTTCATGGGTTGAACCGCTTCTTCCACATTGCCACGCACATCTTTGCTTTCATCCAATTCAGGCTCTTGAGATAAATAACCAATGTTGATGCGTGGTGCGGGTCGTGCCTCACCCAAAATATCGGTATCAATGCCTGCCATAATTTTAAGTAATGTTGATTTTCCCGAACCATTCAAGCCCAACACACCAATCTTTGCACCTGGATAAAAAGAAAGGTAAATATCTTTTAAAATTTCTTTTTTACCATCGACAATTTTGCCGACGCCCTGCATTGAATAGATGTACTGATAATCTGCCATGAACCACCCCTGAAATTAGTGAGCACAGAATATGAAGAATACGCGATGATTCAAGCTTAACGTTAAGTGGGTTTTTTTTTGTAAAATGTTACATTGCGCTGAATTTCTTACTTTTTTGGAGGCTTTGATGTCCCAACTCAATGTCGTATTTATCGTTTCAGAAGCAGCACCTTTGGCAAAAACAGGGGGGCTTGCCGATGTTGCAGGGGCATTACCTCAAGCTTTGCGTCACTTAAATCATCAGGTCACGGTCATTATGCCTTATTATCGTGAACATATTGATAAATTGGATGTAACCATTACACGGACAGGTGAAAGTGTGGAAATGTGGGGCGATGGTTGTCAGCGTTTTTGCCCTCTCCACCGTGCCGAAGTGGATGGTTTAAATTTCATTTTGGTCGAGCAAGATGACCTCTATGCCCGTGAAGGTATTTATGGTCCTGCTGGCGGTGCTTATGAAGATAATTTATTGCGTTATGTGTTGTTTGATCGTGTTGCACTTGAAGCAGCTGCACGTTTACCAGACAAAACGGACATCATTCATTGCCATGATTGGCAGACAGGTATGATTCCTGTGTTGTTAAAAACACAATATCAACATTGCCGCAACATTGCCCAAGCAAAAACAGTTTTTACCATCCATAATTTGGCTTATCAAGGTGTCTTTCCATCTGAATGGTTGAGCCGTTTGGGTTTGCCAACACACCATTTTCATCCCAATGGTTTTGAATTTCACAATCAAATCAATTGTATGAAAGCTGGTGTCGATCAAGCTGATGCGATCACGACGGTGAGTCCAACCTATGCCAAAGAAATTTTAACCCCAGAATATGGTTGTGAACTGGAAGGTTTTTTACAAAATCATGCCAATAAATTACAGGGCATTGTCAATGGCTTGGATTTAGCACAATGGGATCCTTCAACGGATGATGCTTTGCAAGCGACCTACCGTGCAGGGAAAATCGCAGGAAAGAAAAAGTGCAAACAAGCCTTGCAACAAGCATGCGGGTTAACTGTGAATGAAAAAACACCTGTCTTGACACTTATTTCACGTTTAGCCGATCAAAAAGGTATTGATTTGTTGCTTGCCAATGTAAGGCAGTGGCTTGAACGCGGTTATCAGCTTGTGGTCTTGGGTTCAGGTGATGCACGCAGCGAACATGATTTGCATCAATGGGCGAAGGCACATCCAACACAGATGTATTTTTGGCGTGGTTTTAATGAAACATTGGCGCGGCAAATGTATGCAGGTGGTGATATGTTTTTGATGCCATCGCGTTTTGAGCCGTGTGGTTTGGGGCAATTGATGGCGATGCGTTATGGTAATGTTCCTGTGGTACGAGCTACGGGTGGTTTATCCGACACCGTGACAGCTTATCCTGAAAAAGGGGCAACAGGCTTTCACTTTCAAGATGCCACGCCTGAAGCGTTTGACGTGGCAGTGGAAGAAGCTGTGGCTGTATTTCGCACACCACGCACATGGTCAGCCATTCGCACCCGTGCATTAAAACGTGATTCTTCATGGGATGCTTCAGCCAAAGCCTATGTGACTTTATATGACAGCTTACTTGCGAATGGATAAATTGCGTGTGTTGGCTGCGGATGTGGGTGGCACCAATATTCGCGCAGCATGGGTCGATGATTTGGGTAATATGGGCGATGAGCGGCGCATTCAAGCTGATTTAAGCCGTGATGATGTGGGTGAAGCCGATTTGATTCGTATATTGGCTGATTTCTTTCAAGCATATTTGGATGACATACCTGGTATTCAAGCTATTGGTTTGGGTTTCCCAGGTTTTTTTCTGGGTGATTCTGGAGTGCTTGCTGCTTCCCCCAATTTACCCCAACTTCTTGATGTTGCTTTGGCAGAGCAGTTGTCCAATATGCTTTCATTACCTGTATTGGTACAGAATGATGCCTTGTGTGCGGCGTTGGGCGAACAACGCTTCGGAGCTGCCAAGGGAGAGGCAAACCTTCTTCATATTACATTGGGGACAGGTGTGGGCGGCGGTCTAATTTTACACCACCAAGCTTATACAGGTGAATCAGGCATGGCGATGGAATTTGGGCACTTGCGTGTTCAAACAGGTGTATCTGCACGACGTTGCGGCTGTGGTGGTCTGGGTTGTGTGGAGGCTTATGCATCATCCACAGCGATTCAAGCGATATATGCTGAGTTGAAGGGTGAAACACTGACGACAAAAGTGATTTACCAACGTGCTTGTGAAGGTGATGCGGTAGCAAGGCGCGTGTTTGAAGAGGCTGGGGCATCGCTGGGTCAAGCGATAGCCGAAGCTGTGAAACTGTTGGATATACATACACTGACCATCAGTGGTGGTCTGTTGGGGGCTTGGGACATCCTTCATCCAGCTTTGATGCAAGCATTGAACCAGCATTTGATTTCACCTTTGAAGGGAAAGGTAAAGGTGTTGCCTTCGACGTTAAATGATGCGGCGGGTATTTTGGGTGCAGCAGCGATGGCTTTGGCAGAATGTGACTAAATATTTTACGATACTGTTGCTGGGCTTATGTTCAGCATGTTCAATGACACCCAAAGATGTGCATGAAACACGATTTATGATGGGGACATTGGTTTCTTTTACGGTGGTTGGCGTTGAAAAGGATCAAGCTGAAGCTGCGATTCATGCCGCCACCAATGAAATGCAACGAATCGAAGATGCTTTTACGATTTATGGTTCGGTAGATAATGAAGTGAAACATTTTAATCGTTCCCCTGTGGGGCAGCGCATCCAGCTCAGTGATGAAGTGAACATGCTTTTACACATCGCATTGAAGGTTCAGCAACAAAGTCATGGGGCATTCAACCCAGCTTTGGGGGCGTTAAACAAACTTTGGGGGTTTTCACAAACACCTGCCCCTACACACCCTCCCAATAAAAATAGGGTTGAAAAAAAACGTCAAGGTTTAAGCCATTGCGTGCATGAAAGTCCCGAAGGATGGTGGCGTGATTCCGAACAATGTCAGCTTGATTTTGGTGCCATTGCCAAGGGTTATGCGATTGATCGGGGCATCAAAATATTGAAAGATCATGCTATTCAAAATGCTATCATTGATGCTGGTGGTGATTTACGACTGATTGGACAACATGGTAAGCAAGCTTGGCGCATTGGTATTCGAAGTCCGCGTGATGCTAAGAAAATGCTGGGTGTTTTACACTTGCAAGGTGATGTGAGTGTGGTGACATCGGGTGATTATGAACGTTTCTTTATGGAAAATGGTAAGCGTTATCATCATATTTTGAACCCTCAAACAGGGTGCCCAAGCGTAAAAAGTCAAAGTGTTACGGTGGTTGCGAAACAAGCGATGCTGGCAGATGCTTGGAGTACAGCGGTGTTTGTGTTGGGCAAGAAAGGTGTGGATTTGGCCAATAAGCAGGCCTTGCAAGTTTTAGGGGTGGATGAAGATGGGCAAACTTTTAAAAGTGAGGGTTGGCATTTGCTTGTTCAATAGAAAAAGCCTGTCTATGCTGCCCCATAAGAAGAGTGACTAGGGGATGATTTATGGCAATGGATGTTTCAGAACTACTTGCGTTTACGGTAAAAAATGGCGCCTCGGATTTGCATCTATCATCGGGTGAACCGCCTATGATTCGTATCAATGGTGATATGACCAAAATTAAAATGCCAAATATTGAAGCCCGTGATGTTCAAACCATGGTGTATGACATCATGAACGATCAACAACGCAAAGTGTTTGAAGAACATTTGGAGCTTGATTTCTCGTTTGCTTTGGGGGACATCGCTCGCTTTCGTGTCAACTGTTTTAAACAACATCGAGGTATGAGCGCAGTATTTCGTGTGATTCCCACTGAAATATTGACCCTAGAGCAGTTGAAATGCCCTGAAATTTTTAAAACGCTTGCCATGTTACCGCGCGGTATTTGTCTTGTAACAGGACCGACAGGTTCGGGTAAATCAACCACCTTGGCAGCGATGATGAATTATCGCAATGAAAATGAAAAAGGACATATTTTAACCATTGAAGACCCGATTGAATTTGTCCATCAGTCCAAAGCATGTTTGGTTTCTCAACGGGAACTTGGTCCGCATACCAAATCGTTTGCCAATGCGCTGAAAGCCGCCTTGCGTGAAGATCCAGATGTCATTTTAGTCGGTGAAATGCGTGATTTAGAAACCATTGGTTTGGCTTTGTCTGCGGCTGAAACAGGTCACATGGTATTCGGAACCTTGCATACATCATCAGCCCCCAAAACCATTGACCGTTTGATTGATGTATTTCCTGCGGCTGAAAAAGATATGGTACGAGCGATGTTGTCGGAATCATTGAAGGCTGTCATTTCACAAGCTTTGTTGAAAACAGCCGATGGAAAAGGACGTATTGCAGCGCATGAGATCATGTTGGGTACACCAGCAGTTCGTAACCTTATTCGTGAAAATAAAATCCCTCAAATGGTTTCGGTGATGCAAACAGGTGCGCGAGAAGGTATGCATACTTTAGACTCAAACTTGCAACAACTGGTGAAATCACGGAAAATTACGCAAAAAGAGGCGTTGGAAAAATGTAACAACAAAAAGTTATTTGGTGGCACGAGTTAAAGGGAACATACCCAAGAATGAAACTTTAGGAGATGCATGATGAGCGCCAACGAACCCAAGAAATTATCCATTCGACAGTTGTTGATGATTATGGTCAAGCAAGATGCTTCGGATGTGTATATCACATCAGGTATGGCACCTGCTTATCGTATCAATAATGTGGTCAAGCCTTTAAAACAACCGCCTTTGAATGGGGTGCAAACAGAGCAATTGGCGAATGCCTGTATGAGTGAAAAGCAGCGGGCTGAATTTGCGACAAACATGGAAATGAACCTTGCTTTGGCGTATGAAGGTATGGGACGATTTCGTGTCAATATTCTTCGTCAACGGGGGGATGTAGCGATGGTGATTCGTAAAATCACCACCGAAGTGCCAACACTGGATGAATTGGGACTACCTGAAATTTTCAAAGACATTATGATGAATAAACGTGGTTTGGTCATCATGGTGGGGGCAACCAGTTCGGGTAAATCAACCTCATTGGCGGCGATGATTGATCATCGTAACCGTACGCAAGCAGGTCATATTATTACCATTGAAGATCCCGTGGAGTTTGTTCATCAGCATCGCCGTAGTGTGGTGACTCAACGAGAAGTCGGCACGGATACGCTATCCTTCAAAGCAGCATTGAAGAATACACTGCGACAAGCGCCTGATGTGATTCTTGTTGGGGAAATTCGAGATCGTGAAACCATGGAACATGCCCTTGAATTTGCAGAAACAGGGCATCTTTGTATGGCAACGCTGCATGCAAACAATTCAAATCAAGCTTTGGAACGTATATTGAATTTTTTCCCTGAAGAAGTGCACCCACAGATACGTTTGAATTTATCCATGAATATGAAAGCCATTTTATCGCAACGTTTGGTGAAAACGCCATCGGGTGGGCGTAAAGCGGCGATTGAAATTTTGATGAATACACCGCGTATCGCAGATTTGATTGAAAAGTGGGATATTGGTGAAATCAAGGAAGCCATGGCGGCAGGTAAAAACTATGGTATGCAAACCTTTGACCAATGTTTGTTACAGTTGTGGAAGGATGGTTTTGTGTCTGAAGATGAAGCTTTGGTGCAAGCCGATGCGGTCAATGATTTGCGTTTAAGAATGAAAATGTCGCGCCTAGAAAGTGATGATGATTCAGAGAATAGTATTGATAGTCTTTCATCATCGTCTTCAGAATTGAAAATATAATGAGCGATGATTGGCATCTCATTGATGATTTATTGTTGGCATCGCAAAAGCACGCGGCATCTGATTTGATGATTCGTACGGATGATAGGGTGCGTATGCGTATCAATGGTGCTGTGGTGACGATTTCTCCAGATAAAATATCGCCACCGACACGTCAAATGGTCAAGGATATGGTGGCACACCTATTAAGAAAAAGATCTCGAAATATTGATGTTGAATCCATACAAAGTGAAGACTTTCAATATTCATTGGAAATGATTGCTCACTTTCGTATTCATGTGATGAGAACCCATGATAACTTTGGTATTATAGCACGTATTATACCTAAAAAAATACCCACATTTGAAGAGTTACATTTACCCCCTGTGATTCAAGACTTATGTAACCGTACACGAAATGGGTTAATTTTGGTGGCAGGTGCCACTGGATCTGGGAAAAGTACAACCATGGCTGCAATGATTAATTATATTATTGAGCAAAAGCCAGTGCATGTGGTCACGATTGAAGATCCTGTTGAATTTAAATACAGCACTATACACAAGGGTACCGTATGTCAGCGTCAATTGGGTAGTGATGTGGTATCTTATTCACAAGGTTTAACGGATGCTTTGCGGGAAGCACCTGATATTATCATTGCTGGAGAAGCACGGGATCGAGAAGTGATTCAGTTGGCATTGCAAGCATCTGAAACAGGACACTTGGTGATGGCAACAGTCCATGCCACGACTGCTATCGGTACGATGCAACGTATTATGTCATCTTTTGGCTTGGATGAGCAGGATGCCATTCGTGAGCGTTTATCTGAAAACTTGCGCGCCATTATTGTGCAAAAACTTATACCATTGAAAACGGGTAAGGGGCGTGTGGCTGCACTTGAAATTATGGTGTGTAACTCTGTGATTCGCCATTTTATTTTGGATACAAATCGCTGGCGTGAAATTCCTAAAGCCATGGAAGAAGGACATACCTTGTATGGTAGTCAAACCTTTGACCAGCACTTACAACGTTTGATTGAAAACAATCAGATTGAGTATGAAGAGGGATTAGCAAACTCTGTTTATAGTGAAGATTTTGCAATGCGAATGGGGCGAGAGTAAATGTTGTCGTGCTTTAAATATGGAGAACCCTTTCGTTTATAATCCGAACCGTGACCCCCGAGTGTTTATGTCGGGGGTCTATTTTCATAAACTCTTACTCACAATCTCAAAGACATCGCCTGATAAACCTTGATGTTTAGCCATACTTTTAAGCTGCTCATACATCAAGTTTGAGCGTGTAGAATCAAGATCTCGCCAATGCATCAAAGGGCGCACCATACGTGCTGCCACCTGTGGGTTGATGGCATCCAATTGTAATACTTGTTGAGCAAGAAAAGCATAAGATTTCCCATCGTCTTGATGAAATTGTGCAGGGTTACGCGTGGCAAACCCTCCAATAAGCGCGCGTACTTTATTGGGGTTGCTGATATGAAACTGTGGGTGTTGCATCAAGAATTGAACGGCTTCAAGTGTATGGCTTAACGATGATGAGGCTTGCACTGCAAACCATTTATCCATGACATTCGTATCATGTTGCCATTGTTGCTCAAAAGCTTGCAAAGCAAGTATGCGTTCAGGGCAATCAGATGAAGCAAGCAAAGCAAGTGCGGCATATTGATCCGTCATGTTTTTTGCACTTTGAAATTGTAAGTAACATACATCAATCGCATGTTGCCGTGATGTTGCCATCATATAGCCAAGGCAAACTGCTTTAAGTTTACGTTGTTGCATGGCTTTATCATCCAAGCCCACTACAGTATGACATGATTGATATAAGCATAAAAAATCATCATATAAAGCGTTGCCAATGGTTGATCGAAGCTCTTCACGTATGCGATGAATACTTACAGGGTTGGCAGGTTTAGAGGCTTCCAACACATCATTTTCAGATGGAAGAAGCAAGGCTTCAGCTTTAAGTGCGGCATCAAGCTGTTTATCGTTTAATAATTGACGCAGCGCATGAATCAATACATCAGAGGAAGATGTGTCCTCACTTAACATGGAAAGCATGGTGTTCATAGCCAATGTTTGGGCGGCATTCCAACGGTTAAATACATCGGAGTCATATGCCATTAAAAATGCCAAATCTTGTTCCGAACTTTTATATTTCAAGTGGACTGGGGCAGAAAAATGACGAAGTAGGGATGGAATAGGTCGTTCGGGGATATGCATAAAGATAAACGACTGTTCTTTTTGTGTGATACATAAGGTACGCGTGATGCCTTGTGCTTGGCTTTCACCTTCCAATTGAAGCGGTGCTTCACTGCCATCTTGCAGCAATAAACCTAAGCTAAGAGGAATAAGAAAGGCTTTTTTTTCATTACATTCAGGTGTGCTTGGGCATGATTGCTGACAATGTAATGTGCATGTTTTTTGTGTTGCATTGTAATCCATTTGAACAGATAGGGTGGGTGTGCCAGCTTGCTCATACCAACGCTGCATGAGCGATAAATCCATACCTTTGGCATCATTCATAGCAGCGAGAAAATTTTCAGTGGTGACAGCTTGTCCATCATGCCGCTCAACATATAAGCTCATGCCTTGTTGAAAGCCTTTTTCACCCAACAAGGTGTGATACATGCGTACTACTTCAGCACCTTTTTCATACACAGTAACGGTGTAAAAATTATTGATTTCCATGTAGGAAGCTGGGCGAATGGGATGCGTCATCGGGCTGGCATCTTCGGCAAATTGATGGGTACGAAGTAAGCGAACATCTTCAATGCGCTTGACCGCGCTTGAATGCATGTCAGCCGTGAACGCTTGATCTCGAAATACCGTTAAACCTTCTTTAAGGCTGAGTTGAAACCAATCACGGCAGGTGATGCGGTTACCTGTCCAGTTGTGAAAATACTCATGACCAATCACCGCTTCGATAGCCATATAATCATCATCCGTTGCCGTTTCAGGGCTGGCAAACACAAGTCTAGCGTTGAAAATATTTAGACCTTTATTTTCCATCGCTCCCATATTGAAATCATCCACTGCCACAATCATGAATAAATCCAAATCATATTCGAGACCAAACCGCTGTTCATCCCAACGCATGGCACGCTTTAATGATGCCATGGCGTGGTCACATTGATGGATATGGTGGGCTTCGGTAAAAATACGAAGTGTTACCTTGCGTCCAGATTGTGTGGTAAAATGATCTTCAACATGACTTAAATCACCCGCGACCAGAGCAAATAAATAGCATGGCTTAGCAAAAGGATCATGCCATTCAGCAAAGTGCCAACCATCATCCAGTTCTCCATGGGCAATCGGGTTGCCATTGGAAAGAAGCACTGGGTTACTTGTTTTCTCAGCTTCAATGCGTACATGAAATTCAGCCATCACGTCGGGTCTATCTTGGTAATAGGTAATACGTCGAAAGCCTTGAGCTTCACACTGCGTACAATAATTACCACTCGATTGGTAAAGCCCTTCCAATGCCTTGTTATCTTTGGGATTGATACGTGTCATGATGGTTAATTCAAAGTTTTTGGGTGGGGTAAAAATTTCCAAACCATGTTCATGACAGCGATAATCTTGTGCATTCATGCGCGTGCCATTCATGGCAATATCAAGCAAAGTCAAATGCTCACCATCCAAGTGTAAAGAAGTGGCATCTTGATTTTGGCGTTGATACACAACCTTTGCAGTGACCAAAGTTTCATGTGGGTTCAACTTGAAGGTAAGGTTTACCCTTTCAACCTTATAAAGGGGTGTTTGATAGTCTTTAAGGTGAATGATTTGTGCCACAGTTTTCTCCTAAATAGTCTTTTACTTGGGTTTATTGTGCTTTAGAAAATCACCGTAAAGATGTTCAGAACATGAAGGACAAATAGAGTGTGTAAAATTGATCTCACTATGTTGAGCAATATAAGTGTCTATTCTTTTCCAGCTTCCTTGTTCATCACGAATATCCTTGCAGTTGGCACAAATAGGTAATAGTTCTCTGTATCTCTTCACTTCCAATTGGGTTTCTTGGAGCTTGTGATTGATGGTATGCATACGATCCAATAGCTTTAAAAAAATATGAGTAATGGGGGGCGACCCAAATAAAGGGGTGACAAACGATAACCATATACCGATAGTAAAATCATCAACATTCAACCAAGCCATCACCATAACAGTGATAGTGATTGAAAATAGTATTCCGATCAATGTAATGACCATGTTCATAACGATGATGTTATGTTTATGGACAATTCCCCCTAATATTTCAAATGTATGCACCATAAATATCCTTTATGGATGAGCTGAATCATTGCTTAATTACTTGCAAGAACGACCATACAAACGGTTCATTTCTTTTGAACGCACCCAACAATCATTTTCCATATCAGGCAATGCATTCATTCGCCAAGACCAGTTACCATCCAAAGTGCCTGGTGTATTGAAACGAGCCGAAGTATCCAGTGCCAATAAATCTTGCATAGGAATCATGCTCAAATTGGCGGGTGAGGCGAGTGCTGTACGAATGATTGACCATACCACATCATGTCCATCCATACCGAGGTAAGATTGAATATGTTGTTGTTCATGGTCAGATGCAGCTTGCCACCAGCCCAATGTGGTATCGTTATCGTGCGTGCCTGTATAAACCACCATATCTTGGGTATGCTGATGGGGTAGGTAAGGGTTGCTGGCATCACCGCCAAAGGCGAAGTGCAAAATTTTCATGCCAGGTAGTCCAAAGTCTTGACGTAAAGCGGTCACCTCTGGTGTGATTAGACCTAAATCTTCAGCAATGAAGGGTAATTGTTTCCCAAAGCGATCAGATAAGGCTTGCAATAACTCATGCCCCAAAGCTTTACACCATTCACCTTCAATACCATCATCACGATGGGCAGGGATGGCCCAAAAAGCTTCCAAACCTCGAAAATGATCGATACGGATGATGTGCATACGTTGCATTTGAACTTCAATGCGCTGAATCCACCACTCAAATCCAGATGCTTGCAAGGTATCCCATACATACAGCGGGTTACCCCAACGCTGCCCTGTTTCTGAAAAATAATCAGGTGGCACACCCGCTACTTCATCACAGAAACCCTCATCATTCACAGTGAAATACTCACGATTTGACCACACATCCGATGAATCATGGGCGACATAAATCGGTAAATCCCCAAAAAGTTGAACACCACAATGTTCAGCATGTTCTTTGATCTGTTGCCATTGCTGATGAAACATAAACTGTTCAAATATCACTTGTTGGATATGGGCAGCCAAAGTCTCTTTGGCAGAGCTTATGGCTGCCGTTTGTTTATCACGCAAAGCAACAGGCCATTTCCACCAAGGCATACCTTCATGGACAATTTTTAATGATGTAAACAACGCATAGTCATCCAACCAAGAAGCTTGTTGCTGCTTGAATTCAGTCAATTGTTGGCTTAATTCTGTATCGTTTTCAAGTTGTTTATAAAATTTTAAGGCAGCTTTGGCGCGAGCCGTACATGGCAATAGTTCACCCAATATCACCCGTTGAACATCATCATTGGATAGCCATCCATGTTGGGATATTTGGCGTAAATCAATCAGTTCGGGGTTCCCAGCCGAAGAAGAAAGCGATTCATAAGGAGAGCCATGGGCATGGGTAGGGCCCAGTGGAAGAAATTGCCAAACACGATAGCCTGCATATTGGATAAACTCTATAAATTGCAAGGCTTCCTCACCCAAAACACCCTGCTTAAAAGGACCTGAAAGTGATGTAATGTGAAGTAAAATGCCTGATTGACGTTGTGATAAGGAAGTCATGCCTATTCTCCTGCACCACCGCGACGCATCGCACCACCACCTTCGGCATCACCACCACCGTGTGAAATGGATTGGCTCAAGCTGGCTGGAACATCAGCACCCAAGAGTTGATAGAGTTTTTTCAAATGTTGGCGGTATAGATTATCAAAATCACGCACTGCATCGGGTGGATTGTAATCACCAAACCACCAACACCAATCGGAACCTTCACAAATACGCAGTTGTTCGCGCGCTTCTTCTGCGGTATTTTCATCCAAATCTTGGATATGAAGATCCGATGCTTTTTTAGCTTCAATCAACAATTCCCAAGC
>NVWS02000011.1 GCA_002746295.2 Zetaproteobacteria bacterium
ATCAACGATGTGTTGGTAATATTTTTTTTCATGTTGTGATAACCACATGAGATAAGGCGCAATATTTGCCCCATCAAAACGCAGGTAATCCATATCATCCATGGTTTCAGATCGACGCATGGGCGAAAGTTTACCTGTGTCATGAAAGTGATAAATTTTCCAAGATGCAATAGATTTAAAAATGTAATCTGAAATTTTCCCAGATTTTTTATCCTTTAATAATACTGGTGATGTATAGCCCCCGCCCAAATGCCACCAACCAGAGTTACCCCATGCACAGAGCCTAAATTCACTTTGAATTAAAAAAGATTCATTCACGGTAGGAAACAGTGAGAATCGATAGCCATTATCCCCAAATGTCATTTCAATATCTATTTTTTCTGTGACTTTAGGACCTGAGAAAAGAAAATCATCACTTCCCCCTCCATCTGCAACGTAAGCTTGCAGGCTAGCGTGAGATAATTCTGCCGTAGGTAGCTCCATCATTGCTCGAATCAATCTAAAAAAATCAATGAAATTACTTTTTCCAGCACCATTACCACCAATCAGCACATTAAGTGAATCTAAGTTAAAATCTTCAAGGTTTTGAATGGACTTAAATCCCTTGATGGTCACACACCTTAAGCCACTCATGTGGAAAGATTTCCTTTTTCCCGCGCTTCAGCAAGCGCCAGCATCGCGTGAATCGCGGACACCACCAAAGTTGAACCACCTTTGCGACCACGTGTAATCACCCAAGGTACTTGATTGCTAGCGGCTACAATATCTTTGGATTCTTTGGCAGAGACAAAGCCCACAGGCATGCCCACAATCAATGCAGGTTTTGCGCCTTCTTCTTGAATCAAGTGTATCACTTCTAACAAGGCCGTGGGTGCATTGCCTACACCGACAATCGCACCATTCAATAAGCCAAGTTTATGGGCTTTACGCATGGCTTGCACAGCGCGAGTGGTGCCTTCGGCTTTGGCTGTTTCAATCACATCGTCATCCGAAATAAATTGATGGGTTTGTACACCAAAATGAGATAAACGGGGCTTGGATAGTCCCACACAAATCATTTCCACATCCGCCACAATCGGCGCACCTGCGGCAATTGCTTCAAGCCCTGCTTGCATGGCATCGGGGTGAAATTCAGTGAGACCATTAAATTCAAAATCAGCCGTGGCATGAATCATACGGCGTACCAAAGGCCATTGTTCATCGGTGTAATTGCCTTTGTTGCCTGCTTCGGCATCGACAATGGCAAAGGATGAATGCTCGATTTTTTGTCCAGCTTTGGTCATCTGCTCTGTGACCGTGTTGGTATTTTTTGCCTTGCTGACTCGCTCGCTCGGTGGTGAAAAATTCATAATCTTACCTCAATGATGGTGATGATGCCCAAAGCCATGTTCTTCAGAAAAATCACGGTATTTGCAACCATCACATTCTAACATTTTGGGTTCATCGCGATCAACGCCCTGTGCATCAGCAACCCGTTCATCAAGCAGCTCATAAATACCATCATTAAACCCCATATATGTTGCTAAGCCAAAGGATGTGGTGGGATATTGCTGAGATAAACGCGTCACTTGCCGTGTGATGCGCTCAATCAATACACCTGTAAATAAATAATATGGCAACACGATGATTTGTTTCATGCCGCATGCCACTTGCCGTTGTGCGATGGTTTCCACTTTCGGGAAAGTGATGCCTGTGAATGCCAAGTCCACCATCTCATGCTCGGTTTCTTCAAACAACCAACGCGCCATTTTTGCAATTTCACCATTGGCAACTTTATCCGATGAACCACGCGCTAGTAAAACGACACCTGTATTTTTTGCATCGGGAGCATCCAAGCCAAGCATGGCTTTGTGCAGTTCTAATTTGAGTGCTTTTAATACCTTTGTACCTGCCCCCAAATGTTTTGCCATGATAAATTCTACATCAGGATGATGTTCACGCGCATGGGCAATATGGTGTGGAATCTCCATCTTAACATGCCCTGCTGCACCTAAAATTAATGGCACCACAATCACACGTTTGGAGTTTTTCGCAGCCTTATTGAGTCCTGCATCCAACAAAACATCAGCAAACTCAATAAAGCAGACTTCAATGCGGTCATGAGGTTTGCGTGCGCGCCATGCGTTGGCAAAGCTTTCAATCTCATCGTTACCACTTTTCTCGCGTGAGCCATGACCCACCAGTAGAATGGTATCATTCATGTTTGTTTGCATATATTTTTCTCCGCGCCTCCGCGCCTCCGCGGTAAAGCTTTTATTTTTCAGCCTTTCTAAATCGGTGTGTAAAATCAGCATCGTAAAGCTTGGATTTCTTGAGCGTTTTCCAAGTTCTTGCGCCCAAGGTTGGACTCACCACAATCATGGCTTGTGAAGCAATTTTTTCAGCCCTGCACTTTTCGCGGATATTGGCAATCGTACCCCACACAATCTTTTCTTCGCTTGGCCATGAAGCTTTTTGTACGACCAATATTTTATCATCATCATGCCAACCTGCTGCCAACAAATCATCGCGCACTTTGTTTAAGAGTGTGATGGATAAAAACATGCAAATCGTGGTTTTATGTTGGGCAAGCTCCCTCAAACTTTCACCTTCGGGCATGGGCGTTCGCCCTTCAACACGTGTGAGAATCACTGTTTGCGTCACTTCAGGAAGCGTCATGCTTTCACTGGCAGCCGCCATGGATGCAAATGCAGAAGATACACCTGCGACCACTTCCGATTGAATGCCTGCGGCATCCAAAGGCTGAAGCATTTCAATCAATGCACCATATAAACTTGGATCACCTGTTTGTAGGCGAATCACTGTTTGATGCTGTGCAGATTTTTCAATCAACCAGCCCGTGATTTCTTCTAAAGTCATGCCTTTGGAGTCGGCGATGTCACAGCCTTCGGAAGCCCAAAGTGTGCAAGCCTCAGAGACCAAAGAACCTGCATATAAAATCGCCCCAGCTTCACGCAAAAGACGCTGACCTTTCACAGTGATTAACTCTGCATCACCCGGCCCCGCGCCGACAAACCAAACTTTACCCATGAGGCTCACCACAGAGCCACAAAGAAATATATTTTATCATGATTGATCCTCTATAGACTTTAATTCTATACCATCTTGTGTTTTCCACGATGTTAGTCCATTCGCAGAACGCCCTAGTATGACCGCTGCCGCTGCTGATGGACTATTAAAAATATAATCACTCATGAAGATGTTTTGTTCAATGATTTTTTCATCCACAAGGTGCTGTCTCAATTTATTAAAACTATGCTCTTGAAAGGATGTTGTAATAGAATGGGATAATTTAGAATCTTGGTACACGATAAAACCTTCTGGGTGTGTTTTTCCTTTTGCATAAGCACCTTTTGACGAGTGAATAAAGAAAAATTTTTGTTGAGGAAGGTTATCTGTTTTCGCTTCAATACTTTCAAACACTTTATGCCCAAGAATACTCGTTAGCATCACAATATGTTGTAAAAACTCTTCCATTTCTGCTTGTTCAGCTTCCGATATTTTTGAACGTGTTGGTGTGCTTGTATTTTCGACAACAAAACGATCAACCTTTTGACTTATTTCATAAAGTCTACTTTCTAAGTATTTAATATGCGCTTTATTAAGATGTTCATCTTTAGAAAGATATACAATCACTTCAAACCAAAAATCTTTGCCTGCGGCATGTTGTTTTAAGCGCTCATAGATATTTTCAGCTTCGCCAATGTAAACACGATCTTTTCCGCCCAACTCATCATTCCGTCCTAATAACAAATAGACACCTGTGGACTGTAAATCTTCTCTATTTTTAGATTGCCCCAACATTGAACGTGGAATTTTATAGGCTTTCCCTGTCCAGTTGGATAATTCACAAATCCAACGACCATCAGAAACACCATCCATCAAAAATAAGCGAATAGATTTACCCAATATTGGCTTCATGCTTTACCGCGTTTCCATCCCCAAGCCATGCCCATCAACACAGGAATCATCATCAAAAGAAACGATGACCATTTGCGCCCAGCCGTCGGGCGAATGGCTGCGGCTTCACCCATCAAAGCAAGGTGATAGACGCGCCCATCAATATCGGTGCGTAACTGCAATTGATATGCTGTGCCATCAGGTGGGCTATATTGAAGTTCAATCAAACCGTTCGCCGTGGTCACGCCTTCGATATGCAGTACTGGAAATCCACTTTCCAAATGCACAAAGTCCAAATCATAAGAGGCATGTGCCACTGCTTTTCCAGCCTTGCTCAGTTTCATGCTCCAATCCATCGGCGTGCGGTTGGCTTCACCTGTTGGTGCTTTGCCGTTCCGCCAATGCAACTGAATATCGTCCACTGTATTGCTCACTTCCATGACTTGATGTTCACCACCTGTACCATGTGCCATCGCGGTTTGAGGTTGGCTGATACCAGCCACCGATACCATGAAGACAAGCATCGCCAGTGCTTTTAAGCGTTTGCCACTTAAAAACCCTGCCGCCAATAAAAAGAGAAAGAGCAACACATCGTTGGTATATTTGATCAAGGGCGTTTGCACCGTGAAATCAATCACTTCTTTATGATTGGGGTGAATCGAATGCTGAACAGTGATGCGATACTGCCCTTCATCCGCAAATTGCTGACGCAAGCGCACGATGCCATCATCACTGTGTATTTTCATGTTCAAGACATCACCCAGTGTTTGATATTCAATAAAAAACAAGGGTGATTTTGATGATAGTTTTTCAATTTTCACCAAGTAATCGCCTTCTGCCCCCATATCGGTGGCAAAACGTGCGCTATCATGCGCAATGGGTGATTGCGGAGCCCAATGTTCGCCAGGCTCTTCATACGCATTATAATATGTTACAAAACCAAACCCACTGGCAATCACCAAGCCTGCCAGTAGCAAAGGAAGCACCCATGTTATTTTTGACATTGATTCGATACCGATCTCAAAAAATTAGTGACATTGCACAATAGTGGTGGAATGACGAACAGGGTGCATGCCATTATGCACATCAGGAATGGATGCAAAAAATACGGTAAACAATACCAATGGAATCCATGCCATCCAAAGCACGCGCTCTGCCCATGTTGCCAATGATGTGGTGGCTTTCGCCTCGGTGATACTGCCTTGCATGGTTGTTGAAATAGTCATGATATTCTCCTTGTTTAAAATTCTATGCCCTGTTGGGCTTTGATACCTTTTTCCTTAAACGCATGTTTGACCATACGCATTTCCGTGACGGTATCAGCCACGTCAATCACTTCAGGCGCGGCATTGCGCCCTGTTAACACCAGATGCATCCAGCTTGGTTTTTCTTCTCGAATCAATGTGGCGATTTCTTCGCCAGAAATCCAACCATAACCAGTGCAATAATTGATTTCATCAAATACAATCAAGTCGTAGTCATGGCTACGCAGCTTGGCTTTGCATAAATCCCAAATCTCTCGCGTTGTTTTGATGTCTTGCTCGGGGTTTTTGGTATCCCAGGTAAATCCATCACCCAGTGCGTGCCATTCGATGTTATCAAATTTTTCAGCCGCCTTTTGCTCGCCTGTCTTCCATTTTCCTTTGATAAACTGAATGACGCACACCTTCATGCCCCAAGCAGCTGCCCGAAAAACCATGCCAAATGCCGAAGATGATTTGCCTTTGCCATCACCTGTGTGAACCAGTGTGACCCCTTGCCTGTGTTCTCTGCGTTTAATAGCCATAAGAAAATTTTACCTTTTGAACCATGAAGCAACCTCCTGCGCTTGACTGGCAAAATACCAATGAATATATGATGCTCGTAAATTTTTATAACGGATGCCTGTATCTCCACGCATCACATGAAATGCTTCTTGTAATGCTTTGTGGCTCTGTGGCTCTGTGGTGAACATTCGTTTAGAATGATGAAATTCATGCCCTCGCACGCCACGTTCATCTTCTCGATAACCCAAGCCAGCCAGCTTATCTTGCATGATAAAATGGTATGGCAATAGCCCCGACATAGTGACACCCTTTACTCCGCGCCTCCGCGCCTTTGTGGTAAGAATACTTTCTCCTAAAACCATCATGCCACCACATTCTGCCAACACAGGCTTGTCATTTTCAATAAAATCACGAATGGAAAGTAAGCTTTTTGATTGACTCAATGCTTCCAAGTGAAGTTCAGGATAACCGCCGCCGAGCCACAAAGCATCGGCATGGTCAGGTACTTCATCGCCAGCCAAGGGGGAGAAATAGACCACTTCAGCCCCTTGCGCTTCTAGCCATTCAATATTGGCAGTATAAATAAAACAAAAGGCTTCATCTTTACTAATGGCAATGGTTTTATTTTTTAATAATTCACCACAGAGGCACAAAGGCACAGAGGGGTTTTCAGGTGTTATTTTCTCTCTTTTTGATGCGTTTCTGTTATGTGCCTGCTCATTTTTATTGCTTGTTTCTCTGTGTCTCTGTGTCTCTGTGGTTAAGAATGAGATAAAACACTTTTCGACATGCAACACATCCGAAAAATCAGGCAAATCCAACTCACTCGGCATCTTCAAACCCAAATGTCGTTCGGGCAGTTGCGGCGCATCTTTAGTCAGCCAAGCCACAAGCGGTGGCAGTTCAAATTCCTGCAATAATTCACGCAAGATGTTGGCATGGTTCTCACTGCCCACATGGTTGGCAATGATGCCTACAATCTGCACATGCATGTGATTCGCTCGAGCCACAAAACCTTCCACCAACGCCACCAGTGACCCACTCATGCCTTTGGCAGACACCACCAAGATGACTGGTAACCCCAGTTCTTTCGCCAAATGCGCGCTAGAGCCTTCACCACCCACGCCGCTACGCCCGTCAAACAAACCCATCACACCTTCGATGATGCTTATATCTGCACCCATGGATTTTTCAGCCAACAGTTGACGACTCATATCCACGCCAATCATGCGTGTATCCAAGTTGTACGACGTACGCCCACATGCCACGTCATGCCACATTGGATCTAAAAAATCAGGGCCTGATTTAAAGGGCGCAACCGTTTTACCCCATGCCCGAATATGCTGCATGAGGGCTAATGTAGCGGTGGTTTTACCACAACCTGATTGTGTGCCTGCGATAAGATAATGTTTCATGGTCAAAGCATTGTCACCCGCGCAAGTTGAAATACGCAAAGCACCAAGAGTCATGCACCAGTAGATGAATAAAAAAACA
>NVWS02000012.1 GCA_002746295.2 Zetaproteobacteria bacterium
CCTCTGTCGCCCCGCCACACAAAGCAGTCAATGCTGCCATGCGAATCGCCACACCATGTTCCACTTGTTCTAAAATCAGGCTTTTCATGGAATCGGCGACATCGGTTGAAATTTCAACACCACGATTCATCGGTCCTGGATGCATGACCATGCAATGATCGCCTGCGGCTTTGAGGCGTTTCATATTGAGTCCGTAGGTTTCGTGGTATTCACGGATGGATGGGAAATAGCAGTTGGTGGTCAGCCGTTCAGTTTGCACGCGCAGCATATAAAGAATATCCGTGCCTTGTAGGGCAGCATCAAAATCATGAAATACTTCGCAACCATAGTTTTCAACAAAGGCGGGTAACAAGGTTTTGGGGGCAACAAGGCGGACGTTGTAACCCATGATTTTGGCGGCCAATAAGTGAGAACGGGCGACGCGAGAATGGGCAATATCTCCCACAATGGTCATGGTTTTGCCTTTAATATCGCCAATATTGTGTTTAAGGGTCAGTAAATCGGTTAAAATTTGGGTGGGGTGCTCATGTGAGCCATCACCGGCATTGATCAGTGCCGTATTTTCTAAATATTCCGATAAAAACTCACATGTGCCTGCCACAGAATGACGAATCACCAACACATGCGGTTGCATCGCCGCCAATGTTTGCCCTGTATCGAGTAATGTTTCCCCTTTTTTGGTGGCCGATGTGGAAGCGGAAATGTTGATGACATCCGCCGATAAGCGTTTGCCAGCAATTTCAAAACTGGTACGTGTGCGGGTGGAGTTTTCAAAAAAAAGATTGATAATAGTTCGACCACGTAAGGTCGGGTCTTTTTTCACGCTACGGCTGTTGATGTCAATAAAATCATCACCCAAATCAACCAAGGATGTGATTTGTTCACGGCTCATACCTGCAATACCAAAGAGGTGTTTGAGTCCAAATAAGGGTTGAAGCATGATTATTTCTCCAGTGATTCGGCATGTGCGGCAATAAAATCTTCTAAAAATACGGCGGCGGCGGTTTGGTCGAGTTTAGCACGCATTTTTTTTTCATTCAGACCTTGGGCATAAAGCCGTTCTTTGGCTGTCCAAGTCGATAAGCGTTCATCTTGAAAGAATATGGGCAAGTCGGTGGCTTGTGTTAAATCCTTGGCTGCACTGCGGCAATCTTGGGCTTGTGAGCCTTCTGTGCCATCCATGTTTTTAGGTAAACCTATGACAATGCCCTTGCTGCCATATTCGCGTATGATTTTAAGGGTTTGTTTGGGCCAGCCTTGATCGTTGCGAAACAAACATGTCACACCACGGCATGAAATGCCAAGTCTATCAGAGACAGCCACGCCGATACGTTTGCCGCCAATATCCAAGGCAATCAGCGGTAGCGTTGGTTTAGAAGTTGAGGAGGATTTGATCGTCATGAAACCCGAGATTGTGCAAAGTTTCGGTGCAAGCGTCCACCATGGCACTCATGCCCGCCAAACAGACGACTGTATTGTCTGGATTTGGCGCATCATCAGCCAAAGCATGTTGCACATAACCCACCGTACCATCCCAGTTTTCATGGCCTGTACTCAAGGATAAACTGACATTGATGTCATGGTTGGATAGCTCCCCCATTTCATCCGTTAATAGGGTGTGTAAGGAAGTAAGAAAACCTGCGTAAATGGAGACTTTGGCATAATCATGACGCTCTTGAATGATTTTACCCCAAAGGCTACGCAATGGGGCAATGCCTGTGCCAACACCGAGAAGAAGAATATTGTAGCCCTGATACTTGCTTAAATCGAAGCCTTTACCAATCGGCCCTTCCACTTCCACTTCACTACTCAGTGGTAAATCGGCGAGGTATTGTGACATACCTTGGGCAGATTTAATGACAAATTCATACGAATCCTGATGATAAGGCGATGAAGCAATGGCAAAATAAGCGGGCGCAGGCTCTTTCATGCAAGGCATACCAATACGAACATATTGACCTGCAATAAAGTGAGGGACGGCTTCACCGCTCAACATTGCCAACGATATTTTGACAATGACATCGTCACATGCTGCATCGCTAAGGCGGGTGCATTGGGTCAATTTCATGGGGTAAGCGGTTGATTGTGGCACAAAATCCCTCTCAAAAGAAAAATGATAAAACGCCGATTGCAGCGAAGGAGAGCAAAGGATGCAAGCAATAACATGTTTGGAGCTTAAAATCAGTGGGCAGATAGTGGATGAAACACGCTTTTTACAGTTCTCTGAAAGCCTTCAAACACTGGGAACATCCATCGAAACCGATTACGATAGCCAGCAAGAAACCCATCTTGCTTGGTTTGCGCTGGATGATGCGATGGGGCTGGAGGAGCAGCGGGCTCGTTTGGCTGCGGGGGCGTTGTTAAGTGGAGCCATGCCCGAACAAGTCAGTATTACCTTGCTGGGCGATGATTGGGAAACGGCTTGGCAAAAATATTGGAAGGCCATGCCTGTGGGTGAAAAATTATGGGTGCGACCTTCTTTTTGCGATGCACCCACGGATGATCGCGTGGATATTGTGCTTGATCCAGGCATGGCATTTGGTACAGGGACGCACCCCACCACATTTTTATGTTTGGAAGCCATTGAGCGCTATTGCCTCCAACATATCCCTGAAAGTGTATTGGATATGGGCGCAGGTTCGGGTTTGTTGGCGATTACAGCAGGAAAATTGGGTGCAAAAGATATTCATGCGATGGATTATGATCCTATTTCAGTTGAAGCCAGTGGGGTGAATGCCAAGATCAATGGTATTCGATTGACATCAACACTGGGAGATACGCCCCCCAAAAGAAAATTTGAACTGGTGGTGGCGAATATTCTTTCGGGTCCTTTGTTGGGTATGGCAGAAAGCTTAACGCCTTGCGTGAGCAAACACCTGATTTTATCAGGCTTGTTGGCAGCGCAAGTGCCATTAAATATTCGCACCTATGAAGCACTCGGTTTAACCCATCTTGCCACCCATATCATGGGTGATTGGGCGGCAGTAGAATACAAAGCTTGAAAAACAGATACGATAACCCTAAATATGGGTTAAATTCTTTGGAGGAATTGAACAAATGAAGTCACTAAAAGGTATCGGATTACTCATCCTCACCAATATTTTAATCATGATAACGCTTATGATTAGTGGTACAATCATTGTAAACTTTGTCTTACCTATGTTTGGCATTGATGTGCGTCAGTCGTTTGCAGCCATGAATATGACATGGTCGTTGGTGTTTGGTTTTGGTGGAGCATTTATTTCCTTATTGATGTCCAAATGGATGGCAAAACGTGGTGCAGAGATGCAACAAATCACGCAACCTAGCACACCCAAAGAAAAGTTGGTTTATGAAACAGTTCAATCTTTGGCGCAGCGTGAAGGCATCAAAATGCCCGAAGTTTGGGTGTATTGGGATGATGTTCCCAATGCTTTTGCGACAGGCCCAAGCCGTAACAATTCGATGGTGGCAGTGTCATCAGGTTTGGCGAATAACTTAACCGATGATGAATTGAAAGCGGTTTTGGCACACGAAATGGGACATGTTGCCAATGGTGATATGCTGGCAACGACACTGTTGCAAGGTTTAATGAATACCTTTGTGTATTTCATCGCACGCATGATTTCAGAGCCAGTGAAAGAGCGAAACTTTTGGGCGGGTTTTGCTTTGGATATGTTTTTGCAAGTGGCACTGGCCTTCTTGGCGATGATTCCTGTGACATGGTTTTCACGCCGTCGTGAATTTGGGGCAGATGCTTATGCTGCGGATGCTGTGGGCGCACCTGCCATGATTTCAGCCTTACGTAAAATAGAAGCCTTATCCAACCAATCCGAAGCGTATGTGAATGCACCGGAGCAAGATGATGCTTTGGCAACCATGAAAATTTATGCAGCACACAGTAAATTGACTGGTTTGTTTGCCACACATCCGCCGATTGAAGCGCGGATTGAAGCCTTACAAAATCGCCGTTAATTCATAGAGAACTATTGAGAAAGGGAGCCTTTATGGCTCCTTTTTTTTTATGTGGAGAGAACTAAAAAATGACATTGTTTTTTGCATTACTGCTTGAGTTTATCATTGGAGACCCTAAAAATCGCTGCCATCCTGTGGCATGGTTTGGACGTTGGGCTGCTTGGTGTGAATCTTTTTTATATGCCAATGATTGGCGTACAGGAGTGGTGGCTTGGAGCTTGGTGATCATTTTACCCTTGAGTCTTGTTTATCTCGGACACCATCTTTTTGGCGTGGTCTTTGACGTGCTACTTGTGTGGTTATCTATTGGTTGGAAATCATTGTTTGAACATGTGCGCGCTGTTTTAGAGGCAAGCTCTTTAGAGAATGCGCAACATGCTATTTCACGCATCGTGAGTCGTGATACTGCATCCATGAGTGAGTCGGATTGCCAGCGTGCAGCCTTGGAATCACTGGCTGAAAATGCCTCGGATTCGGTGATTGCACCCTTGTTTTGGTTTGTCATCCTTGGCCCGATGGGCGCTGCCGCATACCGCATGGTCAATACCTTGGATGCGATGTGGGGCTATCGGAATACTCGTTATGAAAAATTTGGTTATATGGCTGCTAAAGTTGATGATATCGCCAATTATGTCCCTGCTCGTATTACGGCGCGTTTGATGCTTTGGGTGGGACAAAGCGCAGCTTGGCAAGATATTCAGCAACAAGCCCAAACCCATGCCTCGCCCAATGCTGGTTATCCTGAAGTGGCACTGGCATTTGCCGCCAACATCCAATTGGGCGGTGATGTGATGCGCGAAGGACAGTGTGATGCTCGCCCTCATTATGGCAGAATAGATGCACGCCATGTCACGGTTCAACTGGCGAAAGATACGATAATTGTGGTGCGTAATGCGCTATGTTTGGGTGTGGCAATGATTTTTTTACTGGAATGGCTATTTTAATGTCTGTATTACCGCAATCGTTCCCGCATGGTGGAGGCATTGAAGCCGCTGCTCAAACATGGCATTGCCATACTTCGGATATTTTAGATGTATCGACAGGGCTTCACCCCGCAGGTCAACCCGCATGGTTGGGCGCATGGATGCAGGAACACGCTAAACTTGCAGCGATTTACCCTGATAAACAAGGCGAGCCTGCGCGCAGTATCTTGGCTCATGATTTGGGGGTCTCGCCTGAACACGTGTTGATGATTGCAGGGGCGCAAGCTGCCATTGAAATCATCTTTCAAGCCATGTCTTGGCAATCATTGGCGATTCAAGTGCCGTGTTACAATGAACCGATTCGCTGCGCGCAACGGGCTGGATGTGATGTCTTGGCATTTGAGCGAGGGCTTGCTGTGCCGCAAGCCGATGTTTTGTGGTGGACGTCACCCAATAATCCCTTGGGTGAAAAGATGCCCATGCCAATATGTTCGCAAAGGGTGTTGGATGAGTCGTATATGGTTTTTTCAGAACGCAGAACATTGGGCGTGTTATCAGATACGATTCGTTTGGGTTCATTGACCAAAACCTTCTGTATTCCCGGTTTACGCTTGGGTTATGTGGTGGCAGAAGAAACCGTGATTGAGCGTTTAAGTGAGTGGTTACCACCCTGGGCAAGCTCGACGTTTGCTTTGCACCTTTTGGAAAAACTATTGCCCGAAGCCGATGCACGAGATCAACAAATTCAAGATTCTCGCTTGTGCTTGGAAAAACTTTTTACCCAGTACGGTTGGCAATATGAACCCTCGCAAGCTTCGTTTATCTTGGCAAAACCGCCCCATGCTACGCCTGATTTTGCCAGTCATCACATCTTGGTGCGCTCTTTTCCTGAATGGCCTCAATTGAAAGGGTGGTTACGTTTTGGTTTTCCTCATCAAGAAAAAGATTGGCAACGGTTGGAGGCGGCTTTATGTCCATCACGCTGATTTTAGGCGGTGCGCGTTCAGGGAAATCTATGCGTGCTGAAAGCTTGGTGAAACAAAGCGGTAAACACGTCGTTTATTTGGCAACTGCACCCCACATCAAGCATGATGAAGCATGGCAACAACGCATTGAACACCATCGTTCACGCCGCCCCGATGATTGGCAATGTGTGGAAGAAACCTTGAATATTGGTGATATTCTCACATCGTATTCCAACAAGCATATCATTCTTGTGGATTGCATGACACTTTGGCTTTCCAATGTGATATGGAAAAAAAGAGATGTGCATGAGGCAGTACGGAGTTTATGTGCTACATTAAAGGTAGCTCAAGCCGATGTTGTGATGGTATCGAATGAACTGGGTATGGGTTTGGTTCCTGAAACTGCGTTAAGCCGAATCTTTCGAGATGAACAAGGGCGTTTGAACCAGCATTTGGCAGCATTATCCGAGCAAGTGGAATTTGTGGTGGCAGGTTTGCCCATGATGGTGAAAGGAGAAAAACGATGAGTGTGGCAAAAATTAGCCTGCAAGCTTTAAAGGCAGCGCGCCAACATCAAGATTTTTTAACCAAACCACAAGGTGCTTTGGGTCATTTAGAAGACATCGCTTGTTGGTTTGCAGCACGTCAAGGCAAAAGCATCCCCGATGCGATTGTGCCACATATTTGTGTGTTTGCTGCGGATCATGGTGTGGTCGATGAAGGTGTGTCTGCTTTTCCTTCGGTGGTGACAGGTGAAATGGTCAAAAATTTCGTGGCAGGTGGTGCTGCGATCAATGTATTGGCAGCGCAATGTGGTGCAAGCTTATCCATTGTGGATGTGGGTGTTGCCAGTGATATGTCGGCTATTGAGGGTGTTGTTCATGCCAATATACGCCATGGTTCCCGCAATATTGTGCATGAAGCAGCCATGAGTGATGATGAATATCGCCAAGCCATTCGTGTGGGTGAACAACAAGCCGAAGATGCCATTGCCAAGGGTGCGAATTTGTTAATTGCAGGGGATATGGGGATAGGTAACACGACAGCCAGTGCCGCATTGATTTGTGAGTTGGCATTGTTGCCGCCTGAGCAGGTGGTGGGGCGTGGTACAGGTGTGGATGATGATGCCTACCAACTAAAATTGGCAGCCGTTCGCAAGGCATTGATGCGTGCTAAAAACACACCTTTTTCTGAGGCTTTGCGTGAACTGGGTGGTTTGGAAATTGCCGCGATGGCGGGTTATTATGCTGCTTCGGCACGCTTGGGCGTGCCTGTATTATTGGATGGCTTTATTTCGACGGCTGCGGCATTGGCAGCGGTAGCATGGGATGCACGCATCGCAGGTTGGATGTTGGCAAGCCATGTATCCGAAGAGCTTGGGCATCAAAAAGCCTTGGAAGCCTTGGGTTTGGATGCTTATTTGCAATTTCATCTTCGCCTTGGTGAAGGTTCAGGCGCGGCATTACTTATACCATTATTACAATCTGCCATTGCCCTGCATCGCAATATGGCAACGTTTGCATCGGCAGGGGTGAGTGATAAAGATGCTTAAACCCATATTGATTGACTTGCTGCGGCATGGCGAGGTGGAAGGGCGGCAACATGTGGCAAGGGGTAGCACAGATAACTCTTTATCAGCATGGGGTTGGCAACAGCTGATGCAAGTAAAAGCGACCATAGGAACGGTTGATGTTATTGCTACATCGCCCTTAAAACGTTGTCGCTTGTTTGCTGAATCGTGTCCTGAGCCAGTCCAAGTATTCGATGATATGCGTGAATTGGACTTTGGTGACTGGGAAAACAAATCCAGTGATGAAGTGAATAACCAAACCTTGTTGCAACAGTTTTTTGATAACCCCTCTGATTTTCAAGCACCCAACGGTGAGGCCTTTGAAGATTTTACCCAACGTGTGATTCAGGCATGGGAATGTTGGCTTCAAGAAGATGTGGGGGAACATCGTTTGCTGATTGCACATGGCTGCGTCATCCGTGTGATTCTTGTGCATCTTTTGGGCATGCCAAGCGCACATATTTGGCGATTAACGCTTGATTATGCCGCCTGGAGTCGTGTCTCTTGCATGCAAGGTGAACAGCCGCGCGTGTTATGTATCAATCAAAACACAGGGCAAGCGTGATGCCGCAAGGCTTGATTACAGCCTGTAAGATAATTTTCTTATAATTAGGGTACAACCTCCATATAAACTCTGCGATCACGTTCAAATATATCAAAGCTGTAATTAAAGGAAAAGTCTCCAATGATAGCGTTATTTATAGTGATGGTTGGCGTGGTTATAATGGGCTTGTTGATGTGGGTTATTCTAAACACTTTCGAGTCAATCATGGGGCAAACGAATTTGCGCGTGATGGGCAGTCACATGAATGGTATTGAATTATTCTGGAGTTTCAGCAAGCGACGCTTGGCAAAGTTTAATGGTGTAAAAATTAACTTCGAGTTACACTTGAAAGAACCCGATACTCTTTCAAAATAGTTATGGAAAATACTTAAAAATAAAACCGTCTGCTAGTCTAGAGCCTTTCTTATTCCCATGCTGCGTGCCTAATGACGCAAGAACGCTTTCCATCTACTCTGCGCCTCATAATAATATTTTCGGGAGTAAGCATCATGCGCATTAAAGATCGATACATCAGCCCGTTCACTGATTTTGGTTTCAAAAAGCTGTTTGGCACAGAACCGAATAAAGACCTGTTGATTGATTTCCTCAACGAACTGCTTCGCAAAGACGAAGGCGAGATTGTTGATTTAAGCTACATTTCCAAAGAGCAATTGGGGCGTTCCGCAGATGATCGCAAAGCTATTTTTGATATTTATTGTGAAAATGAAAAAGGCGATAAATTTATCGTTGAGATACAAAAAGCAAAACAACGGTATTTTAAGGATCGGAGTATTTATTATTCCTCATTTCCCATTCAGAGCCAAGGCAAACAAGGTAAATGGGACTTTGAACTGACATCGGTTTACACCATCGGTATTTTGGATTTTGTCTTTGAAGAGGATAAAAATGACCATGACATCTATCACCATGAAGTACAATTATTCGATAAAAGTACACAAAAGGTCTTTTACGATAAACTGACCTACATCTATTTGGAAATGCCAAAATTCACCAAAACAGAAGCAGAACTGGAAACACATTTCGACAAATGGCTTTTTGTATTAAGAAACCTTGAGGATTTAACCAAACGTCCAGAGAAACTGCAAGAGAAGGTGTTCGCCAAGTTGTTTGCACAAGCTGAAATTGCCAGTTACACGGATGATGAATACGCACAGTATGAAGAAAGCCTGAAGTATTACCGTGATTTGAATAACTCCATTGATACTGCTTTTGATGACGGGAAAATGAAAGGGAAGATTGAAGGTGAAATTAAAGGCGTACTCAAAGGGAAGATTGAGACTGCGAAAAACATGAAGAAGAAAGCTTATCCGATTGATGATATTGCTGAAATAACGGGACTTTCTGTAACAGAGATTGAAAATTTTTAGCCCCGTTCTCTTGCTGCTGAGTGGGGATATTTATGCGAAAAGGCTCCTGTTTTAAGAATGCATCACGGGAATTCTCGGTCATTCATTGCCGAGATGAAAGTGGTCTTGTGCGATAATACAAAAGGGGGGGAGTAGTGTTAAAAACACAATGAAAGAAGTCATCAATAAAGCATACAAATTCCGCATTTATCCAACGGATGAACAAAAAGTATTTTTTGCAAAGCACTTTGGTTGTGTGCGCTTTGTTTACAACCACCTTC
>NVWS02000013.1 GCA_002746295.2 Zetaproteobacteria bacterium
AAGATTTTCCAGACCCTCTTACATGGCTTTTGGGACAAGTTGGGGAACTTCCTTTGCCAAGAAGGTCAAAGAAGAGGGCTGTCTGTAACCCGTTGATTTTACTGGCTGTCCCGTCTTAAAAGGGAAGCCCCTTTTTCATGCTGAATAATGTTTAAGGCTTGGGTGATAGGCATGGCTTGTCGGTAGGGGCGAGTGCTGGTCATGGCATCGAAGGCATCACAAATGCTGATAACTCTTGCATCGGTGGGTAAATCATTGCCGCGAAGAGCGTGTGGATAACCCGTTCCAATGGGTGTTTCATGATGAGAAAGAACAGCACTGCGTACCAATTCGGCAAGCGGGTGACCTGAAAGAAGGCGGCTTCCCACTTCAGGATGGGTTTTCATCATTTCATATTCAAGATCAGTGAGTGAACCTGTTTTGTTAAGGATATGGTCAGGAATGGCAATTTTTCCTAAGTCATGCAAAAATCCACCCACAGAAATACGTGCAACCTCATCGCTTGGTAAACCAGCCTTCTTGGCGAGTAAGCCTGAAAATTGTGAAACACGCCATAGATGCCCGCCTGTGTATGGGTCACGCGCTTCAACCATGCTTGCCATTATAAAGAGGCTTTGTAATAAATCTTTGATATATGGCATGGAAGATCCTCCAAAATCAGAAAGGAAGCAGTAATAATGCCAAGATATTGGTCTTATGGTGGGCGAATCTTACATGGCAGAAAAAACAGTCCCTACGCCTTCATCGGTGAACATCTCCAGTAATACAGCATGGGGTACGCGTCCATCAATGATATGTGCGCGATCTACGCCGCCTTCGGCAGCATCCAAACAGCAGTTTACTTTAGGGATCATGCCGCCAGCAATGGTGCCATTGGCAATCCAATCGCGTGCTTTTTGAGAGCTAAAACTGGAACACAGTTGCTTGTTTTCATCCAATACGCCCGCAACATCTGTTAATAAAATCAATTTGGCAGCACTCAAAGCTTGGGCAACAGCGCCTGCAACCAAATCAGCATTGATATTGTAACTCTGTCCTGCATCTTTGTGATAGCCAACAGGTGCAATCACAGGAACAAAGCGATCTTTTTCTAAAAGTTCTAAAATGCCCGTGTGAATAGCATGGACTTGCCCGACATGTCCCAAGTCTATGATTTCAGGTACATCGAGTTCAGGTGAGTTTTTTTCAAGTTTTAATTTTCGTGCACAAATCAGCCCGCCATCTTTGCCTGATAAACCCACGGCTTTACCACCTGCACGATTGATGTTGGCAACGATTTCTTTGTTGACACTGCCTGCCAAAACCATTTCAACGATGTCCATTGTTTCGCTATCTGTGACACGCATGCCATCAATAAATTTGGCTTCTTTGCCAATTTTGGCCAGAAGCTGTCCGATTTGAGGGCCACCACCATGCACAATCACGGGGTTGATGCCAACTTGCTTTAACAAGGTGATATCCATCGCAAAACTAGCTTTTAGATTTTCTTCAACCATGGCATTGCCACCATATTTGATGACAATGGTTTGCCCTGCAAAGCGTTGTAAGTAGGGAAGTGCCTCAATCAGTGTGCTGGCACGAGCATTAGCATGTATCATCATGCAGTTTTATTTTGTTTCTTATCGATAGGGTCGCAATCCAAAAGCATTTGCCAAATTAGCATGGCGGCAGAAACAGCCAAGGCAACGCCAAGACTTAAAGCGATGTAACTGTCCTTGGGGTTCATCAATTGTTCGCCCATAGGAATAAAAATTAACAGGGCGGGTGCAATGACGGCCAAACGTGTCCAGCGCATCTCTTGTTTAAGTAATACAGAGGCTGCACCGGGAACAGACATTAAAGCAAATAAAGTCACGGCAATCCAGTGATTTTCAAATTGAACGGATGCCAGACGTTGCCAAACACCCAGTTCAGAGGCTTGATCCAAACGTGTTTCAAAGGCTGCCGCTAAAAATAACATGCCAGCCGCTGATAAACTCCAAAACAACCAGCCAAGCCAGCGACGTTGGCGTACCAAATGGTTGACCCAAACGCCATTGCCAATGACATACATCAAACCTGCAAAAAACATGCCCCACGGGGCTAACTCAAAATGAACCATGGTATGATTCTCCTTTTCAAAAGGCTGCGAACCCTAGAAGCCTGTTAGCTTTAGTTCAACATGATGAAGGGAAGGGCTTTACGATGCTGATGGATTTGAAGGTGGGTGTTGTCCCTTATAAAGATTGGGATGATAAGCGAGTTTAACAGTGTCTTGTAATTGTGGATTTTATTTATGATAAATCCTGTTTTTTATGCCTAAATAATAATCAATTAAAGATGGTTATTTCATCACTTATGGGTTTAAGATATGCTTAGAAAACATATTATATGAATTATTTTTATTTTATTTATAAAATAAATCAATTATTTATGTGTGAAATATGTTTTTTTTTGTAACTTGGCATTATCATTGTTTATATGTTTATATTAATCCACTTTGGATAACAAGTAAAAGAGGAGAATACGAATTGAAAAAATTAGGTTTAACACTGGCAATGATGATGAGCGCAGGTTTTGTAGCAGCGATTCCAGCACAGGCGGCTGATTCAGCTGTTGCTGGGGATATTGGTGTTTATAGTCAGTATGTATGGCGTGGTGTCCAACAAGATGCTGGAGCTTCATCCGTACAAGGTGATTTGGGTGCTGATATAGGTGGTGGTTTGTCGGCCAATGTTTGGTTTGCATCTTCAACAGGCGCAGCTGCAAGTAATTTAACAGAGTTTGACTTTACTGTGGATTATTCAGGCGAAGCAGGTGGCATCAGCTATTCGACAGGTGTGATTGCTTACACATATTTGAATGGTGCTGCTGGCAATGCAACTGAAGTGTATTTGGGCGCTGGTGCTGGGCCAATTTCTGCAACCTATTATTATGCTGTTGGTGGTTCTTGGAAAAAAGATGCATATTTAGATGTTGCGCTTGCTCAATCTTTGGGTGGCTTTGATTTGGGTGCCGATTTTGGTTTTTACCTTCCATCTACGGTAGGAGCATCTGCTATTTACCCAGCAACAGCCAAAAAAGGCATGGGTCATATTGATTTAAGTATTTCTAAAGATGTGACTGTGGGTGATGCAACCATGACACCGTCATTGATGATTTCTACACCGCAATACAGTGGTAAACCTAAAAATGCCAACCTCATCGTTGCTGGCGTGAACTTCGCCTACTAATATTTTATAGTCGATCAAATATAGAATTACTATTTCTATCACCTCATCGTCCCCTCGAGTACGTCATCCACGAATGCTTGTATCGAGGGGCTATCTTAGATTCCCGATACAAAATTTCGGGAATGACGAGCTGACTTCATACTTGAATGACGTTTTTTAATCAGGTGTGTCACATCAGTAATTTAAGTTTCAAAATACCCCCCCGATATGAAAAGGAGATATAAGCATGAAAATGATTCGAGCCATTATCAAACCGTTTAAGCTTGATGACGTGAAAGATGCATTGTTGGAAATTGGTGTGACAGGTATGACCATCACAGAAGTACGTGGTCATGGTCGTCAAAAAGGACATACAGAATTATATCGTGGTGCAGAATACAATGTTGATTTTGTGCCCAAAACAGAAGTATGCGTGGTTGTTTCAGTGGATGAATTGGATGCAACCCTGAATGCGATTAAAGAAGCAGCAAGCAGTGGCAAGATTGGCGATGGTAAAATTTTTGTGAGCAATGTTGAACGCGTCATTCGCATCCGTACGGGTGAAGAAGACGCTGACGCATTGTCTTAAGGAGTTGTAATCATGGAACAAGTGGCAGGGGATATTCTCCAAACGAAATATGCACTCGATACCTTTTATTTCTTGGTGATGGGTGCATTTGTGATGTGGATGGCGGCAGGCTTTTCGATGTTGGAAGCAGGTTTGGTTCGTTCAAAAAATACAGCCGAAATTTTAACCAAAAATATCGTGCTTTATTCCATTGCTTGTATTATGTACATGGTTGTGGGTTATAATATCATGTATGGTGGTTCTACGGGTGGATTTCTGCCTGATGCCTTAACATTTGGCTTGGGTGCAGATAACACAGCGAAAGATGTGTTGGCTGGTGGCGATGATGCGCCGTATTATTCAACATTATCGGATTTCTTCTTTCAAGTGGTATTTGTTGCTACAGCGATGTCGATTGTTTCAGGTGCTGTTGCTGAACGTATGAAATTGTGGGCATTCTTTGCCTTTGCCATTGTCTTTACTGCGGTTATCTATCCACTTGAAGGTATGTGGAAATGGGGTGGTGGATTTTTGGATGCGGCTGGTTTCTTGGATTTTGCAGGTTCTGGTGTGGTTCACATGTCAGGTGCGGCGGCAGCGTTGGCAGGTGTTTTATTGCTTGGCGCACGTAAAGGAAAATATGGTAAAGATGGTTCGGTGAATGCGATTCCCGGTGCCAACTTACCGTTGGCAACCTTGGGTACATTCATTTTATGGATGGGTTGGTTTGGCTTTAATGGTGGCTCTGAATTGGTTGTTTCCAATGTGGTTGAAGCCAATGCCGTTGCAATGGTGTTTGTGAATACTAATATGGCTGCGGCAGGTGGTTGTGTGGCGGCATTATTATTGGCTCGCTTTTGGTTTGGTAAAGCCGATTTAACGATGGCATTGAATGGCGCACTGGCTGGTTTGGTATCGATTACTGCTGAACCTTTAACACCATCACCTGAAATCGCGACTTTGATTGGTGCGATTGGTGGTGTGTTGGTGGTGGTATCTATTGTCATGATTGATAGCAAACTTAAATTGGATGACCCTGTAGGCGCGATTTCTGTGCATGGTGTGGTCGGTATTTGGGGTTTGTTGGCGGTATGCTTAACGAATCCTGATGCAAGCCTTGGTGCGCAATTGATGGGCATTGGTGTGATTTTCGCTTGGGTCTTTGCGGCAAGTTTTGCAGTTTGGATGGTGATTAAAGTAATTTTTGGTATCCGTGTATCGGAAGAAGAGGAGTTTGAAGGCTTGGATGTTGGCGAGTGTGGTTTGGAAGCGTATCCTGAGTTTTCACAACCAGGCAAGTAAGTTCTGCTTTGTTGCTTCAAGTGAAGCCCATGCAAAAGAAAGCTTGAATCGATGAAGTATAGAAAAGTAAGGAGGGGCGGAATTCTCCGCCCCTTTTTTTATGTCAGCAAGGAAGCAGAAATCATCGCGGATGTGAGTTGTTGTACATCTTGTTCATTCATCATAAAAGGTGGCATGGTGTAAATCAGTTTGCCAAATGGACGAAGCCACACGCCTTGTTCAATCAAATGATTTTGTATCTTTGTAACATTGACGGCTTCTTTCATTTCAATGATGCCCATCGCTCCCAAAACACGAACATCCGCGACTTGGGCATATTCATGGCATGGAGCTAGACCTTGTTGAAGTTGTTTTTCAATCGATTGAACACGGCATTGCCATGCTGAATCCAACAGTAAACGCACCGATGCAAGTGCCACAGCACATGCCAATGGATTGGCCATGAACGTCGGACCATGCATCAATACCCCTGAACCATCCGCATGAATGCCATCGCACACTTGAGCTGAACATAAGGTGGCTGCCAGTGTCATATAACCACCTGTGAGGGATTTCCCGATACACATGATGTCAGGCTGAATATTAGCATGTTCACAAGCGAAAAGTTTACCTGTTCGACCAAAACCCGTGGCAATTTCATCGACAATCAGCAAGACATCGTAGCGCGTGCAAAGTTCGCGCATCTGTTGAAGCAGTTCAGCCGAATAAAAACGCATACCGCCTGCACCTTGCACGATAGGTTCAATGATAAGGGCAGCCAGTTTATCATGTTGGGCTTTGAATTGACCTTCCAAGGCTTCGATATTCACATCTGAAAAATAATGTTGGGGTAAAACATGGGTGAAAAGTTGGTGTATCCCTAAAGCAGGGTCACAAACTGACATCGCTCCCAATGTATCACCGTGATAGGCATGTTTGAGTGCTAAAAACTTGTTTTTGTGCGTGTTGCCTTGGGCTTGCCAGTATTGCAATGCCATTTTCATGGCAACTTCCACCGAAACAGATCCTGAATCAGAAAAAAATATGTGTTGGAGTTGATTGGGAACAATCGAAAGCAATAATTTGGCAAGGTCAATGGCAGGTTGGTGGGTTAAGCCGCCAAACATAACATGCGACATTTTGGCTAATTGAGCTGTGGCAGCGGCATTGAGTTCAGGCACATTATAACCATGAATCGCGCACCACCATGATGCCATGCCATCAATCACTTTATCCCCATTTTCAAAGGTTAAGTGTACGCCAGATGCAGATTTTACTGGGTAAACAGGTTCAGGGTGTTGCATGGAAGCATAAGGGTGCCATATATGTTGGCGTTCAAAATCCAAGTCATGATGATACATATAGCTTATTATTTTCCGCGTAACTGTTGAATTTTTTTCATGGTTCATCCTGTTTTTTTCAGGCCTATTGATTCACTTCAATGGGATGAATGCAGGCGGATTCATTGAAATCTGGTGTCATTGCTAAGCTTTGTATACCTTTTTTCTGGATCACTTTATAGCAGTCAATGGGTACTAGACGGTTTTTTACCCGTACAGCACCTTTAAATTCAGTATCGAAATAGCGTTTACAACTTTCATAAGTTGTGCCACTAATCACCACTTCATCTGCGCCTGCTTGATCGACCACGCGTGAGGCTGCATTGACTGGGTCTCCAATCACCGTGTAGTCCATGCGGTCGCGTGAGCCGATATTGCCAGCAATGACTTCGCCAGTGTTAACCCCCACACGCACATGGAAGGTAAGGCGACCTTGGCGTTTCCATTTTTTCATCAAATCATGCGTTGCTTCCTGTAAGTCCAATGCAGCATTGACAGCATCGACAGAGACTTGATGCAATGGCGTGGTTAAACCGAATACAGCCATAACAGCATCACCAATAAATTTATCGACCATACCATTGTGTCTATAAATGACTTGCACAGCGACTGTGAAAAAATCATTGAGCATTTGCCCCACGTCTTCAGGGGATAGGTATTCTGACATTTTGGTAAAACTACAAATATCCAAAAATAAAACCGCAACGCGCCGATGTTCGCAATTCAAACTAGCGTTTTTTTCTGCTTTATTATCGGTAATTCTTTTGAAAACTTTGGGATCCACATAAGGCTCAAGTTCTGTCAATCGACGTTCATATTCAAGGTGTGATTTTCGTGATTCTTGTAACAATTGGATGGTGACTGTATCGAATTTATGCTGTAATTTTTCCAAATCAAACAATAAGGCATTAAAATTACGGCGAATACTTGTGACCTCTGTTGTGCTGCCTTCAGAAATCTTCAAGGTGGTATAGCCACCACCTTTAATCACCGTGCTGCTATGTACCAAATCCAGTAATTCATCTGAAAATGTGCGTAAAATTTGGAAACCAGCCAAGTGAAAGACTAAAACCATGGCACTCATAAAGAGTAAACTTTGTGTGACACCTAAACCTGCTTGCATAAAAATATATGCTGTCAACAAGTAAGGAAGTACACCCAGTAAAGCGAGTACCAAGTGAATTTTTTTTCTAAATTGTGATTGTTTTATTCCCATGAAAGTAAAAACACCTCAAATATTGGACAAGCAACGCCCAAGTACCATGAGTCTCTTGAGTCGCTCCTCAATGATGGGAGATTTGCGAAATCTCGCTTCATTGACTACAAAAAGCTATAGATTACCTTAAAATCAAATATTTTCACCATGAATGCGTTGTAATAGGGCATCTGCTTCAATACTCTGATATTCACCTGCTTGCAGGTTCAAGGATGCCAAAGAAAGTGCGCCAATATGCGTTCGTTGCAACGATATGACATGATTACCTACAGCACCAAACATACGCCTGACTTGATGGTAACGTCCTTCATGCAACACAATCACAGCGGTTTTTTCCCCCGTCACTGTTAACTCTGCTGGTAAACAAGGGCTATCTTCTGAATCCAACATCAATGTACCACTGGAAAATTTAAGACCTTCATCACCCTTCAATGCTTCAGCAAGTTCCACATGATACGTTCGGGAAATATGTTTTTTAGGGCTGGTTATTTTATGATTCAATTGCCCATTATCGGTTAGAATTAATAAACCCGACGTATTTTTATCCAAACGTCCAACACTGGAAATGGCTGGTTTACGCCCCAACCAACGCTCAGGGAAATCGGCATAAATCAATCGCCCTTCTTCTTTGCGTGAACAGACCGTATTCAGAGGTTTATGATAGGCAATGGTCAATCCGTTCGGATGATCCAAGGGCTTCCCTTCTAACATGACCTCAGATGCCAATACCTTTTGTGCACCTGATTTGGCTTTTTCCCCCTGAACAGTCACCCAACCTGAACGTATCCAGTAAGTGACATCCTTTCGTGCGCCATATCCCAAATTCGACAATAATTTTTCTAAACGTTCTTTTTTTTGCATGAATTCAACGAACTCCGTGAATAATTTTGAAGCCATCGGCTTCGATGATGGTATGATGTTCTCGAAGGTGTTGCCCAAGTATGTGTTCATAAGGTAACTGGCGGTTGGCAACCATCCATATCTCACCACCGCGTTTCAAACTTTGACAGCCTTTGGCGACAATTTCCTGACCTAATCCCACTTCCCGTGTTTGCCCAGTATGAAAAGGTGGATTACACACCACCCAATCAAGCCTATTAGGTAAAGCATCATGCGTTGCATCCAAACAATGATAAACACACTGATTTATCCATGCTTCTGTATTTTTTTGAGCGCAACGTAAGGCTTGCCATTCAGCATCAACAAGCTGTAAACTTTGTATATTGGGGGAGTGTTGGAATATATACACCGACAACAAACCATAACCACAACACAAATCCATACCTTCACCTGCAAGCTTTGGCAGATGTGATAGCAATAATTGGGAACCCATGTCAGCTTGTTTCCAGCTAAACAACCCCGCTTGTGAATATAAGTCCAAACCTGCAAGCTGTTGCATTTCACCTGCTTGCAGCCATTGCTGCGCCAAATTTTCATCATAAACAGATGTTTTACGCGCTGAGAATATGCGACATTTGGATTTAGATTTGGCATCAGCATGCCCTGTCAAAGATACCAGAGCATGTTGATAGGATTTTGCGCCATGTATGTTGGCACAAGCCATGATGATGCGTCCACCTGTTTTAAGTCGCTGCATTGCTTTTGCCATGTAAAACAAGGTTTGTTGCTTGTTTTTGTAGGGAAAGAGTAAAGCAAGGTCACTGCCTGTATCCCAATCATCACCGTTACAGGAAGCCTGAATCCCCAAGTTTTTCAGTGCATCACTTTCGGGTTTAAAGCTTTGCTGACAACCCAACGAAGCAGTCAAACTTTTTAAAACTTGGATATTTCCATGCGCCTGAGCATGCCAAATATGTACATCGGGCTGCCCTTCGAATTGTTCACAGCTTACCACCCCCGCTTGGTACAATAAATCAATCGCAAGTGAGCAAGGCAAATCTATTTTTGGCACTGCTGACGGTAAAAACAAGGCTCAATACTACAATTTGTAAGCTTTGAAAAACAATCAGTATAGCCTTCTGCCAATTGCAATTGATGAATCAATGCTGTCTTTTTTAGCTGTTTGGCATCCTTGATATGGTAAGGTTTGGCACGTTCCAATAAGATTTTTTTGGTCAGTTTATTCTTTTTTGTCATGGTTCAAATACCTCATGTATAACAGTTCAGGTTGGCAATGATTTCCTCGAGAATAAGACGAAAAATCACTATTTACCATCTGTAAGTAGAATATTTTTTCAACATAACAGTCGAGGAAACAAGGTATGAACTGAATGATTACCCTTATTATTTCTAGGCAACGTAAGCATAAGTATGTGATATGCAAGCCTTCATCATTTGAATGAGGATAGCTTGGTGAAATAATGATATATTATGCTTAGCACAGTTGAAAAGACGATCTCTTTAAATGCTTAGCATATATAGTGGTTTAACTATGGAACGAACCTTTGTTCACCATTCAAAGCGTTACCCCCGAGTGTTTTTGTCGGGGGGGGGCTATGGCTAGATGCCCGATACAAGATTTCGAGCATGACGGGGTAATGAATCCAGTGCTGGGTAAAACTGATACTTAAATGACTATAAAGCCCGCCTTAAGCTATCAATCAACTGTAACATTGGCATAAAATGCAATACCTGAATCTGTATCTTCATAAATCATGACCCACACATCAATGCCTTGTGATGTATCGGGTAAATCTGCTTCGGGGATGATGAAATGTACTTTCTTATTTACGCCTTCGTCACTCACTAAAATGGTACACAGGCCACCAATGGAGTACGAGGTATTGTCAGCATCACTGGCATCGGTAAAGTTAATACTACAATTGACACCATTGTCCTCAAAGCCATCGTTTAAACTTTCTCGCAACACATCGGCGTTAAATGTAATGACATCATGATTCTTCACATCAGCGGTATGGTTTAAAAAAATAACTTCCGACCCCTTCTCCATTTCCGCCATAAAACTACTAAAACGCCCCAACACAATGGCTTCATATTCATATTCATATTCATGTTTTATTTTATGAAATGCTGCAAGATTAACATGCTTGATGCCAGCAGCCTGAGATGGCGCGGCAACCCCCATCAACATAGCGATGAATATTCCGATTGTTATTATGATGCCATGATGTTTCATTGCATGCCCTCCTAGATATTCCCAAGTGAAACTGTACGCAGTTTGCAAGCCTAAAACAAGGGATTATAGGGTTTTCGCCACATTAACCATCAATTGACGGGTCGTAAAAAAGGCTTAATCACATCACATATTCGCTCAAGAATCGCCGTGTTTTTTTGCATAAACAAGGCTGCATGTGCATTCAAACGACGTAAGGATTCAGGTTTTTTTAACATCTCCAGTACCAAGGCTTCAAATTCTGCATCATCCTGCGCTACAATGGCTGCCGAAGCCTTTTGCATACCTGCCATAACCTGACGAAAATTTTGAACATGTGGTCCAGTGATGACACCACGCCCGCAAATGGCGGCTTCCAAGGGGTTATGTCCGCCCACTGGCACCAAACTCCCGCCAATAATAGCAATATCCGCAATGGTATAAAGCGACTGCAACACACCCATAGCATCCACCAGCAATACATTCGTATGCTGTGTGGACTCCTTTTGAGACCAACGTGCCAATGACACCCCCTGTGCTATCACCATCGTTGCCACATCATCAAAACGTCTAGGGTGACGGGGAACGATGACCAATAGGACATCGGGCTGTTGACGGTGCCAAACTTGCCACATCTTTAAAATACGCAGTTCCTCATCTTCATGCGTACTTGCCACCAATATAATGGGGCGTACTCCGCTCACATCCACACGTTGGCGTAAAGCCTGAACGTCAACTTCGGGTGCTGTAATCGCATATTTTAGATTACCTACGACTTGAATTCGTGTGTGATCCACGCCCATGCCTATCAAACGCTCTCCATCCACCTCACTTTGTGGCAAAAACACATCCACGTTTGCTAAGCAACGTCGCCAAAAAAAACGTGTGGCATAATATTTTGGAAAAGAACGATCCGAAATGCGTGTGTTGATACCGATCACTTTCACGCCTTGTTGATGACAAGCTTTCAGCATCCCCGGCCAAAACTCAGTTTCTGCAAGCAACAGTATTTTGGGTTTGAGGTATTGCACAAATCGGCGCATCAAGGTTGGTAAGTCCCAAGGTAGGTATGAAATAGAAGCGATGTTACCCACTTGCTTGAGTGCATGTTGAAAACCTGTGCGTGTAATCACCGTAAGATGGATTTCATGATCTTGTGCATGAAGCCTTTGAATCAATGGGACAACCGATGCCACCTCACCCACTGAACAAGCATGTATCCAAATACAATTCTTTTGTTCTTTGGGGCGATGTAATAAGAAATGTTGGGACCATTTATGTGAATCGGAAGATTGAAAAGATGTCATGGCGGCATTGCATCAAATCTACAAGCTAGCGTCCAGCAAAGGATAAAAAAACATACATCATGATTAATCATTGACATATATTCCCCATTCCTTATATTTCGCCGCTCATTTTTGAGTGTTTCACATCGGAAAGATGTGCTAACAAGGGGTGAATTAGTGGCTAATCATGTATCATCATTGAAGCGTGCGCGTCAAGATCTTAAAAAACGCGCGTTGAATCGTACTCAACGTTCAACCATGCGTACTGCAATCAAGAAACTAGAAATTGCAATTGAAGCAGGCGATAAAGACGCGGCGAATGTTGCATTGAAATCTGCTGTTTCCTTGCTTGATCGCGCTGGTGGAAAATCTTTAATCCATGCTCGTCAAGCATCACGTCGTGTTTCTCGTTTGAATGCACACGTTAGAGATATGGCTTAATAAAACGTAACGGTTCTTTAAAAAGCCCGTCTGATTTATTTCAGGCGGGCTTTTTTTTGGTGAAAACTTTGGGTATGGTGATTTAAGTATGAAACTATAGTGATTCAAGTATTAAATCACCCCGTCATTCCCGAAATCTTTTATCGGGAATCTAATGGTAGATCCTCGATACAAGCATTCGAGGATGACGATTGGGGAATATGGAAATGATAGTTCTATACTTGAATGACTATATCTTGTCATCCCCGAATTTTTTAATCGGGGATCCATAAGAACGTTTTTAATAGACTCCCAAGACAAGTGCTTGGAAATGCGTATGTGACCAAACAAACCTTAAACCTTGTTCAGTTCTTTTAACCATTTTTCCAAAAAGTGGATATTAAAATCAGCTTTTTGAAATGCTGGATTTGCCAACAAGCGGCTATGTAACTCACAATTGGTGGTAATACCAATAATTGCCAATTCATCAATCGAACGCTGCATGCGTCGAATACACTTGGCACGATCACGGGCATGGGTAATCACCTTGGCAATCATCGAGTCATAATGGGGTGGTACTGTATACCCCGTATACACGGCTGAATCCACCCGCACACTTCGACCACCTGGTGCATGATACAACTTAATCATACCTGGCGATGGTGTGAATTTGAACGGATGTTCTGCATTGATGCGGCACTCAATCGCATGACCCTTCATCTTAATTTTCTTTTGATTAAACGCCAGTTTTTCGCCTGATGCCACACGAATTTGCCATTCAACCAAATCCACACCCGTGATAAATTCAGTCACAGGGTGTTCCACTTGAATACGTGTGTTCATTTCCATGAAATAAAACGATTGATCTGGATTCAATAAAAACTCAATCGTACCTGCACCTTCATAATCGACAGCTTTGGCTGCTGCCACACCTGCCGCACAAATAGCCTTACGTGTTTTTTCACTGATGGACGGGCTGGGGGCTTCTTCAAGTACTTTTTGATTGTTCCGTTGAATAGAGCATTCGCGTTCATACAAATGCACAAGGTTCCCATGACTATCACCCAAAACTTGCACTTCAATATGACGAGGCTCTTCAAGAAATTTTTCGATAAATACGGTATCATCACCAAACATCGTCTTGGCTTCAGTTTGGCAAATATTAAATGAACTGGCTAAGGAAACTTCTGAACGAACGACCTTCATGCCACGTCCACCACCACCCGCAGCGGCTTTGATAATCAAGGGGAAACCTGTTTCTTTGGCAACAGTATGCGCTTCTTCTACCGAACGAACGGCACCATCAGAGCCAGGAACCAACGGCACATTGGCCTCTAGCATGCGTTGCTTGGCTTTGACTTTATCACCCATAATACGCATGGATTTTGGTGTGGGGCCAATCCAAGTTAAACCTGAGGCAATGACAATTTCAGCAAATTCAGCATTTTCGGCTAAAAAACCATAACCAGGGTGAATGGCTTGGGCATCGGTGAGCTCTGCTGCGGCCATAATAGCTGGAATATGTAAATATGATTGCGCACCTGCGGCAGGTCCAATACATATAGATTCATCGGCAAGCCGCGTGTGCATGGCTTCTTTATCGGCTTCTGAATAAACCGCAACAGTCCCAATGCCTAATTCTTTACAGGCACGAATGACACGAACAGCAATTTCACCACGGTTGGCAATAAGAATTTTATGAAACATACACCAACCCCTTAAGTAGGTTTGATAACAAACATCGCTTGTCCGAACTCAAGCGGTGTTGCATTATCAACCAAGATTTTTTCTACAACACCATTGTACTCTGATTCGATTTCATTCATTAATTTCATGGCTTCAATAATACAAAGGGTTTCACCTTTTTTCACGGTTTGTCCTTCAATAATAAATGGTTCTGCATCGGGGCTTGAGGCACTATAATAGGTTCCAACCATAGGGGACTTCACCAGATGGGTATCATCAGGTTCAGAGGTTTCATCAGAGGTAACAGGTGTTTCACTGGCGACTGAGGCAGGTGCAGCAACCATTGGAGATGTTGCCATCATTTGAGGTGTGACGCCTGTAGGCATGATGCGACTTTGACGCGAGATGCGAACCGATGTTTCACCCTCGGAAATTTCAAGTTCAGCAATATCTGAGCTTTCGACCATTTTAATCAGTTTACGAATTTCAGTAAGATTCATTTGTGCTCCTTGTGGTGTTGTGTTGAATAAGTCCGCGTAATGCCAAATGATAAGAATTAGAACCAAAACCAGCAATGATGCCTATCGCAATATCAGCGATCCTTGATGTATGACGAAATGCTTCACGCGCGTGAACATTGGATAAATGCACTTCAATAAAGGGAATTTGTACGCCCAATAGCGCATCTCGCAAAGCGATACTTGTGTGTGTGTAAGCTGCTGGATTGATGACAATACCATCCACATTGTCCAAATGTGCTTGATGAACCGCATCCACCAATGCACCTTCATGGTTGCTTTGAAAACATTGAACCTTTGCGCCTAATTTCTCTCCTAAATCTTGTAAAGAACAATTGATGTCATTCAAAGATTCAGAACCATAGGTTTCAGGCTCACGCGTACCCAAAAGATTTAAATTGGGTCCATGCAACACAAGTATGTTTAACGGCTTCATGTATTCTCCATCTATTTTCTCCCTGCTTGGGAGAAACTGCGCTTGATGATAGCGTGCGCGTCACACTAGGTTCGGGATAAAATAGGGTCAAACAAAAAAAACATCATTTTCGACTTATTTTGCATGAAAATTAGGTGTTTATGGTGTAAATGATTCAAAAGGCATGGTTTTATGCACATTTTATTAAACGGCGAAACAACAGCAACGACAGCCGAAACACTAAGCCAACTGGTCATCGAACTAAGCTTGGAAAAACGGATGATTGCCATTGAGCGCAATCTTGAAGTTGTGCCAAAAAGTGAATATGACAACACACGCTTGTGTGAAAACGATCGCATCGAATTGGTGCATATGATAGGTGGAGGATGAATATGACGGATGATATATTCAAAGTCGGGACATACGAATTTAAATCCCGCTTGATTGTCGGCTCTGGAAAATATAAAAGTTTCGAAGCAACCAAAGATGCCACCGAAGCTTCGGAAGCTGAGATGATTACCGTGGCTGTTCGACGGGTCAATATCACCGATATGGGCAAAGAAAGCCTACTCGATTATATCGACCCCAAGCAATATACCATTTTACCCAATACTGCGGGCTGTTTTAATGCTGAAGATGCTGTGCGTACTTTGCGTCTAGCACGCGAAGCAGGTGGCTGGGATTTGGTGAAGTTAGAAGTATTGGGTGATATAGAAACGCTTTATCCGAATGTCGTTGAAACCATCAAAGCAGCTGAAACCTTGGTCAAAGAAGACTTTCAGGTCATGGTTTATACCAATGATGACCCGATTGTTGCGCGTCGTCTCGAAGAAATCGGCTGTGTGGCTGTGATGCCGCTGGGCAATCCCATTGGTTCAGGTCGTGGTTTGGCGAATCCATTTAATATTCGTGTCATTAAACAACGTGCGAATGTACCGATTGTGGTTGATGCGGGTATTGGAACTGCTTCGGATGCTGCAAAATCCATGGAATTGGGCGCGGATGCTGCCTTGATTAACACGGCGATTGCTGAAGCCAAAAATGAATGCTTGATGGCAAAAGCCATGCGTGATGCCATTCGTGCAGGTCGTCAAGCCTATTTGGCAGGGCGTATGCCCAAGCGTGCATTTGCATCGGCATCATCACCGACTGAAGGCTATATTTGGGATTAAAAGGAAAAAATATGACTGAATTAAAAAACGATTTATTTTTACGCGCATGTTTGCGCCAAGATGTGGAGCGCACGCCTGTATGGATGATGCGCCAAGCAGGACGTTATTTGTCTGAATACCGTGCCACACGCGCCAAGGCGGGTGGTTTTCTAAATTTATGCCGCTCACCTGAGTTATGTAGCGAAGTCACCTTGCAACCGATTGATATTTTGGATGCGGATGCTGCGATTTTATTCTCAGATATTCTTGTTGTACCTGAAGCGATGGGTATGGAACTAACCTTTGGAACGGGCGAAGGACCGAAATTTCCTGATCCAATTACCTGTAAAGCAGATGTTGAAAAACTTCCTGTTTTGAATGATCCAACCCAAGGCTTGGGTTATGTTATGGATGCGGTAAGCACGATTCGTCGTGATTTGAATGGTCGTGTACCATTGATTGGTTTTGCGGGCAGCCCTTGGACATTGGCAACCTATATGGTGGAAGGTGGCGGTTCTAAGACTTTCTCCAAAGTGAAATCCATGATGTTTAATGAGCCTGACACCATGCACTTATTGCTTGAGAAATTAGCTGATTCAGTGGCTGCATATTTGAATGGTCAAATTGCCCATGGTGCGCAAGCTGTACAAATCTTTGATACATGGGGCGGAATTTTAAATACCAGTGCTTACAATGAATTTTCACTACAGTATATGCAGCGCATTGTATCTCAACTGACACGTGAAAACGATGGTCGTAAAGTGCCTGTTATTTTGTATTCTAAAGGCGGTATGGGGTGGCTTGAGAAGATGGCTGACACTGGCTGTGATGTGTTGGGGCTGGATTGGTCGATTGATATGGATGAGGCCAAACGCCGCGTGGGTGATCGTGTTGCACTGCAAGGCAATATGGATCCAACCATGTTGTATGCCAAGCCAGAACGCATTCGTGCCGAAGTCAAAGATATTTTAGCTAAATTTGGGTATAGCAATGGTCATGTGTTCAATCTTGGGCATGGTATTACACCTGATGTTCCACCTGAACATGCGATTGAATTTTTCAAAGCTGTCCGTGAAGAATCAGTCAAATACCACGCATAACATAAAAAAAGCCGCCTCATTGAGGCGGCTTTTTCAATATCCTTTTGTAGGGATAACTTAGTTGATTTGTGACAATAAATTAGGATTCTTTACAAGGTTACGCACACCATGACCATGGTTTTCTTTAAAGATATTACTTTCACACCATTTACCCACTGTTGCAATATTCACTTTTGCCACATGCGGACGAACACTCCAGGTGACTTGATACGGCGAACCTTTTTCATTGTAACTAGGGCCTGTGGTTGAGCCAGCATACTGAACAGGTGTCCCTGTATTATCAGGAATACCAACAGCTTGGTACAAGCCTGATCCAGTCTTTTCAAATGTCGTCAAGTTTTTAAAATCAAGAGCATTTTTATCATTCACAAGAACATAGACCTGTGTTTCTACACGTAATTGAGGGTTTTTAATCGAATCGCTCAAGCAAGCTCCCAACGTAGGACCAGGTTTTACTTTCGCAGTTGTATAAACATAGTGCACTTCAATGGTATCACCAGACATCAAAGCACCATCACCATGATGACTCTTGCAAACGTCTTTTTTAAATGATTTTTCTTCTTTCTTCGTCAAGTGACCCGAGTATTTATAACCACTTAAATAGCCATAACCATTACCATTGCCAGCATAGACTGAAAAGTCATGCGCTTTATGCTCTGCATTTTTATGAAAATGAATATTACATAGGTTCATACTGGTTGAAGCTGGCGCAGCATTAAAAATTCTTTGGTTGTAGCCCTCAATAGCATCAATATCACGTGGTGATTGAGGACCAAAGCCTCTTCCTTGCGTATTTTCTGCAAGAATTTCCCGTTCTTTGGCAACGATCGAGTCTGCCACGGCAGCATGTGCACCTTCCGCATGCCCATCACTTGCATGAACGGCTAATGGTGCAGCCAACAATGCACTTGTGGCCAAGGTTAATAACATTTTTTTCATCATAATATCCCCTCCCATCTAAATCTACGCTAAATTGCGTAACTCGGACACTATAAAAAAAGTATTTCCCCTCAAGCGTAAATATTAAATATTTTTAATCTTGATGTTTGGAGGAAACCTGCATATAGTGATTCAAGTATTAAACCACCGTCATTCCAGAGTGCTTGTGTCTGGAATCTATTGATAGACCCTCGACACAAGCATTCGAGGGTGACGAAAACATAATACCTATTTAATACTTAAACGACTAT
>NVWS02000014.1 GCA_002746295.2 Zetaproteobacteria bacterium
GGAATTCCCACATCATTGGTGATTCATGCGTTTACAGTGGGCGGCATTGGTATGATGACCTTGGGTATGATGTCGCGCATTTCATTGGGACATACAGGGCGTGATATTATGAACCCTCCCAAAGGTGTTGGATGGATGTTTATTGTCTTGTTTGTGGGAGCCTTTGTGCGTGTTTTTTTACCCATGTTTTTGCCTGAGTATGCACCGCTTTGGATCGCTTTATCGCAAGTGCTTTGGATGATCGTATTTGCTTTGTTTGTGTTTCTCTATGCGATGATTCTCATACGCCCTCGGGCAGATGGTCGTTGGGGTTGATGTTTTTTTATTTTCTTTTTGAGGGTATTTAAGTTTTTTTCATGCGTTTTCAGTAGGCTGCGACTTTTTTGAAAGACCATGCTTGCTTTTGGAGTAATTTGTGCCTGAAAACATTCGTGAAATACCTTATAACTATACCTCTTATTCAGACCGTGAAATCGTCAAACGTTTCTTGGGTGATGAAATTTGGGATGATCTCAATGTCTTGAGAAAACAGCGGCGTACAGGCAGTTCAGCCCGTATGTTGTTTGATATTCTGGGCGATGTTTGGGTGATTGAACGCAATGTCTTTCTCAAAAATGACCTGTTGGAGCATGGCAAACGCCTGAAGAAGATGCGTAAACGGCATCAAGCACGTTTGCAACGTATTTTGGATGGTGCGCAAGATAATCAACGTGCAACCAAGGTGGCTGCATGCACCGAGCGGATGTTGGAATCTTTTTATGCGTGGTTTGATGATGAGCCCAAAAAACGTCGCCAAGCCAAGCGCGCCCTTGCCAAACATACGCACCGTAACAACATTCATTTTGATGCTTTTACCTTAACCCATCATGCCACCGATGCGACAGATTGGCGTTCGCACCATCCCTTTTGTGTGGTCACCCCTGATAACCCTGATGAACTGCCAGGATTGATTCGAACCGTTCAAGCATTGGATTTAATTGTGATACCGCGTGGTGGTGGCACAGGTTTGTGCGGTGGTTCTGTACCATTATCGAACAATGCTGTGATGATTAACATTGAAAAGTTCGATCATATTGATGCTGTAAAAACACAAAATATCGGCGAAAAAGGTGAGGTGGAGACCATTAGAGCCTTGGCAGGCGCAGTCACAGGTAAAGTGATGGACGCTGCCAAACCGCATGTGTTTGCCACCGATCCGACCAGCCTTTGGGCGTGTACGATTGGTGGTAATGTGGCATCCAATGCAGGTGGTAAGCATGCGGTGATTTGGGGAACATGCCTTGATAACCTATTGAGCTGGAAGATGGTCACACCTGATGGGCATTGGCTGGAAGTGACGCGCTTGAATCATAATATGGGTAAAATTCATGAAGAAGCATCCGTGGCTTTTCAATTGCTTCGTACATCCAGTGATGATGGCAGTGTATTATCCGATGAAACGTTAACCCTCAAAGGCTCTATTTTCCGCCGTGAAGGCTTGGGTAAAGATGTCACTCGTAAAGCCATGGGTGGTTTACCCGGTATTCAAAAAGAAGGCACGGATGGTTTTATCACCGAGGCGACGTTTATTTTGCATCGCGCTTATGATGTCACGCGAACCGTATGTTGTGAGTTTTTTGGGCAATTGCTTGATGATGCGACAAAAGCTCTGGTCGGTATTAAAGATCATGTTGATGCCATGCCTGATACTTTTTTAGAAGGTTTTGAGCATTTTGATGAAAAATATGTCAAAGCCATTGATTATGTGAGTAAATCAACGCGCCGTGAACGTCCGCGTGTGGTCTTGTTGATTGATGTATCGGGTGACGATGAATCGCAGGTAGCGCAAGCATGTTCGGATATTTGCCGTATGACATCACAAGGCAATGGCGAAGGTTTTGTCGCCATATCCAAAGCGGATCGCGGACGTTTTTGGGGTGACCGTGGACGCATGGCAGCCATTGCCAAGCACACACGCGCCTTCAAAATGAATGAAGATGTGGTGATTCCACTGCCCCGTTTATCTGAATACAATGATTATGTGGAATTTTTAAATATTGAAAATTCTATCGCCAATAAAATCGATATTGTCAATGCATTGCATGATTATTTGGTGCAAACCAAGCAACGTTTGCGTATGGATGATTTACTGATACGTCAAGAATTATCATTGGAAGATGATGTATTTTTGGAAGATAAAATATCGGAATGTTTGCAGGTGGTGGTCGCTGCCCAAAGCAATTGGCGGCGTATGCTGAAAGCGTTGCATGAGCCTGCCAGTGATGTGGCGGATTTAATCAATGGTGTGGTGTATAAGCCAACGGAATCTTTGTTTCGTGTGATTCAACGGGGTGATGTGCGTATTTCCTATAAACATGAGGTGAAACGTCCTATTTTGGATCGCTTGCGTGGTAACACAACGTTGATTGAGCGTATTAAAAGCATTCATCAAAAAGTGTTGTCAGGGCGCGTGGTGGTGGCGACGCACATGCACGCAGGTGATGGTAATGTGCACACCAATATCCCCGTCAATTCCAATGACTATATGATGATGCGTAAGGCACATCATGTGGTGGAAAAAGTGATGGCGAAAGCGGAAGCCTTGGGCGGTGTGATTTCAGGTGAGCATGGTATTGGTATCACCAAGTTGGCTTATATGAATGCCGATGTACTCAAAGAGAGTGCTGCCTATCTTGATCGTGCCGACCCACACGATTTATTTAACCGTGGTAAACTCAAACCTGATTTGGATTTAAGTTTAACCTATACGCCAAGCTTTAACCTATTGGAACATGAAGCCGTCATTATGGAGGCGGCGGATTTAACGGAGTTGTCGGAAGAAATTTCTCCTTGTTTGCGTTGTGGTAAATGCAAACCTGTGTGTAATACGCATTTTCCACGCGCCAATATGTTATATTCACCGCGCAATAAGATTCAGGCATCAGGTTCAATTATTGAAGCCTTTTTATATGAATCGCAGACGGGTTCTGGTATTTCATTTGAATTCTTTGATGAACTTCATGATGTGGCCGATCATTGTACCATTTGTCATAAATGTGAAGCGCCTTGCCCTGTCAATATTGATTTTGGTGAAGTGACAGAAAAAATGCGCGCTTTATTGAAAGATAAGGGGCAGGCGCGTTTTAATATTGGTGCAAAATTATCCATGGCATTTTTGGTCATTCAGCAACCTGACGCTGTACGCTTGATGCGGGAAGTGGTGATTCGCTGGGGCTATATGGGTCATCGTTTGTTGCATAACGTGGCAAAAAAAGTGGGCTTGATTCAAAAAATACCTGCGGCCAAACGAAATTTGGATGGTATTCAGGCACAGATTATTAATTTTGTGGAACGTCCTTTGCCCAGTTTGCCTTTGGGTACAACACGTCAACGTTTGGGCATTGAATCGCGTGATAAAAATATGATTCCTATTTTACGTGATGTCTCACGCGCCAAAAATCGAGCTGTGTTTTATTTTCCAGGTTGTGGTTCAGAGCGGTTATTTTCACAAGTGGGTTTAGCGACGCAAGCCATGTTGTATGATTTGGGTGTGAATGTGGTATTGCCACCCTCATACTTATGTTGTGGTTATCCCAGCACTGCATCGGGAGATCATAAAAAGGGTGATAAAATTACCTATGACAACCGTGTATTGTTTCATCGCATGAAAAATGCCTTGTCGTATCTTGATTTTGAAGCGGTGATTGTCTCGTGTGGTACCTGTTACGATCAATTGACACGTTATCACTTGGAAGAAGTATTTCCTGATGCACCCTTGATTGATATTCATGAGTACTTGATGGAACAAGGTGTGAAGGTAGATCAAGCAGAAGGCGTGCAATATATGTACCATGAACCCTGCCACACGCCATTGAAACGGCATGGCTCTGAAGTTGTGATTGAAAGTTTGTTATCTCAACCTTCTCTAGAATCTCCCGATTGTTGCGGTGAGGCCGGTACGTTGGCTGTTGCACATCCTGAGATTGCAGGAAAAATTCGTTCACGCAAAGAAGAGTCCATGCAAATCACGCATGATAAGTTGGCGGAACAAGGTGATGAAAAACAAAAAATTCTCACCTCATGCCCATCATGTTTGCAAGGCTTAAGTCGTTTGGAAGGCGAAAGTGGGGTAGAAGCGGACTATATTGTGGTGGAGCTTGCCAAACAGATGTATGGCGATGATTGGGAAAATAATTTTGTCGATAAAGTGAAATCGGGTGGTATTGAGCGAGTATTGATGTAGGTCGCAGGCTTGCCAAAGGGAAAATAATGCCACTTTAAGGCGGTATATTCTGCCGAAGGTTTATTTTTATTTTTATCTAAGTTGCTGTTAAATATACGCTTAACTACTGGCATGCCACCTGCTTTACTGGTGGCATGATGAATCCACTAAGCCAACTTACCCCAACGTCATCGACTTCACAGAAAGGGGAGTCTGTTGCTTCAACACCTGATGCAAAGAAAGGTGTGTTTGCAAGTTTGATGAAGACCATTCAAAAACACCTTTCTTCAGTTTCTGAAAACAAAGCGATGGATGCAACGAAGAAAAAAGTTGTGGATGCTGGATCTACAAAGACTCAATTCCCCCATGTACTACCCATGGTAAATACAGTGTCTGTAGCTCAGGCAGCAACAGTGACAGGTCCAATAATCCCCGAAATTATTAAAGCCCAAGCTAAAGGGAAAGAGTTGGTGGCTTTGCAAGATCAAACTGCGCCTCAAGTTTCCATAACAGTGGCGCAAGCGGCAGAATCTTTAGTGGTGGCAGCTCAAGCACCAACAGTGACAAGTCAAATAGCTCCAGAAGCGGTGAAGACGCAAGTTAAAGGAAAAGATTTTGTAGCTTTACAGGCTCAAACTTCGCCCCAAGTTCCCGTAACAGCGGTGCAAGCAGCAGAATCTTTAGTGGTGGCAGCTCAAGCACCAACAGTGACAAGTCAAATAGCTCCAGAAGCGGTGAAAGCCCAAGTTAAAGGGGAAAATTTTGTAGCTTTACAGACTCAAAGCACCGCTACAACCGCACCTCAAGTTCCCGTAACAGCGGCGCAAGCGGCAGAATCTTTAGTCGTGGCAGCTCAAGCACCAACAGTGACAAGTCAAATAGCTCCAGAAGCGGTGAAAGCCCAAGTTAAAGGAAAAGATTTTGTAGTTTTACAGACTCAAAACACCGCTACAACCGCACCTAAAGTTCCCGTAACAGCGGCGCAAGCGGCAGTTACAAGTCAAATAGATCCAGAAGCGGTGAAAACGCAAGTTAAAGGAAAAGGTTTTGTAGCTTTACAGACTCAAAGCACCGCTACAACCGCACCCCAAGTTTCCGTAACAGCGGCGCAAGCAGCAGTTACAAGTCAAATAGCTCCAGAAGCGGTGAAAGGCCAAGTTAAAGGGGAAAATTTTGTAGCTTTACAGGCTAAAACCACGCCTCAAATTCCTGTAACAGCGGCGCAAGTGGCAGTTGCAAGTCAAATAGCTCCAGAAGCGGTGAAAGCCCAAGTTAAAGGGGAAAATTTTGTAGCTTTACAGGCTAAAACCACGCCTCAAATTCCCGTAACAGCGGTGCAAGCGGCAGTTACAAGTCAAATAGATCCAGAAGCGGTGAAAGCCCAAGTTAAAGGGGAAAATTCTGTAGCTTTACAGGCTAAAACCACGCCTCAAATTCCCGTAACAACGGCGCAAGCATCGATAGTGACCGTTCAAACCATGCCGCAAGCTCCCGTCACAGCTGGGTCAACTCCCATGGCATTGTTTCAAAATGAAAGTGAAAACACGCTATTAAATCAAAATCAAGTAGCTGTCATTAAAAAAGCAAAGGTATCGGGTGAAGTACTTGCTAAGTTGGGTGTCACAGCACATGTGCCTTCAAAAGCGATCATTTCTAATGGCGTTCAAACATCGACCATTGGAACGGTGATAGCCCAAGGTGTATCGTCAAGTATAGATGTATCAGCGAAGTTTAGTGATCAATCATCGGATTCAAAAGATGATCGCGGTTCAAGTCGTCAGGTTGCCAGCCTCTTGGATGGTTTATCCATACGGGATGTTCGTTCGACTCAGCAGACATTCTCCGCACATTTAGCATACCGCACGGCACAAGCATTTATGCCTCAAGATGCCATGTCAGAAGTTGCTAGAGCAGCCAAGGAAGGGATGAAGAAACTTGAGTTACAATTAGAGCCAGCATCTCTGGGTAAAATTCAAGTAACACTTCAAATGGATGCTGCCAAGCAATTGCAAGTCCACATGGTGATTGATCAAAGTGCATCCAAACAAATTCTAGAGCAGCAATTGCCACAGTTACGTCAGGCATTGGCCGATCAAGGTTTAAATTTATCTGGTTTTACGATGGATATGAATTCGCGGCGGGATCAAAGCAGTCGTGATGAAGCGCAAGGGTTTGCTCGACAAAATGGATCAGGCATGGGTACTGAACAAGTGGACTTAGCTGCGATGAATGCTGCTGTGATGGGCGTGAATACAGCGACTCATGGTCGTCTCAACATTTTAGCTTAGGAGAATACAATGGCTTTACAACTTACCAATATCAGTGCCGGTAACCCACAACAGAGTGCTGTCCCAGCTGCGCAAAAAAACTTGGGTAGCAAGGATGTATTTTTAAAACTTCTTGTGGCTCAAATGAAAAATCAAAATCCTTCAAAACCACAAGATTCATCCAAAATGGCATCGCAGCTGGCGCAATTCAATATGGTGGAACAACAAATAAGTACGAACAAGTATTTAAAAACATTGGCAGCCAACGGTGGTATGGGGGCTGGTTCATCAGGACTCGCAGGTCTTGCAGGTGCTTCATCCAGTTATTTGGGTCATAGCGTGACGGTTAATCAAAGCACAGTGGATTTCACGGGTTCTCCGATCAAATTTTCTACTCATTTGAGTTTGGGTGCGGCATCTACGCAAGTTTTGGTGCGTGATAGTACAGGGCAGGTTGTTCGGACGATGGATGCAGGTGCTTTAACACAAGGCAAGCAAAGTTTTAGTTGGAATGGTCTGAGTGATAGTGGAGCGACCATGGCGGCGGGTACTTATAGTTTTGAAATTAAGGCGTTGGATTATCAAGGTCAAACGATTCAAGCCAATGTTCAGCGTTCAGGTTTGGTGGATGCAGTACGAAAATCACAAGCTGGTGGTGTGCAGTTGGTGGTTGGAGGGGTTGCGGTGAATACCTCACAAGTGAGTGAAATTCGTTTGTAATATTGTTTCATGAAATAAAAATTAGAATAGGAGACTATGATGGGAATATATAATGCGTTATTTACAGGTGCAAGTGGTCTTAAAGCTTTTGGTGAATCCGTTCGTGTGATTGGTGATAATATTGCCAATGTGAACTCATTGGGCTTTAAATCTCAAAATATGCAATTTTCCAGTGTGTTGTCGCAAACCATTGGTGTGACGAAAGCGAATATTGCCAATCAAGTGGGTGGTGGTGTGAAAATTGGTCAAATCGCACAGGATAACCGTCAAGGGTCTGTACAAAACACCACCAATCCAACTGATATGGCGATCAATGGCAATGGTTTGTTTGCTTTGAAAGATCCCGCCAGCGGGCAAACATTTTATACGCGTGCGGGATCATTTATTTTAGATAAAAACTCGAACTTGATTGATGGGCAAGGTAATGTTGTTCAGGGTTGGGCAACAAATACTACAGGACTCGCTACAGGTAATATTACCAATATTACCTTTGCCAACTCATCGGCACAAGCGCAAGCCACAACCAAAGTGACAGCAGGTGTGACCATTGATGCCACTGCACCTATTGTGAACGCTCCCGCTTTTGATCCAGCAGATCCAACCACATACAGTTATAAAACGCAGGTGAATGCGTATGATTCCTTGGGTAGTGTGCATCCAGTCAATATTTATTATTCGAAAACAGCAGCGAATCAGTGGTCTTGGCATGCGGGTGCGAGTTCAGTTGATTTGATCGGAGGTGGAGCCACGCCAGAATCACTGGTTGTGGGTCCCAATGCTTATAATGTGGCCAATCCAGCTTTACCGCCTGGTGTTGGTGGGGTCGGTCAGCCAGGGGTGCAAATCACGAAGGGTACGAAATTTAATGTGGATGTAACGATTGATGGTGCGGCATTGCCTGCGGGGACAGCTGTTGCTGTAGGAACGAAAACAGCAGCGGGAGGTATTGTAGCTACACCAACACCAGCTCAAGCAGCGTTAACGCTTCAAGTCACCCGAGGTAATGTCATGACGCCTGTAGCAGCCGGGACAGCTAACTCGCAATCATTGGCGTTTGGTAATACTGGTGAGTTAACTGTTGAACGTAGCCCATTGGTTAATTTCCAATGGAAAAGTGCTGTAGCAAGTACGATTCAATTTAATTTCGGTGCTGCAACGACAACGGATAGTACTGGCATTACAGGAACAGGTTTTGATGGTACAGTGCAAATGGCAGGATCTTTTGCAACAAGCAAGATGACAACCGATGGTTTTGCATCAGGATTTTTAGATAAATTGGATACAGATTCTACGGGGACTATTTATGGTGTGTTCACCAATGGTCAACGTCGCCCTATGTTTCAAGTGGCTTTAGCAAAATTCTCCAATGATGCGGTATTGACAAAAGTAGGGAATAATTTGCAGCAACAAACCATTGCTTCGGGTGCGCCTATTTTGGAAAAACCGAGTAATGGTGGTATGGGATCGATTACACCTTTTGGACTGGAACAATCGAATGTGGATTTAGGTACAGAATTTGTGAAATTGATTGTGTCGCAACGTGGCTATGAAGCAAATTCAAAAACAATCCTAACAACGGATCAAATGCTTTCATCTTTAATGCAATTGAAACGTTAATATATTGAGCCGATGGCATGTCATAAGTATGTCATGATGCTCTTTTAATATATTGCAAATATCTTGTTTAAAAAGATGTGCTATCTCTCCTCGTTGAAAAAAGGGCGGTACCTTAGGGTATCGCCCTTTTTTGTTGGTATATATCAACGTGTGATATGTGTCACAAGGCTGTCATATACTCATTTTATGTTACGTCACATCTTGAATGAGGAGACTTTATTCTATGAAAAAGACAAGTTTATTTGCATGTGCAGCAGTTGCTGCAACTTGCATGGGTATGACAACTGCACAAGCAGCGGATGCGATTCAAATTGTGGGTTCTTCAACCGTTTATCCATTTTCTAGCTATACAGCTGAAGCATTGGGTACGACAACGAAGTTTAAAACCCCAGTGGTCGAATCCACAGGTTCGGGTGGTGGTATGAAGTTGTTTTGTGCTGGCGCAGGCATGGATACCCCAGATTTCACCAATGCTTCACGTCGCATGAAGTTGAAAGAATTTAAAAAATGCCAAAATAATGGTGTAAAAGAAGTCACTGAAATGGTTGTGGGTTATGATGGTATTGCCATTGCGCAATCCAAAACATCACCAAGCATCGCTCTTTCACGTCATGATTTGATGTTGGCAGTGGCAGCTGAAGTACCAAGTAAAGATGGCTCACATTTGATTGATAATCCATATTCTTTCTGGGATCAAATCAATTCTAAATTGCCACACCGTGCGATTCGTATCTATGGTCCACCAGCATCTTCAGGTACGCGTGATGCATTTGAAGACATGATTCTTAAGCATTTGACCAAGCATATCGACGCATATACAAAATTATATAAAGCTGATAAGAAGAAAAACAAAGCATACAAAAAATATCATAAAATTCGTCAAGATGGTGTGTATATTCCATCGGGTGAAAATGATAACTTGATTGTTCAAAAATTGGCGCGTGATACACAAGCATTGGGCATCTTTGGTTATAGCTATTTGGAAGAAAACAGCGATAGCATTGCACCTGCGATTATTGATGGTGTGATTCCAACACCTGAAACGATTTCTGGTCATACGTACCCATTGTCTCGTTCATTGTATTTTTACATCAAGAAATCACACATTGGCAAAGTAAAAGGTATGATGGCTTATGCTAATTTGTTCATGAGCGATAAAATGGTGGGTAAAGATGGCGAGTGTACAGAAATTGGCTTGATCCCATTGCCTGAAGCTGATTTGGCTCATTATCGTGCAAACTTGAAATCATTGAAAAATTTAACAGCAGCAGATTTCGCAAAGAAATAAGTTGAACTGAATAATGAAAAAAGCTGGGGAGTTTCTTCCTCAGCTTTTTTTCTATATGGATTTGCCGATGTTTGACCTTGTAGTTGCTAAGGTAAATGACGAACAAATTTGAAAATATCGGAATATTTGAATGGAGTGTGATTGTTTATGACTACCGCCAATGTGTTCTTTTGGTTTGTTGCGGGTCTTTTGCCGTTATCGGCGATGGCCTTCTTGTTTGCAAGTAAAAAAGCTGAAAAGCTTGAGGTTCAGTTTGGGCGCTTACAATCACGCCCTGGTTTTTTTGGTTGGTATGCGGTCATTAAATTAGCCAGCCCCGCGTTATTGGTGGGTTTGGTATGTTCGATACTGAATATGATTGGTTGGATTCATGTGCCAGGTGAAATGTTATTGGCAACGGCATTTGCTTTGGGTGCAGGTAGTTTGTGGTTGGGTTTGAAACATGTGAAGCATGATTTTCGAGCCCGTCAGCCTGTTGAAAAAACGATGCAGATGATGTTGTTTATTGCCGCTATTATTTCTGTTCTCACCACGGTAGGCATTGTTTTTTCAGTGCTGTTTGAGTCGATACGGTTTTTTAATATTGTACCGCTTTGGGATTTCTTGACGGGAACAACTTGGAATCCAGATACAGCCTTTTTGATTGGTTCAGGCATGGCTGAAGGTGGTGCAGTCCCTGAGTTTGGTTCTTTACCTATTTTTGCAGGTACTTTCATGATTACCATCATAGCTATGATGGTAGCGGTGCCAGTGGGTTTGTTTGCAGCGATATATATGTCGGAATATGCCAGTGATGGGCTTCGTACAGCATTGAAACCCACCTTGGAGATTTTGGCGGGTATTCCGACTGTGGTGTATGGTTTTTTTGCAGCGATTACGATTAGCCCTTTGGTGGTAAATATTGCTGAATCCTTTGGTTTACATGCAGATTTTACCAATGCACTGGCTCCTGGTTTGATTATGGGAATTATGATTATTCCGTTTATTTCATCCTTGTCAGATGATGTCATTCGGGCGGTGCCACAGCCGATGCGTGATGCTTCCTTGGCATTGGGCATGACCCGCTCTGAAACGATTCGTCATATTGTTCTGCCAGCGGCTATGCCTGGTATTGTGGCAGCATTTTTATTGGCCATGTCGCGTGCGATTGGTGAGACCATGATTGTGGTGATGGCGGCTGGGTTGCGTCCGAATTTGACAGCGAATCCCTTGGAAGGGGTGACCACGGTGACAGTGAAAATTGTTGAGGCACTCACGGGAGATCAGGAGTTTGATTCAGCGTTTACTTTGGCTGCTTTTGCCTTGGGGCTTGTTTTGTTGGTGATTACATTATGTTTGAATATTGCATCGAGTATTGTGGTTAGAAAATTCCGTCAGAGGTATGAATAGATGAATATCACGCCACGTTTGAAACGCCGTTATCGTGCGGACCGACGCTTTAAATTTTATGGTATGGCAGCGATAGCCTTTGCTTTAAGCTTTTTGGCATTTTTCTTTATCGACATTATTGGCAAGGCCATGCCAGCTTTTGAACAAGCTTATATTGAAGTGCCTGTGACTTATAGTGCTGCCATTAAGGATAATTATAATAAAGCCATTCCGCGAAGTTACCGTTATTTGGTGAGTAAATCCTATTTGCGGACGTTGCCGTATGAGTTGGAAGCGCACCCAGAACTATTGGGGCAAACCAAGCAGCGTTGGGCCTTGGCAAGTCATCGTGTGGATCAATATATCAAAGGTCATCAAGGTCATGGTCTGAAGAAGAAGTACCGCGGTCATGTCACCGCCATGTATGATGATGGGCATATTGAAATGCGCTTTAATGCTAGGTTCTTCTCGCATGGTGATTCCAAGATGGCTGAAAATGCAGGTATTTTGGCAGCGGCAATTGGTTCAATTTTGGTATTGTTGATTACCATTGCTGTAGCTGTGCCGATTGGCGTGATGACAGCGGTGTATTTGGAAGAGTTTGCGCCTGATAATCGTTTCACCCAAGCCATTGAAGTGAATATTAATAATCTAGCAGCGATTCCTTCTATTTTATATGGTTTACTTGGTTTGGCGATTTTTATCAATGTGATGGGTGTGCCTCGATCTTCGGCGCTGGCAGGCGGTTTAACCTTGGCGTTGATGACCTTACCTGTGATTATTATCAGTACGCGTGCTGCCTTGCGTTCGGTGCCTGAAAGCATTCGCGATGCGGCGTATGGCTTGGGTGCTTCCAATTTGCAAGTGGTGATGCATCATGTTCTTCCATTGGCTTTTCCTGGTATTTTAACGGGAAGTATCATTGGTTTGGCGCAAGCGATGGGTGAAACAGCACCGTTATTGATTGTGGGTATGATGGCGTATATCCCCGAAGCTCCAAGTAGCATTTTGGATGCAACGACAGTATTACCAGCACAAGTATATACTTGGTCATCGGAATCCATTCGCGCTTTTGAAGAGCGAACAGCAGCAGGGATTCTTGTTTTATTAACGGTGTTACTATCGCTGAATGGTTTTGCAGTTTGGTTGCGCAGTCGCACACAAAAAACGTGGTAAGGATAGATTATGACAACGGCTAAGAATTTTTCCATTCAGAATTTGAACCTTTGGTACGGTGAAAGTCAGGCACTTTATGATGTCAATATTGATTTGAAGTGCGGCAAGGTGACGGCTTTTATTGGTCCATCAGGCTGTGGTAAATCGACCTTATTGCGTTGTTTGAATCGCATGAATGATCGTATTCCTGCATGTCGCACTGAAGGTGAAGTCATCTTGGATGATAAAAATATTTATGATACAGATGTCGATGTGGTGCAGTTACGCGCCAAAGTGGGCATGGTTTTTCAAAAGCCGAATCCATTCCCAAAAACAATTTATGAAAATATTGTCTATGCACCGCGTATTCATGGTTTGGTTCAAAGTATGAGTGATTGTGATGTCTTGGTTGAAAAATCATTGACGCATGCAGGGCTGTGGAATGAAGTGAAGGATAAGTTGCAGCAACCTGGTACTGCGTTATCAGGTGGTCAGCAGCAACGTTTGTGTATTGCTCGAACCATTGCTGTACAGCCTGAAATTATTTTGATGGATGAGCCTTGTTCGGCACTTGATCCTATTGCGACCGCAAAAATTGAAGAGCTGATTGATGAATTAAAAACCGAATACACGATTGTGATTGTGACGCATAGTATGCAGCAAGCAGCCCGTGTATCGGATCATACAGCCTTCTTCTATATGGGTAATTTGATTGAACAGGGTGACACACAGGACATTTTCACCAAGCCTAAGAAGAAGCAAACAGAAGATTATATTACAGGGCGTTTTGGTTAATGACGATAAGGGTCAATCAATACTTAAAGGACTATACTCTAGTCCTTTAA
>NVWS02000015.1 GCA_002746295.2 Zetaproteobacteria bacterium
ACAGGGTGACACACAGGACATTTTCACCAAGCCTAAGAAGAAGCAAACAGAAGATTATATTACAGGGCGTTTTGGTTAATGACGATAAGGGTCAATCAATACTTAAAGGACTATACTCTAGTCCTTTAAATATTGAACTATCATTTCTGTTATCCAGTCGTCACCCTCGCGTGCTTGTGTCGAGGGTCTATCATTAGATTCCCGACCCAAGATTTCGGGAATGACGGGGTGATTTAATACTTGAATCACTATATACAAACGACCATACAATTTAAAGCTTATATTTTCGAGGGACATATCATGCAGCATACAACCAGACGTTTTGATGAAGAACTAACCAAGTTGAAAGAACATGTGTTATCTATGGGTGGCTTGGTGGAGCGTGCCATTAAAAATAGCGTTCGCTCTTTGCTTGAAGGCGATGAAAAACGTGCTTTGCGCACGATTGATCGTGATCATGCGATCAATGCCATGGAAGTTGAAATTGATGTGATGACGCGTGATATTTTGGTGCGTCGACAACCTGCGGCTGGAGACTTACGCTTTGTATTGGCTGTGATTAAAGTGGTCACAGATTTGGAACGCATGGGTGATTTATCTGCAAGTATTGCCCAAGGTATGATTCGTAGTGCAGAGCACTTGCCACAAGATTATTCAAACTTGGATGCCATTGCGGAAAAGGTTCAGCGGCATGTGCGTCGTGCTTTGGATGCTTTGGCGCGCGGCGATGTAGATTTGGCGATGCTGGTGATTGAAGAAGACACGGGTATTGATCGTTTACACAAACGTATGTATCGAGAATTGTTGACGTATATGATGGAAGACCCACGTTCGATTAGCGCATCCTTTATTCTTTCCAATGTGGCTAAAAATTTAGAACGTATTGCAGCCCATGCGACCAATATCGCTGAAATGGTGATTTATATTGAGAAGGGGCATGATGTTCGGCATGTGGATCATGAAGAGGCAGCGAGAATGATTGCTGATGATAACGACGATTAATGAGGGTTCAGACCGTTACCGAGTTAACGGCAAGCATTAAACAAGTGATTGAACAAGGCTTTGCACATATTGAGGTGCAAGGTGAAGTATCGCGTTTAACACGCCCTTCATCGGGGCACCTTTATTTTACCATCAAGGATAGTCATGCAGCAATTTCGGCTGTGGTGTGGCGTTCTTCGGCACTTCGTTTGCATGCTCAATTAAAAGAAGGGCAAGCCTTTGTTTTTGCGGGTCATCTAAGTGTTTATGAGCCGCGTGGCACCTATCAAATGATGGTGACACGCATTATGCCAGTGGGTGCAGGTGCTTTGGCAGCGGAGTTTGAGGCGCGGAAATCTTTGTTTGCCCAACGCGGTTGGTTTGCTTCCGAGCATAAACAAGCATTGCCGACGTTACCGCAACATATTGGCATCGTCACATCAACCACAGCTGCGGCATGGGAAGATGTTAAAAAAGTATTGGCAACACGTCCCGCCTATCTGCAACTTACTTTATCGCCTTGTATCGTTCAGGGGCAACAAGCCCCTGATAGGATTGTATCTGCCTTGCAGTACTTACAAGATTTGGATTCACGTCCCGATGTGATTCTTTTGGTGCGTGGTGGTGGAAGCTTGGAAGACTTATGGTGTTTTAATGATGAACGTGTGGTTCAAGCTGTGTTTGCTTGTGATATTCCCGTTGTTTCGGGTGTTGGGCATGAAATTGACACCACATTGGTCGATTATGCTGCCGATGTGCGGGCTGCAACACCTTCCAATGCTGCTGAATTATGCTGTCCGTCACGCGATAGTTTGCGCCAGCGTTTACCTGCGATATCACGTATCAAGCAGGGTGTGCGAAGCCATTTAACACATGGTAAACAACAGTGGATGATGCAACAACAACATTTGCATCACCAACAAGAACGCTGGCTGGATCAGCGTTTTTATCAACACGATCAGTGTGCGGAACGTTTGACTTCTTCTATGACAGCACAGTTACGTCAGCATCAAAGAGGTTTGCAGGCTTTGCAAGTCCGCTTACAACACTTGGAGCCAAGTCATAGATTGCGCCATGAGCAGCAAAATTTACATCAATGTCAGGTGCGTTTATCTAAAATTTTACCGCATATTTTGGATGCTCATCAAGCATGGCAAAGGCTGTATGATCGTTTGCAACAAGCTGTTCAACGGATCCAACAAGAAAAGTCGAACCGCTGGCTGCGGATGTATGAGTCTTTGAAAGCACTTGATCCGAAGCATGTACTGCAACGGGGTTATAGTTTGACCTATGATAGGCAAGGCAACATGGTGACCCAAGTACAAGGTTTAAAAAAGAACAATGGTTTGAAAATTTATTTTGGTGATGGGCATCTGGATGTATATATTGATGTCATTCATAAGCAATCAGGTTAAAAAATATGAAATATATCATTTGGGTGATGTTTGCTTTCTCGGTTTCCATAGTTCATGCGGCGGAATGGGAGGCTATTCAAGGTGATGTGCTTGCGGTGAGTCTGCATAGTCAAGCAAGCATTCAGAGCGTGAAAACACTGGGCAAAACATGGCCCGTTCAGCAGCTGAGAAAAGGTGTATGGAAGGCTTGGGTGGGTGTTGATTTAAAGAAGAAGCCTGCGAATTATCCGCTGACTTGGCATGCTGATAACAAGATTATCATGCAAGATGTGTTGCATGTGAGAGTAGGTAAGTTTCGTGTTTCACGTATTGAAGTGCCGAAAAAAATGTCCAATTTTGATGCCAAAGCGATCAAACGGATTCGTGCGGATCAGGTTGCGATTAAAGCGACATACAGTATTGATGTGCCGATAGAACCTGATTTTTCGGTGGTTCATGTGCCTGTACATGGTATTGAATCAACACCTTTTGGCGCGCAGCGTTATGTCAATGGTCAGCCACGCTCACCTCATGCAGGCATTGATATTGCAGCAGCGAAGGGTACACCAGTCTTGGCTCCTTTGGCAGGCAAGGTCTTGTTGGTGTTACCGATGTTTCTCAATGGCAATTTGATTGCGATTGGGCATGGGGCTGGATTGGTGAGTGTTTATGCGCACTTGAGTCATTTTGATGTTAAACAAGGAGATGTTGTTATGGCAGGTCAAAAAATTGGTGAAGTGGGTTCGACTGGGCGCTCAACAGGCGCCCATTTGCATTGGGGGGTTCGTTTTCAACATGCACGTGTGAATCCTGAAAGCTTGTTGAGTCTTGCCAAGCAGCCCGAAAACATTGCAGAATAGGGCGCATTCACTGTTTCTGTGGGGGGAAGCGATTTTATGCCTGAAGTAATTAAAGTGTTAGCCATTGATGATGAAGATACGGTACAAAGTATTTTGACTGCATTTTTATCACGTTTTTTAAGTGAGAAGGGTTTTAAGTCTGAAATTAAAACACTGACAGACCCCGTACAAGGTTTATTTGAACTAAGCACCAATGGTAATCAGTATAAAGTGATTATGTTGGATGTGCGTTTACCTAAACTAACGGGTGATGAAATTTACAACAGTTTGATTCATGTGAATCCTGAATTGTTGGATCGGGTCATTTTTGTGACAGGTTATCCTGATGACTTAACAGATCGTTTTTCAAAACAGACTTTAAATGTCTTACGTAAGCCCTTTCGTTATCAGCATTTTGTGGAACAAGTTAACTTGGTCTTAAAATTATAATTGTTGTGACGCACTTGACGAAAAATAATCGTCATTCCCGAAGGTTTGTATCGGGAATCTAGCATTCGCCATAGATTCCCAATAGAAGCACTTGGGGATGACGATGAAATCGGCTCATTCCCATAACTTTTTCTTAAACGGCTATAGCATCGTATCCATGTAGATGCAGTGATATTTATGTTTTGTCGTTTTTTTGAGTCAGGGTAAGCATTGTTTGTACATCATTGGATGGCAAGCGTAGATTTCAACTTCTTTTTATTGACTGAAACTCGCTCTCACTGGACATATACCATGAATGATTCGAACGAACACGATATTCCTCAAGAATTTCTATCTGCCCTGAATTTGCAAAGAAATCGCCCTGATCCTTGTATCTTGGTGATTTTTGGCGCATCGGGTGATTTAACCAAGCGTTTATTGATTCCATCTTTGTTTAACTTGTACTGTGATGATTTGTTGCCGAAACCATTTGTCATTTTGGGTATGGCTATGGATGACTTTACCAGCGACACTTTTCGTGAAAAAATGAGTGTTGATGTCCATGAATTCTCACGGCGAAATGATTTTGATGACGCACTTTGGCAAAAGTTCTATGCTAACATCCATTACCTGAAAGGGAAGTTTGATGACCCTGTGGCTTTTCAGCAATTAAAATCATTTTTACAGGCTCTTGAAGGGCGTTGCGATACCGAAGGGAATGTTTTGTTTTATATGGCAACACCACCCGCAGTGTTTGGTATGATTTCTTCGGGCTTACAATCGGCTGGTTTAAATTGTGCTGATGATGGCTGGCGGCGCATTATTGTTGAAAAACCTTTTGGTTCTGATTTAGAATCTGCAAAATCTTTAAATCGTGAAATTTTGAATTTCTGGCAAGAAAGTCAGGTTTATCGTATTGACCATTACTTGGGCAAAGAAACCGTGCAAAATTTGCTCGCCTTTCGTTTTGCTAATGGCATGTTTGAACCGCTTTGGAATCGTACTCATATTGATCATATTCAAATTACAGCCACGGAAACCGTTGGGGTTGAGTGGCGTGGTGGCTATTATGATAAGTCGGGCGTGATTCGCGATATGATTCAGAATCACTTGTTTCAAATCATGTCTTATTTATGTATGGAGCCGCCGACATCCTTTGATGCTGAAGCCATTCGCAATGAAAAATATAAATTGTTGAGTGCGGTTCGTATCATGAAACATGATGAAGTGCATGAAAATGCTGTCCGAGGGCAATATGGTGAAAGCACCACTGCTGATGGCAGTGAAGCCAAGGCATACCGTGACGAACACATGGTTGATTCTGATTCCAATACGGAGACGTTTGCGGCTGTGAAACTTCGAATTGATAACTGGCGTTGGCATGGGGTGCCTGTTTTTTTGCGTTCGGGTAAAGCATTGCGTACCAAGTCCACGGAAATTGTGGTGCAGTTTCGCAAAGCTCCCTCATTTACCTTTGAGGGAACGCCTGCGGCTGGGCAACTCGAAGCCAATCAGCTTATTTTTCGTATTCAGCCCAATGAAGGTATTGAATTACGTTTCCTTGCCAAACGCCCAGGACCTGCGATGCAAATGCGTAAGGTGAATATGCACTTTGAATATGATGATGCCTTTGTATCTCAGGCTGGAACAGGCTATGAAACGATGTTACATGATTGTATGCATGGTGATGCCTCTTTATTTTCACGTTCCGATTTGGTTGAAACAGCTTGGCGTATTGTGCAGCCGATTCAAGAGGTGTGGAGTCAAGAAAAAGCAAACGATTTTCCGAATTATCCGTTTGGTTCATGGGGACCTAAATCTGCATTTGATTTGTTGGGTTCCGATCATCGCCGTTGGCTGGCACGTTCTCCCAAGCAAGCCTTGGAACGCGTTCCCATGTTTGAAGGCAGTGGTGATACGATGTTGCAAGCCTTTGCTATGATGTTAAAGCCTGTGGTGTACAATGAAGGGGATGATATTGTGACCTATGGCAGTGAAGGGCATGAGTTTTTCATTCTTGAAACAGGTACTGTGGATATTATCAAACCTGATGGTCGGGTGGTATCAACGCTTGAAGCGGGTGAAGTTTTTGGTGAGTTGAGTTTGTTGATGTCCAAAAAACGCCGTGCCACGGTGCGTGCTAAAACCTATTGTGCTTTATATATGATGGATAAAAGTGATTTTTGTAAAGTGTTGATGGATCGACCTCAATTTACAGGTTTATTACTCAAAACTGCGAAAAAACGCTACAATATCATTGTGGATGCGCAGGAATGGTTGCCATCAGAAAATTCATGATGGGAGGTGTGTGATGGAAGTAGTATGGATTGTTTTGGGTGTACTGGTGGGGTTAATGGTTTGGGTGGTGATGATTTACAATGGTTTGGTGAAGTTTCGCAATCGTTTTAAAAATGCTTTTTCTCAAATTGATGTGCAACTTCGCCGTCGTTATGATTTGATTCCCAACCTTGTGGAAACAGCCAAAGCCTATCTAACACATGAACGAGAAACTTTAGAACATGTGATTGCAGCGCGAAACCATGCCTTGAGTGCGATGAAAAAAGCCAGTCGTCACCCTGAAGATGCCCATGCTATGAAAGCGTTGGCAGGTGCAGAAGGTATGTTGGGGCAAGCCATGCTGAATTTTAATGCACTCACTGAGGCATACCCCAACTTAAAAGCGGATCAAACCATGCAACAATTGACGGAGGAACTGACATCCACTGAAAATCGTGTGGCTTTTTCTCGTCAAGCTTATAATGATGAGGTCATGTTTTATAATACGCAGCGAGAAATTTTCCCCAATGTCTTGTTTTCGGGTGTTTTTGGCTTTGCTGAAGCTGCGTTGTTTGAAGTTGAGAACCCAAAGGTTAAAGAAGTTGTTCGTGTCCACTTTTAACGTATGAACTTTTTTGAACATCAAGCGCAAGCGCGGCGGCGTACATCTTGGTTGTTTGGTTTGTTTTTGATGGTCGTTGTATTACTCGTCTTGGCTGTTTATAGCGCGATAAGTTTAGGTCTGTTTGCCGCTGAGTTTTTTTTAACGCATGATGGTTGGCGAGAGGGTTGGATTATTGCGTCTTTTTGGCAATATGATCGCTTTGTTTGGATTGCTTTCTTGACGACATCGATACTTTTTATTGGTGCAGCCTATAAAATACATCAACTCAAACAAGGTGGCGGTGCGATGGTCGCAGAGCAGTTGGGCGGAAAACGCTTGCCGCCATATGTGAAAGATATTCTCCATCGCCGTGTGTTGAATGTAGTGGAAGAAATGGCGATTGCATCTGGGCTTCCTGTACCACCTGTGTATATTCTTCAAGAATCAGGGGTGAATGCTTTTGCTGCGGGTTTTACACCCTCTGATACGGTGATTGGTGTGACACAAGGCGCAGTAGAGATGTTAAACCGCGATGAACTACAAGCTGTGATGGGGCATGAATTTAGTCATATATTGCATGGAGATAGCCGTATCAATATGCGTATGGTGGGATTGTTACATGGCATGACCCTTATTTCAGACTTGGGAAGCTCTTTATTGACAGGATATACCTTACCTCATCGGCATCAAAAAAAGAAAGGGAGTCATCCTGCCTTATGGATACTGGGGATATTGCTGTTTTTGGTGGGTTTGCTGGGAATGATTGCTGCCGATTTGATTAAGCTTGCTATTTCACGGCAACGCGAATTTTTAGCCGATGCTTCAGCAGTACAGTTTACACGCAACCCCGAAGCCATGGCACATGCGTTGATGACGATTGGCGGTTATCGCCAAGGCTCTCACCTTTCTCATCAAAATGCTGCTAACTTGGGCTATTTCTTTTTTTCTCATACCGCTCTCAAGGCCTTACAATACGCACCGAGAAGCAAGGATTGGTGGGCAAGTCACCCACCCCTTCAAACACGTATTCAACGTATCATGCCATCTTTTCGAGGGGGTATGCCTGATGTCGATAGCACACAAAAACATCAACGGGTGCGAGCCGAAGCCTCGGTGGGTGTCCGTTATGCCATGCCTGCCAATGCCCGTGTGGTGATGGATAAACAGGCGGTATTGAATGCAGTGGGTGAGATGCGCGCATCATCCTTGCAAGATGTGCAACAGCAATTGCATGCTATCCCCAAACGCTTGCGTGATTTTGCCCATGATCCTTATAGTGCGCGTGCGATGGCTTACACCATGTTACTTAGTACTGATAAAATGGTACGTAAGCAACAGTGGGCTTGTTTGGAGAAAAAGGCTGATCGTAATGTGATGCGTGAGATGTTGGATATGAATCATTTGATGGGTGCATTGCCCTCGCATTTGCGGTTGCCATTGTTGGATATGTTGATGCCTGCTTTGAAAACTTTATCACAAGCCCAGTATCAGCAGTTGATTGCCAATATTCGCCTGCTGATTCAGGCAGATCATCAAGTGAGTATGTTTGAATATGCTTTGCATCGGATATTATTGCGCCACCTAAAACCGACCTTTGAAGGTGTGCATGATGTTCAGGTGCGTTATCAGGACATCAAGCAAGTGGCAGCTTCATGCTCATGTATTTTAACCATGCTCATTCGCTATGGTCAGCATGATCAGCCTGAAAAATTGCTTGCCGATGTAAGCCAAGATTTGTTGGGTGAAGCGATGCCTTGGCCACCCGTACGTTTATTACAAATGAAATATTTGGGTCGGTCGATTTCACAGTTAGAGCAGGCTTCTCCTGAGATTAAACAGGCATTGTTAACAGCCTGTGTGGATGTCATTTTTGCCGATGGGATATGCAATGAGCATGAAATGGAAGGTTTACGCGCCATTGCCGATGGTATGGATTGCCCTATTGCGATGTTGTCAGTGTAGGCAAAGAAATCAGTTCTTCTGCTTGACTGATAGCAAAATCCTTAAAGGCTTCTGGAATCGCGGCAAAGCGTTTGCCTTCTCGATGCACAATGTACCACTGTCGCATAATCGGAAAATCTTCAACATCCAAGACAACAAGGCGTTTGAGTGTTAACTCCATTTCGATGGTATGCAAGGAAACAATACCCAACCCCAATTCAGCCATCACAGCTTGCTTTAATGCTTCGGAGCGGTTCATTTCCATGCTTGTCATCAATTCAAGTTGATGGTGGGCAAAAAAGCGTTCTGTTGCCATGCGTGTGCCTGATGCAGGCTCTCGTACAATAAAGGCTTCGTTTGCCAGTTGGTTCAAGGGAATATGGCTGGATTGTGCCAAAGGGTGCGAAGGCGCGGCAATCACCACCAATGGATTTTGCATAAAGGGAATGCCAACAAGGTGATGATCTTGTGGCGGATGCCCCATAATCGCCATATCGGTGAGGTTATGCTCCACGGCATGGACAATGCCATGCCGATTACATACATCCAAAATAATATCGACTTGGGTATATTGATGTTTGAAGGCGGCAATGAGTTGTGGTGCAAAATAGTTGGCAGTGGATGCCATGGTTAAGTGTAGTTTACCACGTTTTAAACCTTTTAACTCAAGCATAACTTGTTCTGCTTCGTTGAGTTGTTGCTGAATACTCTCAGCATATTGTAGTAGTTCTGTACCTGCGACAGTTAAGCTGATTTGTTTCCCAAAGCGTTCAAACAAGGGCAGACCCACCATGTTTTCCAACTGTTTGACTTGCATGGAAACCGCAGGTTGCGTGAGATATAAATGTTTGGCCGCTAAGGTATAACTGCGATGCTTGGCAACTGATTCAAAGATACGAAGTTGTTTTAAAGTAAATAGCATGGAAGTAGTGTATAAGAAAAAATGATACATGTCATCATACGCTTTGATTCGACATGATACCCAATCACGCTACAGTTTGCCTTGTCGGGGGAGGATTATCACCGATAATATTTTTTTGGAGGATTCACTCAATGGATCAATCGAATCGTTACGCTGATTTAAGCTTAAATGAAGCAGACTTAATCGCAGGCGGTAAGCACCTTCTTGTTGCTTATAAACTTATTCCAGCAGAAGGCTATGGCTTCTTGGAAGTGGCAGCACATATTGCGGCTGAATCTTCAACAGGTACCAACGTAGAAGTATCTACAACTGATGACTTTACCCGCAGTGTCGATGCATTGGTCTATGACATTGATGAAACTGCTTTTGCTGATGGTAACAATGTTACGGGTGGTGGCTTGTTTAAGGTTGCATACCCTGTTGATTTGTTTGATCCAAACTTGATTGATGGTAACTACAATGTATCGCATATGTGGTCGTTGATTCTTGGTAATAACCAAGGCATGGGTGATCATGTTGGTCTTCGTATGTTGGATTTCCAAGTCCCTGAATGCATGATTCGTAAGTTTGATGGTCCTAGTGCTGGTATTGCTGACTTATGGAAAGTATTGGGTCGCCCTGAAGTGGATGGTGGTTATATTTCTGGTACGATTATTAAGCCTAAATTGGGCTTGCGTCCTGAACCCTTTGTTAAAGCATGTTATGACTTCTGGCTGGGTGGTGATTTCATCAAGAATGATGAGCCTCAGGCTAACCAACCTTTCTGCCCAATGAAGACTGTCATTCCGATGGTTGCTGAAACGATGGATCGTGCCCAGCAGGAGACTGGCGAAGCCAAGTTGTTCTCCGCCAATGCTACTGCGGATTTCCATGTTGAGTGCATTGCACGTGGTGAATTCATTCTTGAGTCCTTTGCCAAATACGGCAACGAAAAACATGTTGCATTTTTGATTGATGGCTTTGTAACGGGTCCTGCAGGCGTGACTACTGCGCGTCGTGCATTCCCTGATACATTCTTACATTTTCATCGTGCGGGTCATGGTGCGATCACGTCTTATAAATCCCCAATGGGTATGGATCCATTGTGCTATATGAAGCTTGCTCGTTTGCAAGGTGCATCGGGTATTCACGTCGGTACAATGGGTTATGGTAAAATGGAAGGTCATGGCAAAGAAACTGTTCTTTCATACATGATTGAACGTGAAGAGTGCATGGGTCATTACTTCAACCAAAAATGGTATGGCATGAAACCTACTTGCCCAATTATTTCAGGTGGCATGAATGCATTGCGTCTTCCAGGTTTCTTTGAAAACTTGGGTCATGGTAACTTGATTAACACATGTGGTGGTGGTGCTTTCGGTCACATTGATAGCCCAGCAGCAGGTGGTAAATCATTGAACCAAGCCTACGATTGCTGGAAAGAGGGTGCTGATCCGATTGAATATGCGAAAACTCATGGTGAGTTTGCACGTGCATTTGATTCTTTCCCAGGTGATGCTGATAAGATTTATGGTGCGGATTGGCGTGAAAAGATTGGCTCACATAAATAATCCTCTGACTTTTAAGTCTTGATTGATATAAAAGCCTCCACGAAAGTGGGGGCTTTTTTTTATGTGTAAACACAAATACTTAGGTGGCGATGCTTTTTAGTATATCTCCCAATAAGCGAAATTCTTTTTCTCGTGCCGAACCTTTTCGCCACGCTAAACCGATGCTTCGGTTCATATTTTGAGGTAAATCTAGCAGAGAAATATGAAGGTTCTTCGCTTGTAATGATGCTTTTGCCATATAAGGAATGAATGTCACACCTAAATCACAAGCAACCATTTGTAATAATGTTTCTAGGCTTGTGGCAGAAAACTGGTTGATTTTTTCGGTGTGATGCAATTTACACGCTGTAAGGGCATGATCCCGTAAACAATGCCCGTCATCCAAAAGCAACAAGCTTTCTTCGGGTAGTGCATTGATATCAAAGGATTGCTGTGAAGGTTGAAACCACCGAGAATGTTGGTGATATGCAAAGATAAAAGAATCATCAAACAAGTGAATTTGTTCGACACCCTTCATATCAAAGGGTAAGGCCATTAAAATAAGGTCTAACTTTCCAGATAAAAGTTGTTCATGGATGATATGGGTTTTATCTTCACGAAGGTATAGTTTTAATTTTGGATATGATTGACTCACATCTTGTATAAACTGGGGTAAGAGAAAGGGAGCAATACTGGGAATCACACCCAAGGTTAATTTTCCTGTTAACGGTTGCTGTGTGTTCATGGCGAGTGAGATCAATGTATCTAAATCAGATAAGCATAAACGTGCTTGGCTCACAATATCCATACCAATATCTGTAAAAATAATTTGTTTGTTGGTACGATCAACCAATTGAACATGTAACTTATTTTCAAGCTCTTTGATGGCTAAACTAAAGGCGGATTGAGAGATATGACAAGCGATGGCTGCCTGCCCAAAATGTTGATACGCATCCAATGCCATTAGGCACTTGAGCTGTTTAATGGTGGGGTGAGACATGGTTGATTGAACCTCTATACAGATTGAATGAATGATTGATATTATCAATGAATGAGATATAAATAATCAATTTTATATCATCTGTTGACTTTTATATTGTGCGGCCTATCCATCATCACATCATCAAAATTCTAGCATGATGTGATGAGATATATATATAAGGAGATAAATGATGAAAAAATATATGTTATTCGCATCACTTTCGCTGTTCAGCTTTAGTGGTGTACTGATTGCATCCGAGATTCCCGAAGGTATGGGTGTATTGCCAACACAGCCTGCCATACCTGCTGATAACCCCATGACGGCACAAAAGATAGAATTGGGCAAAAAACTTTATTTTGAACCTGCAATTTCCAAAAGTGGTCATTTTTCATGTAACTCATGCCATAATTTGGCAACTTGGGGCGTGGATAATCAAGTATTCTCGATTGGGCATAAATGGCAACGTGGTGGGCGGAATGCACCGACAGTATTGAATTCAGGATTTTGGAGTAAACAATTCTGGGATGGGCGTGCAGCGTCACTGGAAGAGCAAGCGAAAGGTCCACCATTGAACCCCGTTGAAATGGCTGCTGATAGTGAAGGATTTGTTGTTACACGTTTAAAGAATGCAGGCTATGAACCTTTGTTTAACAATGTTTTTGGTAAAAACTCAGTCAGTTTTGACAATATGGCAAAGGCGATTGCAGCATTTGAGCGTACCTTAATCACACCCAATGCGCCTTTTGATCTATTTGTGGAAGGGAAAGGTGATATTTCTAAAGCTGCAAAACGTGGCATGAAAAAAGTATCGGATATCGGTTGTACATCTTGCCATGCAGGACCATTATTTACGAACAATGAATTTGTTGCTTTTCAATATGGTCAAGATTTGGGTTTGAAATCAGTGACTGGAAAAGATGAAGATGATCATGTGTTTCGTGTTCAATCTTGGCGTAACATTGCGATGACGGCACCGTATTTTAATGATGGTTCAGTCAAAACATTGTCAGAAGCAGTCAAAATCATGGCAAAAATACAATTGGATACAGATTTATCTGCATCCGATGTTTCAGATATTGTAGCATTTTTAGACACATTAACAGGTGATGCACCCAAGGTTGTGTTACCGTTATTACCACGTCCAACAGGGCATGCTTTAGACTGGCAGGAATAACAATCGAGTAACTTCAGAGTAATCGCATGAGAAATAGCGTTTTGGTTTATCATGCGATTACCTTAGCTGCCAAGGGTTTTTGAAGATAAAACTGGGAGAAGGAAATGCCACAGCTTATTAAAGAACTTAAAGATGAACATAATACTTTAAAATCACTGTTGTTTATGATTAAGAATGATCAAATGAGCTATGATGAAAAACTCTCTATGGTTCAAACAAGCAAAAAGAAATTACTTGAACACTTACAAAAAGAAGATCTTCAATTATATCCAGTTTTACGTAACCATGCTGAAACTGATCCTATGCTAGCTCAAAAATTAATTCTATTTGATAAAAATATGGGAGATGTCACAAAAAAAGCACTTCATTTTTATGAAAAATATGATAAAGGTTGGTCAGGAAATAAACGTTTTACATTTATTATGGATTTAGCAGAGCTAACGACATTGCTTGATAGAAGACTCAAAATAGAAGAAGCCAACCTTTATCCAGAATATGAAACGAGGAGGTCAAGTAAAGGACACCTTACTCCCCCAAGTGTATTAAGCCGCTTAAAAAAACTATTTGGGTTATAAAAAAACATGATGTATTACCCTTATTAAGACTCATTTTAATGTATAAAAGTTGATATACTTGTCTTTATAACGTTGCTTGAAATCTCAAGTGGTTATACTTTAGCTGCCTACAACTTGAACTTTTAGGTTTTGTTTCTGTAGGCGATTAAATTTTTAGATGTCGTTTTAATTTTTTTTTTTAAGTTCTTGGTGTGAAATTGAATTCAGTATATCATATTTTCTTATGTGAATGATAAATATTATAAGCATGTTATTTTTTATGCCTCGTTTATCATTCGCCTTATCAATTTTTGAAGGGGATATTCATGAGCAATCAAGCACAGTATACCATTAAAGAAAAGCCATTTTATCAGGCTCAAGGCGACGAAGTTGAGCTTTATGAAGCTGCTTATGCTGCGCGTTTACCTGTGATGGTGAAAGGTCCAACGGGCTGTGGTAAATCACGTTTTATTGAATATATGGCTTGGAAATTGGGTAAGCCACTGATTACTGTCGCATGTAATGAAGATATGACGGCATCGGATTTGGTGGGTCGTTATTTATTGGATGCCAATGGTACACGTTGGCTGGATGGTCCTTTGACCACAGCCGCACGTATTGGCGCGATTTGTTATTTGGATGAAATTGTGGAAGCACGCCAAGATACCACGGTGGTCATTCACCCTTTGACCGATCATCGTCGCACCTTGCCCTTGGATAAAAAAGGTGAGTTGCTTGAAGCGCATGAAGATTTTCAATTGGTTATTTCATACAACCCTGGCTACCAATCATTGATGAAAGATTTGAAACAATCGACCAAGCAACGTTTTTGTGGGTTTGAATTTGATTATCCATCCGAAGCCATTGAAACATCCATTGTTGTCAAAGAAACAGGCATTGAAGCAGAATTGGCAAGCAAACTTGTGAAAATTGGTGGTGCAGCGCGTAATTTGAAGGGACACGGCTTGGATGAAGGTATTTCAACCCGTCTATTAACTTATGCCGCAACCCTGATTAAAGGTGGCATTGAACCTAAAGCAGCATGTCGTATGGCATTGGTGCGCCCGATTACGGATGATGAAGATATTCGTGTCACCTTGGATCATGCTATTGATACCATCTTTGCGTAAGGTGATCCATCATGATTGATGAAACCATTGAACGCTCTGAAAAATCGCAAGCTTATTGG
>NVWS02000016.1 GCA_002746295.2 Zetaproteobacteria bacterium
GCCTTTTCATTGAAGGAGAAAAAGAACAACCCATTCAGCTCACTCTTTCAAGCTTGGACGATTTCAAATGAAACCACCAAACTCAAATAAACCCGATTCAACAAGGCAACAGCCAAGACCTATATTTTTATCAAAATAAAGCCCTTAAATTCACCTTCAAGAATTATCTAACGACTTGCATGAGGGGCGAGCTTGCGAGTCCCTCTCCATGCCCTTGTTAGCAGTTTATATTGCATACTGTTTCATGTGAACACTTATGTTTTTAGGGATTTTAGGCCAACTATAACAGCCATTGAGATTCCATGATTTTGATTTGATCATTAAACCTCTATTTAAAAGCTCATTTCTTAATTGATCATGAGGATAAATATACCAATTATTATCTTGGTTGAATGCAATAAAAATATTCTTTCCACTATACTTTTGATCAATAGTTAAGCGACCTTTAAGTTGGATTTTTAGAAATGTATTTCCATTTATGTGGCAAGCAATAAAGTCAGCACCTTGCCAATCATCGTTTAACCACATGCAGTTAAATCCATAGTCAGCCAATTTAGAAGAAACTTTTTGAAAATTGAAATTTTCCTTTTGGCGAGAGTTTAACCCACTATATTTGATTGTCTTAAACATAAGTCTCCTTGAACTGCTAACGATCTGCATGAGGGGCTGGAGCGTAGCGCAAGTCCCTCTCGATGCTTTTGTTATGTTTTTTAGCATTATTTAAGTTGTTTTGCATCTTTATCAATAATGAATCTAACTTTTGTAGGTCTCTTTTTTGAATACCCCTCAGCATATCTGATACAATTTTTTCCTCATGCTGAATGAACAACGACACTTTATTTTTTACGTCGTCTATCGTTTTTAACATAAAACTTCGACCATCCTCCTTGTTAGGTTCTTTGATAATTAAACCTTTCTTTTCGAGTTCATGCAGCAAGCGTGTGATTTGAGATTTGTTTTTTCCCATTTTTTTCACCAGCATTGCTTGAGATAGTTCGCCCTCTTCAGCCAATATTCTTAATATCATTATTTGTATGGGGGATAAGCCATCATCCATACCTTTTACAATATCTTTCATTTGAGACTTGATAAGAAATAGCAAGTCAAATAAGTGTTTATGAATTTGAGTTTTTGAATATGTCATTATTACGGCATTATATAAATAATGTTGACTTAATCAACTATATTGTCGACACTTCGTTGATAAAGTCAACCAGTTGAGGTGTATATGTCTGTAGCAAATTATAATTTAAAATACCCCCATGCCATGAAACCATTAAGGGTTGAAGGCACTATCCCATCGCAACTACGTGGCACTCTCTATAGAGCAGGCCCTGGATTGATCGAACGGTTTGGTAAAAGTGTACATCCATTCCTCGCGGATGGTGCAATCACTTCGGTTGAAATAAGCAGTCAGGCAAAAGGAGCATGTCGCATGGTTGAAACAGATAAATATTTGCAGGAAGAGGCATGTGGTCGCACCCTTTATGATACGAATGCACCTTTGTTAAATCGAGTCAAAAACGCTTTGGTGCGTAATATTAAGAGCACTGGGAATACGCATATATTATCTTGGCAAAACAGGTTTTTTGCATTGATGGAAGCAGGTAAGCCCGTTGAATTTGACCCCCAAACACTAGAAACCATTGGTACAACCGATTTAGATATGATTCAAGGCGCATTTTCTGCACACCCGCATCGTGTAGAAAGATTAAAGACCACATTTAACTTTGGTATCCGTGGTCAATATATTGATTTATTCTCTTTGCCCGATATAGGTCATGCCAAACGCATAACAACGTTTAAGGCTCCATGGGCAAGTTTGATTCATGACTTTATGATGACCGATAAACATGCAATATTTTTCATCAGCCCATCAAAGCTTGTTGTATGGCGTGCAGTGCTTGGTTTAAAAGATTTTTCTAAATATTTTTCATGGGATGCGCAAGAGAGCACATTTATTATAGTTGTTCCGTTAAATAGCCTAGATAAACTATGTCAATTTGAGGTGGATGCGTTTCATGTGTGGCACTTTGCCAATGCTTATGAAGATGGTGAGGATATTATTGTGGATGCTTGTAGGCATGATGATATTGGCACGCTTGGTAACCCAATAGAAACGACAGCTAATGATACTGAACCTGCATTTTGGCGCTTTCGTATCAATCCAAAAAATAAACAATTATTAGGTGAAGAAGTATGGTCTGTTCCTTGTGAGTTTCCAATGGTTAATCTCCAATTGCTTGGTAGTAAGCATCGGTATGCGTGGGTTCAGACCTATAAAGATAAAACTGGCAATGGTGGTTTTGCTCGTATTGACACAGAAACCCAGAAAATCCAACGCTGGTATGCTCCAGACCACCATCAAATATCTGAGCCCTTGTTTGTTTCAAAAGGTCAAAAGGAAGAAGAAGGGTGGGTGTTGCAACTTACTCAGGATTTAACGCATGAGAAAAGTTACCTAGCAATCATTGATTCACAAAAGATGGATGAACTGCCAGTTGCAAAGCTATGGTTCGATCAAGCCATTCCTATGACTTTTCATGGTGCATTTATTAAAGATTCGAGTGCCTAGAAACCTTGAGGGGGGAAGAAACATAACGACCCAAATGAGGGGCTGGAGAGAGCGCAGCGAACGGAAGTCCCTCTCGATTTGACTTGTTAGATAATCTACCACCAAGGAAATCACCCACCATAATTCTAAACCCTCCCAAAATAATCACTCACTTTCAATGCAATCTTACCTTTCAGCAAGGAAACCAAGAAAAGCCTCTAAATCTTTATACTTTCCAAAACAAACACCCGAAAACACAAAAAACTTTCTTCATCTTCACCATTTCTAAAGGCAACTCTTAAAATATGATTGAACCTCAACTTTGATAAAAATACTGCCTTTTTCTTTTGACGCAATCACCCTTGACTTTTTCATTGACGGGGAAACAAAATCATCCATTCAACTCACTCTTTCAAGCATGCATGGCTTCAAATGAAACCACCAAACCTAGACAAACCCGATTCAGCAAGGCAACAACGAAAACCAAACTTTTATCAAAATACAGCTTTAAATTTTACCTTGAAGAATTATCTAACGACCTAAATGAGGGGCTGGAGCGCAGCGCAAGTCCCTCTCTATTTTTTTGTTATGAGTATTATCTTCACGATCCACTTGCATCGACTAAATCCTCAAACCTTTTTAACAGGTGTATATCGGAAATTTTAGCTTTTATAGACTTATTTGACACTCTGACCTTTTCAAGGGATGCATTAGACCTTTCTGAATCTTTTTCAATTATTCTAATAATTATTGGAGCTGCTCCATTGCTATAAAACACAGGTCTTGAATGACTATATTGTCCATAGCTTCGTTCGCCAATGTAATATTCAACAAGAGAAGTTAATATACCCTCATAGTGTTCCTTTGGACAATATTTCAAGCCTCCAATATCTTCCAACTTGATACAAATACTTTGGCTCTTTTAAATTTTGAGTGGGTAGCGATTATAATTTTGACATTTCATAGGGATTAGGATTTCGATATCATGCAAAAGTTATTTGAAGCAGCATTGGGCATTACATCACCTTGGTATGTTAAGAAGA
>NVWS02000017.1 GCA_002746295.2 Zetaproteobacteria bacterium
TAACGACCCAAATGAGGGGCGCGAGCTTGCGAGCGTCCCTCTCGATTTGAATGGTTAGGGTTATAGGGCAGTGTTTTAATCATTTCTAAACCGCACACCAAAGAACCCTGTAAGTTTATTTTAATTGCCCAAAAAATGACCTGCTTACATTTGATACCATAAAGTCAAGTTGGTTGTTAATCTTAGGCGCAATATCTTGTAAAATTATAAAACCTTTATATGTTACAGGTACAGAACAGACGCTAGAAGTTAAGGTTGTAGAATAGATATTTTTAGTTGGATCAATAACCTTAACTGCTCCTTTATAGCTGCACCCCAGTGTGTCGCTACCTGTAATTACTCCTGTTTTGCTAATATTAACCGTTGCAATAGCACCGTTACTAATAGATCCTGACCATTTTTTAGCTAGCAACCCAAGTGATGCAGGTCGATTATATGTTGAACTATATGATAATTTAAAGGTTCCATTATCCTTGGAAGCTGTATATGTGCCATTGAGCGTTTTGCCTGCAACAACTGTTCCTTTGATATTTCCTACTGTTGTATTTTTACCGTTTAAAAAAACAAAGCCAAGAGGTGCAAGTCCTTTAACGGGTGCAGTTATTTTATTACCAGAAACCGATGCCGTACCGATATATTGTACACCTTTTGTTGTTGCAAATCGCAATTCATTACCTGGTGTGATTACACCAATAATCTTATAGTTTGTAGCTATGGTAGTTGATGTTAGCGTTCCAATCAAAATACCATCAACTGCTTGGTTTGTTGTAGGTGCTGTTGTAGTTGCAACACTAGAACTGCTCCCACCTCCACAACCTGTTAATGCTGTAAGACTAAAAACTATTCCTGATAATAGTGCTTTTTTATTCATGCTTTAGACTCCTTCTTAATTTAAAACGAACTTATAGCTACTTAACCCTAACGACCCAAATGAGGGGCGCGAGCGCAGCGAGCGTCCCTCTCGATTTGAATGGTTAGGTCTATTTTCAAAATCTATCTTGTACTACAATTTCATCCATAGATAATTGTCCCCCTCTTGGCCAAGGTTCCTTAACTGCCTTTCCAACAGCTACAAACATGGCAATTACATGATCATTAGGCAACTGTATTAATTTAGCAACTTCTTGAAAGTCAAAACCATCCATTGGGCAAGAATCATACCCTAAACCTTTTGCAGCAAGCATAAGTGTTTGAGCTGCAATCCCACAGGATCTAAAAGCTTCATCTCTTTGGACTTGGTCTTTATTTCGATAGTAATCATCAATTGCAGGGAGAACAAAGCCTTGAACATCCTTACTCGCATTAACCCAATATCGACTAGGATTTTTTTCCCAAGCCTTTAAATCCGCACAAATTATAACAAATAAAGAGCTATCTGTAACTTGAGATTGCCCCCAAGAAACCTCCCTTATCTGCTCTCTTAATTTTTGGTCTCGTACAACAACAAATCTCCAATTTTGAATATTAAATGCCGTTGGCGATAACATCACCAAATTTAATAGTTCACTCTCTTCTTCTACTGTAAACGAGTAATTGGGGTCAAATGATTTTATAGAGCGTCGTTTTTTAATTGCATCAATTGTATTCATGTTTTCTCCTAATGGAATTAGTTGGACAGGGCGAATAGTATATGCAAGTATTATTTATGTAAGAACGCACAAATATGTGCTATAGGAACATATTATATACTAAGTAAGGATGTAAGTCATGAGTGAAGATAATGTTATATGTGATTTTGGATGTCCTGTTGAAGCCGCATTAGCTGTAATTGGAGGAAAATGGAAAGGAATAATTCTCTACCACTTGAGAAGCGATGTTAGACGATTTAATGAGCTGAAACGCCTTATTCCTAATATAACACAAAGGATGCTAACTAAACAGCTTAGAGAGCTTGAAGCTGATCAAATTATCCATAGGGAAATATTTCAACAAATCCCTCCCAAAGTTGAATACTCTTTAACAGAGTTTGGGTTAACTCTTACTCCTATATTACAGACCATTCAGAAATGGGGCGTAGAGTATATTGAAAAAATATCTAAAATACGCAGTAAGACCTAACGACCTGCATGAGGGGCGCGAGCGTCCCTCTCGATGCTCTGGTTATCCTTTTTGTGCATAAAGACTAACTTGCAACACTTGGTTCATTAGGCGGAAATGCTTATCAAGCGAATAAACCTTGCAACTGTGTTGCTTTGCATTTTGAGCAATAATCAAATCAGGAATACCCACTCCATTTGCCCCACTTTTTAAGCACATCACTTGAAAATCTATAATCTCCTCCCAAAGTATATTCAAAGGTATACGGTTTATCTCATGAAGGAGCCTAATAACCTTCGGTTGCTTTTTCATTTTCAAATAAGGAACGAGTTCAGCAAGAATAATGTCGTTTATGACCACAATATTTTCATCTATCAAATAATTTAAATCTGTGGAGTTATCACCACCCCTGAAATAATCAATCCATATTGATGTATCAACTAGCACATCCATTAATGGCGGTCTCTTATTTTGTTAAGGTCAATATCTAATTCAATTTTCCCTTGGTAGTTTTTAAGGTTAGATATTTTTGATTTTCTTAATAAACCTTCCAACGCTTTAATAATAACAGCTGTCTTTGTTTTAATGTGTGTGGTTTCCATTACTTCATTAAGCAGGTCTTCAGGTAAGTCTAAGGTTGTTCTCATATTCCACTCCATATTGTATGCATGGAATAATATAAATATATGCATAAACTATCAAGGGAAAGGATAACGACCCAAATGAGGGGCGCGAGCCTGCGAGCGTCCCTCTCGATTTGAATGGTTAGGCTTTTTAATTATTGTCGAAATGTTGCATGGCATTGCACACAAGAACTCATGGTTTTATGTAAAGCTGTAAGTGAAAGTTCCATATTTCCTGTTTTCAACACATTGCCCAATTCATCAGCACTTTTATGAAACGCCAAGCCGAGTTTCTTAAAATCATCGGCTCTTTTAAATTTTGAGTGGGTAGCGATTATAATTTTGACATTTCATAGGGATTAGGATTTCGATATCATGCAAAAGTTATTTGAAGCAGCATTGGGCATTACATCACCTTGGTATGTTAAGAAGATTGATTTTGA
>NVWS02000018.1 GCA_002746295.2 Zetaproteobacteria bacterium
GCATTGCCAGGGTTGGTTTCCAAGTGCAGCAAGCGAGAAGCATGCGCGTAAAGCACTTCATCGTTTGCCACAGTTTCATAACTGGGTAAACGAATCACCGTATGGGCGCGTTTTTCAGAGATGTCCAATATTGAAATAGGATTGACTTGCTCACGTTCACGGTAAGCAGCTTTATCATCGCACGGCATATCTTGTTGCATGAGATAAGGGTTGGGGTGTTCAATCGTGGTATGGGGTGTATCAACTTCGGTGGAATCCATTTCAATCCAGCCATCAGGTACGCCTTGACGCATTACCGCAGTACCACGGATATGAAGCATATCCTTGATGGATTCGCCTGCTGCCAAACGGTGCATGATTTCCACAATTTGCCGTTCACCATTGCCATACACCAATATATCTGCTTTTGAATCCATCAACACGGCGTGTCGTACTTTATCCGACCAATAATCATAATGCGCAATGCGCCGTAAGCTGGCCTCAATGCCACCAATGATGACGGGTACGCCTTTAAAGGCTTCACGGCAGCGTTGGGCATAAACAGTCACGGCTCGATCAGGGCGTTTGCCACCCACATCACCCACAGTATAGGCATCATCGGAACGAATACGGCGTTCTGATGTGTAGCGATTGACCATGGAGTCCATATTACCTGAGGTCACCCCCCAACAGATATTGGGTTTTCCCAAACTGCGAAACGCATCGGCGGATTTCCAATCAGGTTGGGCGATGATGCCGACACGAAAACCTTGAGCTTCCAACACACGCCCAATGACTGCCATGCCAAAGCTAGGTAAATCCACATAGGCATCGCCTGTCACCAAAACCATATCGCAGCTATCCCAGCCCAAAGCTTCCATTTCTTTGCGATTGGTTGGCAGCTGCATGGCAGTGCACGACCTTCGCCCCTGGTATTTGGGATAAGAGAAAAGGGCTTTGGGCTGAGAGGGTGTTGTCATCATTTAGTCGTCTTCATGCTTACTGCGGCGATAGCCTTGTTCACCATCATCGCTTTCTTGGCGGTCATAGCGTTGATTCGAACGATGTTCAATATATTGGCGCGAAGGTGCAGCTTGTCGTGGTTGAGGTGTCGCTTGTCGTTGATTCTGTTGCAACAGTACGCCTGCTGCCGCACCAAGCATACCACCAATGACTGCGCCTTTTCCTGTATCACCTGTGCTTGAGCCAATCACTGCACCAGCGGTTGCACCCACCGCACCACCACGCATGGCAGCCCGATCTTGTTGTGTGGTAACACAACCCGCCAAGCCCGAGATAAAGCATAAGATCAACACTATTTTTTTCATATCACTACCCCTTTTATTTATTTCATTTCCCATGAAGAGTGCGCAATCCTTGGATATTTATGGATAAACAACAACTAGGAGTATTATGTCATCATCTTTTACACAAGAAACTATTCTCCCCAATCATCCCATGGTGATTTCTCATCTGATGCCTGATGCACAAAGTGTTGCTTTGGGTATTTTTATTGATGTTGGAAGCCGTGATGAATTGCCGCATCAAGCAGGTATCGCGCACGCTTTGGAACACATGCTATTCAAAGGTACACGCAAACTCGATGTACACGCGCTTTCTGAAACATTGGATCAGCTCGGCGGACATGCCAATGCCTTCACATCCCGTGAACGCACCTGTTTTCATACCCAAGTGTTGCATGAAGATGCAACGCAAGCTTTGCAATTATTGATGGATATGGTGCTTGAACCTGCTTTGCCCGAAGATGAATGGCAGCGGGAGCGAGAGGTCATTTTCTCTGAAATGGGTATGGTCGAAGATAACCCCGATGAATGGTTTTATGAGCAACACATTCAAGCGGTCTATGCAGGGCAACAAGTCGGCAAGCCCACCCTTGGTACACGCGAGGTCTTAGGCAATTTATCCAGCCAAGATTTACGCCAATATTTGGCAAGCCACTACCGACCGCCGCAAGTGTTGATTGCAGTATCAGGAAAGATTCAACACGATGATGTATTGGCTGCTGTCCAACAACGCGCATGGGGGCAAGCAAGCCCAAGCAAGCAACGAACCCCACCGATATTTCATGCCGGTAAACAGTTTTTAGAGCGAGATATGGAGCAGGTTCAAGTGGTGGCTAGTTTACCTTGTATTTCAGTGGCATCGGATGAACGGCCATTGGCTTGGCTTGCCAATCAAATGTTGGGGGGCGGCATGAGTTCGCTGTTGTTTCGTGAAATTCGTGAACGCCGTGGTTTGGCATACAGTGTGTCATCCCATTTATCACCCTTGCAAGATGCAGGTTTATGGAGTGTCAGTTGTGATACACATCCGAATATGGTGGCTGAATGTATCACCTTATTAAAAGAGAATATGCAATATTTTTCAAAGCATATTGATGCCCCCCTTTTGGCGCGTGCAAAGCGTCAAATGGAAGTACAATTTCGCATGGGCATGGATTCGATTGAAGGTAATATGATGTATTTGGGTAACCGTTTGGATGAACCCTGCTTACATTCTCAACAACAATGGATTGAAGGCATTCAAGCAGTGACGCTGGATGAGATTCAGGCTTGGAGTCAACGCTATCTTGATGGCGAGGTGATGTGGAGTGTAGCGGGCGGAGAAGCTGCCTTGTCTTCTGCGCAAAGCATCCTATAGCTTGCCGCCATGTTTTCTATGATTCGTCACGATATTCGCACTGTTTTTGATCGAGATCCTGCCGCACGTTCGGCTTGGGAAGTATTGACCTGCTACCCTGGCTTGCATGCTATTTGGATGTATCGCATCGCCCATGTTTGCTGGACGCATGGTTTTTGCTGGTGTGGTCGTTGGATTTCTCATGTTGCGCGCTGGTTAACAGGCATTGAAATTCATCCTGGTGCAAGCATTGGCAAAGGTTTTTTCATTGATCATGGCATGGGCGTGGTGATTGGTGAAACCACTGAAATTGGCAACGATGTTACCCTTTACCATGGTGTGACCTTGGGTGGTACGACTTGGCGCAAAGAAAAACGTCACCCAACCTTAGAAGATGGGGTGATTGTAGGTACAGGTGCGAAAGTCTTGGGCGCGATTACCATTGGCGCACAATCACGCATTGGTGCGAATTCGGTGGTATTGAAAGATGTGCCTGAACATGCCACAGTGATTGGCATTCCTGGTACGATTGTAGGGAAAAATGAACCTGTGATTGAAAATGGGCGCATCAATTTGGATCATCATCAAATGCCTGACCCTGTGGCGCAGGTGCTGACCCATGTATTGACCTTGATGGATGATATCAATGAACGGATTGATGGTTTTCATCCCAATGAACAAGGCAATAACCCCCATGATGCACAAGTGAAACGAGACATTTCTAAAGAGCATCAAAAACTTGAAGATTTTTTGGATGGTAACGGTATTTAGTAAGCATGCGGCTTTTGCTTGCAGCACTTTGCATCGCCAGCACCCTCCTGCTTGAAGCTTGGTATGAACACCTGTTGCAAATCGTTTTTCTCATTGTTGTGATCTTTGTTTTAGCCGCCGATAAACAAGCAGCACTACGCCTGTGTTGGCGAAACTGGCAGTTGTTGCGTTGGATTTTGATTCCAACCGTGGTGTTACATGCCATCTTCACCCCTGGCGCATTGATTTTTCCCCAATTTTTTATACCCATCAGCCAAGAAGGTTTGCAGTTGGGGGGGAGCTTAGCACTACATTGGGCTGCTATTTTTACACTTGCCATGCTTTTGGGGCGTTTATTTCCGATTGAACGCTGGATTGAGGGGGTATCCCATTACCCGCGTCTGCATCATATATTGTACCCTTATCTTTGCCTTTTTCCACGCATGAATCTTTTGGTTCGCGCACTGATTCGTCGTCATTATCGCTATTGGAATGACTTACCTTGGACGCACCCCATACAAAAAATATCGCAATTGCCGCCTCATCTTTTAAGTCTTTTATTGCAGATGAAACAACACTCACAGCGTTGTGCCAAACATGTTTGGGAACATTGGGGACAGGCATATCAGCCCTTACTTATCAAGCCTGATATGATTCAACAACAATACTTACCACACAGCATGGTCATCATGCTGGCATGGATCGCTATCGACATTGGAGTTTTTCATTGAATACAGAAGCCACACAACGCATTGCCATGGTCGTCGAATTTGATGGTCGTTTTTATCATGGTTGGCAAAAGCAAGACAATGCCACATCCGCCCAAGCGACCTTGGAAACAGCCTTACAAAACTTAGAAGGCCGCCCAATTAACACCATTTGTGCAGGACGTACCGATAGTGGGGTGCATGCTGAAGCCATGTTGGTACATGCCGATGTTTCCAAAGCGCGTTGGCAACGTTCGGCGCGTGCTTACACGCAAGGCATCAACCATCAAATCAAAGAAGGTTTGGCGGTGACGGGTGTATTGCCGGTTGAAGATGATTTTCATGCGCGATTTTCATGTGTGGAACGCAGTTATCGTTATCAAATTTGGAATCGAACCACGCCATCCGTGCTAGCACCTTGGCGACATTGGTGGATGCCTCGTCCGATCAATCTTGAAGCCATGCAGGAAGCAGCCCAGTATTTACTCGGCACGCATGATTTTACATCTTTTCGTGCCTCTCACTGCCAAGCACACACAGCCATTCGTACCATCCATCATATTGATATGTACCGCCAAGGTTGGGAAATACATATCAATATTTCAGCCAATGCTTTTTTATATCACATGGTGCGCAATATTATGGGTAACTTGATTCAAGTGGGCATTGGGCGTTGGTCGCCTCAGCAGCTTGCCGACATTTTAGCAGCCCAAGATCGCAAGCAAGCCGCTGCAACCGCGCCTGCACGCGGGCTTTATTTTACCAATGCACGTTATCCCAATTTTTCATCAAAAGATTGGGTGGGGAAAGAGTGGAAAGGCAAGAATATCTAGGATGTCTGTCTGACTTACTGATGTTACGCACTTAACCAAAAAACAGCGTCATCCCCGAATGCTTGTGTCGGGGATCTCTTGTAAAGCCCCCAATCACTCAAGAACCTTATGAAAAATTGGGCGACATCAATATGAAGCAAGTCAC
>NVWS02000019.1 GCA_002746295.2 Zetaproteobacteria bacterium
GTCTTTAGACGGTGACTTTGATTTTAATGTTTTGACTCATGCGCGTTTATGATGGTGCGAGCTTGATGACTTTAGTCATCAGCACCGAATGCGCTAACCCACCTACTTTAGTAGGTGGTAGTTTAGTTTCTACATCAGGTCTTATAAAAATATTTTTAAGGCTTCATTGTCGGATTCATCCACCCAAGGGTAGCCCAAGGTCAAAATAAACCCTTGAAAGGCTTGCTCATCATACTTTAACACTTCCACACCCACCAACACCCGTCCAAAAGCTGCGCCATGATTACGATAGTGAAACAGTGAAATATTCCAACGCCCTGCTATATGAATGAGAAAATCCAATAGGGCAGCAGGGCGTTCTGGAAATTCAAAGCGGTATAATTTTTCATGCTGGATATGTTCAGATTTACCGCCCACAATATGGCGTAAATGCAGTTTAGCCGCTTCGTTTTCCATCAAATCAATCACGGGTTGGTGTTGCTGTAAGGTGTGTAAAATATCCAAACGCTCTTGTTCAGAATTGACCGCAATACCCACAAAAACATGCGCTTGTTCCCGACTTGATAGGCGGTAATTAAACTCAGTGATAGAACGATCACCCAATAGTTTACAAAAACGCAAAAAACTTCCTGCTTCTTCTGAAATCGTCACTGCAAATAAGGCTTCGCGGCGTTCGCCCATTTCAGAGCGTTCGGCAACATGACGTAAACGATCAAAATTCATATTCGCACCACTATTAATGCAAGCGATGGCTTGGCTTCGTACATCATGTTGGCGCACATATCTTTTCATGCCTGCCACAGCCAAAGCACCCGCAGGCTCTACAATGGAGCGGTTTTCATCATAAATATCTTTGATAGCCGCGCATATTTCATCGGTATCCACCAAGATAATATCATCAACATAGCGTTGCACCAAATCAAAGGTTTCAGTACCCACTTTTTTAACCGCAACACCATCGGCAAAAATACCCACTTGTGCCAAATCCACCAGCTCACCTGCCTGAATAGAATCATGCATGGCTGCTGAATCGACAGGTTCAACACCGATAATTTGAGTGTCGGGGCTGAATGCTTTGAGGTAGGTGGCGATGCCTGCAATCAAACCACCGCCACCAATGGGTACAAAGACCATATCCAAATCGTATGGCGTTTGACGTAGCATTTCAGCCGCAACCGTGCCTTGTCCTGCAATCACCAAAGGGTCATCGTAGGGATGAATATAGGTCATGCCTGTTTTTTTGCATAATTCATTGGCATGGGTGCTGGCATCGGAATAAGAATCCCCCGATAACACGACCGTTGCACCGTAGGCTTCCACGGCTTTAACTTTGATTTCAGGCGTGGTGCGCGGCATGACGATGGTCGCTTTCAAGCCCAAATGTTTGGCAGACAAGGCAACGCCTTGAGCATGGTTACCAGCCGATGCGCAAAGCACACCATGTTGTTTTTCACCGTCCGTTAAGTGGGCAATTTTATTGTAAGCACCACGAATTTTGAATGAAAACACAGGCTGCAAATCTTCGCGTTTGAGTAGCACTTCATTGTGCAGTCGGGCGGAAAGTTTGGGTGCTAATTCTAATGGGGTTTCAATCGCCACGTCATAGACGCGTGCGTGTTCAATGGCTTCAAGGTAGTACTTCGGCATGTGCGAGCTTCTACCATGATGAAGGATAATCTCAAAATGCCACTTGCTTATCTCCAATTCTCATTTTGATTTTAAAGCTATCCTTTTCTTCAGCACCTTCGCCAATTTTTGCTAATTTAGGACGTGTTAACCATGAGTTTCATTGAAATTCTAGGCTCTTTTGAAAATCAAGTGGGTAAGCAAAATTTATTTTCCAGTAATTTGGTAAAAACCACCGTCTTTAGACGGTGACTTTGATTTTAATGTTTTGACTCATGCGCGTTTATGATGGTGCGAGCTTGATGACTTTAGTCATCAGCACCGAATGCGCTAACCCACCTACTTTAGTAGGTGGTAGTTTAGTCCATTTGTAATAAGCCCTTCATCACCATATCTGTGTGACTCACAATGCCCACCATTTGACCTTCATGATTAACCACGGGCGCACGAGATAGTCCAAAGCGATCAAAAAGAGCACTGGTATGACGAATATCCATATTTGGGTGAACGGTAATAGCTGGTTTACTCATGATTTCATAAATACTGACACGATCAGGGGATCGATTGTTTGTTAAAACATGCCGGGCAATATCAGACAGTACAACCATGCCATATTCATCATCATCATTATTTTTATTCACAATCAAGCATTTAGTCGCAACATGCTGCATCTTTTTTAGTGCATCTCGAATGGTTTCGCAACTTTCAACCATATCAAACTCTAACTTCATCACATCTTTGACACGTATAATGTTGACTGGGTTGGCACTCATAATATCGCCTCATTTTCTTCTGTAATGGCATGAATTTGTGAGCTTAAACCAATGGTATCTTCAACATCAAGTGTAAATGCCACACCTGAACCTGGCTTGTCTTCAAAGCCACCCACTTCTGCAATGCGTTCTAACACAGTTTTACTTAAATGTTCTTCGACAATGAACATCAGCATGTTTCGCTGTGCTTCCAAAGATAAACCAAAAAAAGTACGTTGAGGGTTCAAGCCTTCACCTTGTGCACCCGAAAGAATCGTTGCGCCCGTTGCGCCAGCTTGACGTGCAGCAGACATAATGTCATCGGTTTGGGTGTCTTCAACAAGGGCAATAATAAGTTTAAAATGCATGATAGATCCGTAGTTATTTGAATTTTTGACGATGTTGTCGGTATGTTGAAATTTGTGCATAAAATAGAACTGTCATGATGGGAAAAACACTGGCAAAAGCAATCAGCCCAAAACCATCTATCATGGGGCTTCGCCCCGGAATGGTGCTTGCCAAGCCCAAGCCTAATGCTGCAAGTAAAGGTACAGTCACGGTGGAAGTCGTTACGCCACCCGAATCATAAGCCAATGGAATAATGATTTTAGGCGCAAAGAATGTTTGAATAATCACCACAATATACGCGACCATAATAAATGCCCAAAGCTCGCCACCTGTGACAATACGAAAACAACCCAATGATACACCCAGTGCCACACCCAGTGCCACGGCAATGCGTAAACCGAATGCTGAAATCGTTCCACCTGAAATTTCTTGCGCCTTGAGTGCAACAGCAATGAGCGCGGGTTCAGCTAAGGTTGTGGCAAAACCAATGAGAAAACCAAACAAATACACCCAAGCATAATCTTGCCAAAGATAACGCGCGATTTCTCCATCATCATATAGAAATGATGGGGCAGTGAGTTGTCTCGCCATGGTATCACCCAGCGGAAAAATCGCTTTTTCCAAGCCAACTAAAAACAAAGCCAACCCCAAGATGACAAAACATAAGCCCTTGATGATTTGGGCAATATGAGCAACGGGCTGTTTGAGAATCACAAACTGGAAAAAGAATAAGGTAATTATAATGGGTGCAACATCAAATAAGGTATTCAATGTGGTGTTAAGCATATCTTGTAATAAACTATTCATGGCAATACAACCATGCCATAAACCATGACGAAAAGCATGGGCAGCAGTGACGCAAATGCAATCAGACCAAACCCATCGAGTACAGGATTTCGCCCTGCAATGGAAGATGCCAGTCCGACTCCCAATGCCGTGACCAAAGGAACGGTAATTGTTGAGGTGGTCACACCACCTGAATCATAGGCAATGCCAATAATGGCTTCAGGCGCAAAAGGTGTGAGTAATTGCACCATAATATAACCACCCATAATCATATAAGGTAATCGCCAACCTTTAAGAATACGCAAGACACCAAGGAAAATCGCCAAGCCAACAGAAAAAGCCACGCTTAAACGTAAACCATTGGCATAACTTGATTTATCTGCCTCACTGCTACCAATCAACTCACCTTGAGCTGCAATATCAGCGGCTTTTCCTGCAATAGCAATCAAAGCAGGCTCTGCAATCGTGGTGCCAAAACCCAATAAAAAAGCAAAGAGTAAAAGCCAAAAAAGACTACCTTTTTTAGCAAAGGCATAGGCTAATTTTTCACCGATGGGAAAAAGAGCCAATTCTAAACCTTGAATAAATAGGGCTAAGCCAACCACCACACAAGCAAAACCAACCAACATATCGGGTAGATTGGGAATGCTTTGATGGAGTACAAAGACTTGAAAAAAAACAATGACTGCCACAATTGGTGCTAAATCACGCAAGGCATTCAATAGCGGTTGCATCACAGCTTTGAATGATGGGTTCATAGGTTCATCCTTCTTGGTGTCATGCAGTGGCATACACAAGATTGTGCATGCCAGATGGTATGAATTTAATCGCCTGTGATAATCTTATCGACCAGTTGTTTCACCGTGGGTACAAAGCCATTGGCATAAAAAGGATCTTGACCAAAACGATACGCAGTATGCCCTGCAAACATGAGATTATGATCGAGTTCGCCATCATGGGCAACTGCTTGCAATGTTTTTTGAATGCAGAAACTGCGGGGATCTGCTTTGCGACCTGTTGTCCCCAAATCATTGGCTGCCCAGTTTGAGAAACCACATTGAGATAAACATCCCATGCAATCCAATTGATCTTGACGAATTTCTTGGGCTTTATCGGGCGCAACGAAAATGAGTGTTGAATCAGGCGTAGATAGTGCCTTACTAAAGCCATCAGCAATCCATTCTTTGGCACTATGTGCATCATGTTTGGTGATAAACACTTTTTTATGACGTACACCAAAGGCGAAGGCCTCACTATGATCGCCTGAAGCGTGATCCATAAAGGCAATTTCACGATCTGAACGCTCGTATAACTCATGTAAGAAACTATTATAAATAGCCGATGAATAAAAACCTGTAGGTGAAAACTTATTCAGTTTAATATCACCTTCTTTTAAATTTAATAAACGTTGTTTCCATACATCAGAAATAGGGCTTTCTTGCGTTAATAACGGGCGCGTTCCCAGTTGAAAAACAATGGGGCCAATGTCATCATTATCAATCCAATCCGACCATTCACGTAAACACCATACGCCGCCAGCCATGACAATTGGTACATGATTTAAACCAAATTTATTCATGGTTTGACGCAATTCAATGATACGCGGATATGGATCTTGAGGTTTATTTGGATCTTCGGAATTGGATAATCCATTATGACCACCTGCCAGCCAAGGGTCTTCATAAACCACGCCACCCAACCATTCGGGAAACTTCTTATAAGAGCGAAGCCATAAAGCACGGAAGGCACGCGCTGATGAAATGATGGGGTAATAGTGAACACCATACGAAGCTGCGAGTGGTGCGAGCTTGAATGGCATACCTGCGCCACAAGTGACACCATGAATCAAATCTTTTGCCTCATCCAACACACCTTTTAAAATGCGCTCAGCTCCACCCATTTCCCAAAGTACATTCATGTGGATGCGACCATTACCTTGCGCAACCTCGTGGGAAATCTGCGCTTGTTTGATACCACCAGCAATGCCTTGCGTGACCAACTCTTCAAAGCGTTCTTTTCGGCTGCGTCCTTTATAGACGGTGCGAATGATATGACCTTCATCATCCATATTATCTGCATTGACAGCCGAAAATGTGCCGATACCACCAGCGCGAGCCCAAGCGCCTGTTGTTTCACCATTGGATACAGCAACACCCTTGCCGCCTTCAATAATGGGTAAAACTTCTTTTCCTGATAACTGCATGGGTGAAAGGTGAAATGACATAAAGTTCCTTTATAGCTGTGTTAGGACACATGAGATAGATAAACCGATAGGTGAACGTGCAGGACTCTAAGAGAGGGGCAGTGCATCGCAAGTTTTAAGGAAGAGAAATTTTATAGTGGACCCCTGCGTCAAGACAATAAAACACCGAGTTTAAGAGGGTAACCAATTCATGTAGCGGCACGGCGCTGCCCCGTTACTCGTTTTTATTCCTAACTAATGTTCAATACTCTTCACCAAGATTTAGCGAGTTTATCGTAAAGGGGTAGTGGATCAAACCTGTGTTTCTACATCAATATTTCTGCCAAATTTCTCTCATGCTAAACACATATTTAACCCACTAGCTTTATATTGAGCCACAACTTTTGCTTTGATTTTAGTTGATGAGTTCTGTGGATTATATTGAACTTGAACAATTTTTTTACCTTGTGCTTTCAAATAGTTGACAACACCCATATTATGAGGTTTTTTCCCCCAGTCTTCACCAATAACAAAAATATCAGCTTTTACTTGCATACAAACACCGATGTAATCTAGCTTGTGATATGGAAGTGCAATATCCACACATTTTAGAGCCAGCAGCATTTGTATACGTTGCTCAAGAGGAATCACTGGAATATTTGGCTTATACAATTTGACAACTTCATCAGAGGCAACACCAACGGCAACAGTATCCCCTAAGCTGGCGCAGTATTCCAATAAGGCGAGATGCCCTACATGCAATAAATCAAATGTACCTACGGTATAAACAACCATTCTTTTATAATCCTTTTAATAGTATTAGCTTCGCGACTAAGGTAGCACACACTTCAAGTGAAGTAGAATTATATCATTACAAGGAACCAGAATGACAACAAAACCTCAACAGCCAACCATACTCTCTTATGTAAAGGATCTTCCCAACCTTTGCTCCCTTGCAGGTCTGGCTTGTACGATACTTGCCATTTATTTTTGTATTAAAGGCGTTTATGCCGCTGCCATGATTGGCATGATTTGGGCGGTGGCTTTTGATTGGGCAGATGGGCTGGTTGCACGAAGAATGAAAGGGCGCACAGGTGATGACAGTACCTTTGGTGGACAACTTGATGTACTGATAGACATCGTAAGCTATGGTGTTACCCCTGCGATTCTTCTTTTAAGCTTTGGCGATTTTTCACTTGTATACCTAATCGGTGCATTTCTGATGGTCGCGACCAGTGCGCTACGCTTGAGTTACTTTAGCACATTTGGTCTTGCTGGCGGAACAAAATACACAGGTTTGGCGCTTGATAACAACAGCATATTACTTGTTTTTATTGTTTTGTTTTCGAGCCTTTTTGATAAGGATACTTTTGCTGTGATTCTCTATGTTTGTTCGATGATTATTATAGCTTTGAATGTATCACAAATTAAAACACCCAAACTTTCTGGAAACCCAAGAAATGTTGTTATTCTCGCAATCTATACGCTTACTATATCCGCTATATATGGCTGGCAACTGTTATAAGTTTTACGTTGCACCCTGCCTGACCACCTTGCAATCATGTATATGATAAAATTATAACAAAGATAGGAAAATACTGTGAAAATAACACCCAATGTCGTCGCACAAAATAGTGAAGTGGAATATAAACTTGCGCTAAAAAATACCAGTAATATTGAATCAATAGAAGTGCTATCCCGAGGTGATTACTACCATAAAGATAGTCTAGACTATAAAATTGAAAATGGTAAAATTTTGTTTACATACAATATGCCTCATATCGGTGAATTTGTGATCAAGGTTAATTTTACGTATAAAGAATCAAAAACTATTTGTCTCTATTGTCTTGATAAAGTGATGATTAAATTAAGACCATTAAAGGGTGATTTGCATATGCACTCCATCTGTTCCGATGGAAAAACTACACCTTTTGCTATGGCTATGGCTTCTTTAGGTGCTGGAATGGATTTTATGAGCGTTACAGACCATGACAATTATAGCGGTTCGCTTCAGGCCATAGAAAAAGTCAAAGAGAACGACATTGACCTTTTGGTATTGGCTGGTGAAGAAGTCAGTGTTGGTGGAAAAAAAGATATGTCGATTGCATTGGGAAATGGGCATATTTTGTCCATTCATGCCAATAAATCCATAGAAGATCAAAGAAAAGATACTGCAAAATATGAAGCTGAACTTCAAGATATAGTCGCATCTTTAAAAAAAGAGAACATTAATAAAAATATTGACCCTACGCATTATGCAAAGAATATTTGGGTCATCAATAAAATCAAAGAAGCCAAGGGTATTTCAATATTAGCGCATCCAAACTGGGTTTATCGGGATGGAAAATATCATCTTCATCAAGATTTTTACAAAGAGATGTTAAAAAGTTCCCATCTTGATGGTGTTGAAGTGTTTGGTGAAGAAAAAATAAAAGAACATAACAATATGACCCATTTAACGGCGCTTCAAACAAAAAACAAACATAAATATTTGGCACCATTTGCCAATTCTGATGCACACGATAGCGACCATGAAGTGGGAGATCGTTTTACTATTTTGTTCGTAAAAGAAAAGTCTGCTTCAAATATCATCACGGCTATCAAAGAGGGGCTTACGTGCGCGATCTTTAAACGAGAAAATTATGAACATCAATTTATAGGAAAAGATGCCTTGGCTCAATATGTCTACTTTCTAATTAAAGAGTACTATCCTAAACATCATAGCCTTAAAAGCAGGTTAGCTAAGCTTTATCTTGACCAATTAATCAATGGCGAAAAATTTGATCGTAAAATACAAATAGTTAAAGAAAGACTAGAGAATCATACAAATAGTTTTTTTCAACATTAATATTGTGGCTCTTTTGAAATTTGAGTGGGTCAGGATTAGGTAGTGGGTTAAATATGTGTTTAGCATGAGAGAAATAGGGTGAAATTTGGCAGAAATATTGATGTAAAAACACAGGTTTGATCCACTACCAGCGATTTTATTGTAAGCACCACGAATTTTGAATGAAAAAAGAGGCTGCAAATTTCATGCTTGAGTAGCACTTCATTGTACAGTCGGACGGAATGTTTGGGGGCTAATTCTAATGGGGTTTCAATCGCCACGTCATAGACGCGTGCGTGTTCAATGGCTTCAAGGTAGTACTTCGGTATATACGAGCTTCTACCATGATGAAGGATAATTTCAAAATGCCACTGGCTTATGATATACAATATAGCGACACCTTGAATCGCGGCTTGGCGTATGCTGAAAGCTGTTTTGAAACATGGCGCGTGGTCAATAGGGATGTGTTTTTATTATTGGCGCATCAACAACGCTTGCAGCGAGGCATGACATGCTTGGGTTGGGATGTGAGCCTGCCAACAATTCAAAAGTGGTTTGATAAAGCCAATCAAGCAGCCATGCAACAAGGGAATGATCGGCTGATTCGCATGAGCATATCCGCAGGTGAGGCGGCTTGGGGGTTGTTACCCAAAGAAACAGCTACATTGAAAGTATATGTGCAAACCATGTCCTGTTTGAAACGTCCTAATTTACACCTTCAATCGGTGGAATGGATGTTTCCAAGGTATGAAAAACTTGCCAAATTCACGGCAGATTACAGCTTTGAATTAAGAGCGATGCGGCAATGGAAAGACAGCCTTCCCGCAGGTCGGAAAGCCTTGATATGTCAGGATGGCGAGGTTATGCACAGCTTGACTGCCAATATATTGTTATACCGCCAAGGGCAATGGTGGACGGCACAAGGGCTAGGTATTTTATCAGGTGTTGTGCAAGATTTTTTATGCCAACAAGGTTTAGTGAAAGGGATATCTTGCCCTGTCGCTTGGTTGGATGATTGTGAAGCCATGGCTTGCAGCAATAGTGGTGTGTTTTTACAAGCCGTTGCCAGTATCCATGGGCGAAAATTGGATATGCAACATCCTGCATTGGATGTACTTTATGCCGCATTAAGATGTGAAAAAGGAGTGGCTTTGTGAAGTGGTTAAAAGCTTTGTTGATTATGGGCGCAATATTCGGGCCTGGTGTATGGTTGGTTTGGCAAGAGGTGCAAAAAAAACACGATATTCAAGGGCAAACCATCATCGTACCCAAAGGGGCTTCCTTACATCATGTTTCTGAGTTGTTAGAAAATACACATGTCATCACATCCGCTGGCTTGTTTCGTTTGTGGGCAAAGCACCAAGGGCAAGCCAGCAAGATGAAAGCAGGCGAGTTTTATTTTTCAGGTAAAATGAATATGCCTGATGTGCTGGAACTGTTGGTGAAAGGCAAGGTGGTGGAGCACCGCGTCACCATTCCAGAAGGTTTACGAACGGTGAATGTGTTGCAAATCCTTGCCAAACAAACCCATATTTCATTCCAGCAATGGCAAACAAGCTTGGATCAATTCTTACCAAGAAAGCAGCAGGAAGGTTATTTATTACCTGAAACCTATACTTATCGTTTGCCTGTTCAGCCTAATATTATTTTGCAATCCATGTTGAAGGCACAAGAAAATATACTGAAAAATTTACCGAAAAAAGAACGGGAAAAGGTTCGCATTATGGCATCCGTGATTGAAAAAGAGACAGCCTTAAATCAGGAGCGAGCTTGGGTGGCAGCAGTGATTCGCAACCGTTTACGTTTAAATATGCCCCTCCAAATGGACCCAACAGTGATTTATGGTATTTGGAAACGTGATGGTGTGTTTTCAGGGAATATCCATCGCAAAGATTTGCACACCGATACACCTTGGAACTCATATACGCGCAAAGGTTTGCCACCCACACCCATTTGTAATCCCAGTGAAGCCAGTTTGCGCGCAGCCATGCACCCTGCTGCCGATGTGGATTACCTTTATTTTGTAGCCAATGGCACGGGTGGTCATGCCTTTGCAGCGACTTTGGCAGAACATCAGCGCAATGTGCGTGCGTGGGTGAAATTGGAGCGCAAGCCATGAAAGCCAGCGATGTTTGGATTATAGAACTCAAGGTGCCACCGCAACGTGGTTTGATGTTGCAGGCTTGGCTGCTGGGTGAAGATGGCTTGGGGCTGATTCGCTGCCTTGATGATGATAAAAGTAAACAACAGTTTTGGACAACGGTGAGCCAAAAAGATGCAGCTCATGCGTGGTTGAAAAGTTTACCTGAGTCTTTCCCAGTGCTTGATGAATGGCTTTGGGTGACTGAAAATAGGGATTGAACCGATGTACTTGCGATATTTATTGATAATAATTATCATTCGCATATATGATAAAACTCACTGCACAGCGACAAGCTATTTTAGATACCATCAATCAATCCAATCAACATTGGGATGCCGAGGTTTTGGCACGTGCATTGAGTGATGCAGGGCATTCCATTGGCATTGCCACCATTTATAGAGGCTTAACGGCGCTTGAAGATGCTGGTTTGATTGAAGCCATTCATTTGGGTGATAAAAAACGTTATGAACGTTCTGATAAATCTCATCATGATCATTTGGTATGTCGTGTATGCGGTGCTATTGAAGAATTTTTTGATGCGCACATTGAGCAACGTCAACATGATGTTGCCAAGCAATACGAATTTCAGATGGATGGGCATCAATTGCTCATTTTTGGCACATGCAAACAATGTTTTAATCGTACAAAACAAGGAGAGAAAGCATGATTGCATCATGGATGATTGTGTTTCGAGAAGTGTTAGAAATGTCATTGGTGTTGGGTGTATTACTGACTGCAACCGTCGGCGCACAACATAGTCGTCGTTGGATTTTCTTGGGGGCACTGCTTGGTTTCTTGGGTGCTGTGGTGGTGGCACTGTTGATGGAAGAAATGGAAGCCTCCATGGATGGGAGTGGGGAGTTTATTTTTAATGCAGTGGTTTTATCCATTGCAGCATGTTTATTGGCTTGGACAGTCTTATGGATGAGTCAAAATGGGCGTGAAATGTCCATGCGTATGAAACATATTGGTTCTTCGGTATCTTCAGGTGAATTGCCCAGTACAGCTCTGTTTATTGTGGCTTTATCGGCAGTGATGCGTGAAGGATCGGAAGCTGTTTTCTTTCTTTTTGGTGCAGCGCAAGACGCACAGAGTGATGGTTGGGGAATGTTGCTGGGTGGTCTTTTGGGCTTGTTATCTGGGGTCGCTGTGGGCTTTGTTTTGTACCGTGGTTTAGCACGCATACCCGTTCAATCACTGTTTATGGTTTTGTCATGGTTGTTAATGTTATTGGCAGCTGGGATGGCATCTCAAGCCGCTGTAAATTTAACCTTGATTGAGGTACTGCCTTCCTTGGTGGATACCCTTTGGGATACTTCATCATGGTTGTCCATGGAAAGTATTTTGGGTGAATTGTTGCATGTGTTGATGGGTTATGATGATCACCCCAGTGGCATGCAGTTATTGGTCTTTGTTCTTTTTTTAAGTGGCATGATTGTATTACAGCAGCGTCATAGGCATGATTCTATCCAACCATAAGGGTGGAGATTTGAATGCTAAAGTTTTATGCTAAATTATGTGGTGTATGGGTTGGAATGTTGTGGAGTCAGGTAGCTTGGTCGTTGGATTTAAGCATTGAACCGATTCAACCTATCCAAGTAATCAACACGAATCCTGCAAAGGTTTCACTGGGTAAAAAACTCTTTTTTGATACACGTTTATCCCACGATAACTCGATCAATTGTGCGCACTGTCATGATTTAACCCATGCTGGGGGTGCCGATCATTTAAAATACTCTTTTGGTGTTGAGGGTCGTGAAGGTGCTGTAAACAGCCCCACTGTTTTTAATGCAGCCTTGAATTTTTCTCAATTTTGGGATGGTCGTGCGGCAACATTGGAAGAGCAAGTGAATGGTTCTGTGAACAATCATGCGGAAATGGCATCCAATTGGGAGGAAATTTTAAGAAAGCTTCAACCTGATAAAGATTATCAAAAACTTGCAGCACCTGTATGTAAGCAAGGCTTGGATGCTGACTGTATTCGTCGTTCCATTGCAGAGTATGAAAAAACATTACTCACACTTGATTCGCGTTTTGATCAATATTTAAGAGGCCATGAATCCGCTATTACAGCGGAAGAGAAGCATGGTTATCATTTATTCAAATTGTATGGCTGTGTGGCATGTCATCAAGGGCGTAATGTGGGTGGTAATTTATACCAAGTATTGGGTGTGATGGCGAATTATTTTGATGATTTCCCAAGCAATGATAAGGCTTCTTTGGGGCGTTTTAATGTCACGGGGGATGAGGAAGACAAGCACAAGTTCAAGGTGCCATCGCTTCGTTTGGTAGTTTTGACACCGCCGTATTTTCATGATGGTCGCATAGAAAAATTGGATGAAACCATCCGCAGCATGGGTAAGTACCAATTGGGTCGCCAAATTCCCGATCAAGATATTGCTTCGATCATACATTTTCTTTACACCCTACCTGGAATATACCAAGGAAAATCACTGGAGCCTGTGAAACAGGGGCAAGAGTAATGCAAAATATCACTGTAAAATGGCATCTTGCTGTGGTTGTACTGATTTTACTGGCTTTATTGATTATCATGAGAATGAATGACTTTCATCATAGTAGTGAAATCAATTACCAAAAAATACATGCGGCTTTGGAACATGAAATTCGTTTGGATGCTGAAAGTGAATTGAATATGTTGATGCTATTGAACCGTCATATTTATCATTATGATCAGCTCACAGCTTCAACACATCGTTTGCAACAAGGCATGTTTAAAATTGACCATTTGATACATAATATAGCTATACTTTCAAAGTATTTTGAGCGTGTACAAGCGTCTGTAGATATTCAAACACATGCCATCAATGATTTTAAATCTGATTTGGGTGTATTGATTAATTCACAACGTTATTTCGCCACCTTCATCAAGATGTTGATTAATCAATACCCCCAACACACCATGGCACTGAGAATTTATAGTGAAAATGTGTATCAATACTTGTTGCAACCTGATGATGAACATTTGAAAAAAGTTTTAACGCAAAGTGATGAAAAGTTTTTAGATATTCCAGAATTAACGCGGCATGTTCATATTTTATTGACGTATGGTCAGCGTGTTCAGGGGAGTATTGAGGTTGCGGTGAACTGTGGCACAGCAGAAAATATTCAAAAACTTTCAAAGCATTTTGATATGCAATATGAACATGACTTAAAAGTACAAAACCTTCAAAAATATGCATTAAAAGCTATGATTATTTTATTGTTGATCTATTTATCCTTTCTTGCTTGGCGTGTTGTTTCTTTGATACAAGAGAAATCAAAGAATCATAATGAGCTGTTAAAAGTTAAATCTCAACTTGAAGAAAAGGTTCATGACTTATCCAAGCTTGAACAACGCTTGCGCAAACTTTTTGATGTGATTCCTGATGCTGTCATTGTTCATCAATATGGTCGTTGTTTGTTTGCCAACCCTGCTGCGATAAAAATGTATGGTCATAAAAAAAATGATGATTTGGTAGGCAAAAATGTATTAAAATATATCCATAAAGATGACCGCTCCCAAGTAGCACAACGTATTCGGGATAGTAAGCAAGTGGATCGTGTTCCTTTATTACTAGAAAAACATGTGCGTCTGGATGGTTCAATATTTTTTGTCGAAGCACAAGGTGTTTCCTTTGAAGAAGATGGAAAGCAAGTATGGGTGGTTTTGCTGCATGATGTGACCCAGCGTTTGCAGGAAGAAAAAGAAAGTCTGGCGTTGAAATCTGCAATGGAACACAGCCAGCGTTTGGAAAGTCTTGGCGTGTTGGCGGGTGGGATTGCGCATGATTTTAATAATTTACTATCGGTTATCATGGGTAATGTGGAACTCATAAAGCATGGGGTAACACCATCTAATGAGGTGAAAAAATATATAGGGAACACATTGAAAGCAACGGATAAAGCAGCGGGTTTATGCCAACAAATGTTAGCATATTCTGGGCGAGGGCAGTTTATTGTGCAAGCGGTACAGCTCACATCATTGATTCAGGATACCGCTGAATTGCTGCAAGTTTCCATGAAGAAAAACATTACGATTCATTATGATTTGAATGAATCGTTGCCACGGGTTCAAGTCGATCAATCTCAAATTCAACAAATTATTTTGAACTTGATGACCAATGCCAATGAATCTATGGAGTCGGGCAGCATTGTGTGTCGTACTGGGGTTTGTCATGTGTCCCATGATGCCTTAAAAGATATGACTTATGACTGGGGGGTGGAAGCAGGCGATTTCGTGTTTGTAGAAGTGCAGGATCAAGGTTGCGGTATGGATCAAAAAACACTGAATAAGATTTTTGACCCTTTTTTTACCACCAAATTCACAGGACGTGGTTTGGGTATGAGTGCTGTATTGGGTATTGTGAGAGCGCATCATGGTGCATTGGATGTGCATAGTGAGGTGGGTAAAGGGACGTGTTTCCGCTTACTCCTGCCTTGGGATAAAACAAACAATCCTTCGGAAAACATGCCATTGGATGTCAAAACAGATAAGGGCAGGAAACAGGGTACAGTGTTGTTGGTGGATGATGAAGCCATGATTCGTGACGTGGCATGTCAAATGTTGGAAAATATGGGGTTAAAGGTATTGCAGGCAGAGGATGGTTTGGAGGCAGTCGAGGTTTACCAATCATCCGATGTACCCATTGGTATGGTGTTGTTGGATATGACCATGCCTAAAATGGATGGTAAAGCTTGTTTTGTGGCATTGAAAAAAATAAATCCAGATGTTCGCGTGGTCATATCAAGTGGCTACCATGCCAGTGAAATTCAGGCTGAATTTTCAGAGTATTCATTGGCGGCTGTGGTTCAGAAACCTTATAAATACGAAAAATTGAAAGATATAGTAATGTCGGTGTTGTAGAAGCTCTGCTTTGCCCTCACTTGAGCTAAGTTTGCTTGACTCCTAGAGTACGCCGCCGCAAGGAGTGAACATGGCGAAAACATTATTTGAAAAAGTTTGGCAACAACATCTGGTGAAAGCCAATGATGATGGCTCGGTGTTGTTGTATATTGATCGACAATTGGTGCATGAAGTCACCAGTCCACAAGCCTTTGAAGGTTTGAGATTAACAGGGCGTAAACCGTGGCGTGTCAGTGCGACAGTGGCAACGCCCGATCATAATGTTCCCACCACAGGTTTAGAGCATGGCATCACCGATCCTGTGGCACGGACACAAGTGGAAGCCTTGGGTAACAATTGCAAAGAATTTGGTATTCAAGAGTTTTCGATGGGCGATATTCGTCAAGGTATTGTGCATGTGGTTGGCCCTGAACAAGGTTTAGTGTTACCAGGGATGACCGTGGTTTGTGGTGATTCCCACACCTCTACACATGGTGCATTGGGCGCGATTGCGTCAGGGATTGGCACATCAGAAGTTGAACATGTGTTGGCAACCCAAACATTGATTCAGAAAAAGCCCAAAACCATGCGCATCAGTGTGGATGGTGATTTACCTGAAGGTATCACAGGCAAAGATGTGGCCTTGTATATCATTGGTCAAATCGGCACCGCAGGTGGCACAGGTTACGCCATTGAATTTGCAGGTACAGGCGTTCAGTCGTTAAGCATGGAAGGGCGTATGACCTTATGCAATATGACCATTGAAGCTGGCGCACGCTTTGGCATGGTGGCTGTGGATGCTGTCACCTTGGATTATGTGAAAAATCGTCCTTTTTCACCGCAGGGTGAGATGTGGAATCAAGCCGTTGAGGCGTGGTCGGATTTGCATTCGGATGATGATGCCATCTTTGATAAAGATATTCATTTGAATGCCGCAGATATTGCGCCGCAAGTGAGTTGGGGAACCAGTCCTGAAATGGTCGTTCCCATTACAGGCAGTACGCCATCGTTGGATGATGCCAAAGATGGTGTGCAACGTGAAGGTTGGTCACGCGCCTTGGCATATATGGATTTAAGTGAAAATACACCCATGCAAGATATTTCTATTGATAAGGTGTTTATTGGCTCTTGTACCAATGCCCGTATTGAAGATTTTCGCGCGGCAGCAGCGATTGCAAAAGGGCATCAGATTGCCGCCCATGTGAAACTAGCGATGGTTGTGCCAGGTTCAGGCTTGGTGAAAGCGCAAGCTGAAGCTGAAGGTTTGGATAAGGTTTTTATGGATGCAGGCTTTGAATGGCGTGAACCTGGATGCTCCATGTGTTTGGCGATGAATGCTGACCGTTTGAATGCAGGTGAGCGGTGCGCTTCGACATCCAACCGAAATTTTGAAGGTCGTCAGGGTGCGGGTGGTCGCACGCACTTGGTCAGTCCTGCCATGGCAGCCGCTGCTGCGATTAAAGGTCACTTTGTTGATATCAGAGGTTGGAGTTAATCATGCAAGCATTTACAACATTAAACGGTTTAACCATACCCTTGGATCGTGCCAATGTCGATACCGATGCGATTATCCCTAAACAATTTCTTAAAAGCATCAAGCGCACAGGTTATGGTCCATTTTTATTTGATGAATGGCGTTATGAAGATGTGGGACAACCTGAAATGGATTGCAGTCATCGTCCTGTACGTAAAAATTTTATATTGAATCAACCCCGTTATCAGGGTGCTGAAATTCTTTTGGCGCGTGAAAACTTTGGTTGTGGCTCATCGCGTGAACATGCACCTTGGGCAATATTGGATTACGGTATTTCTTGTGTGATTGCGCCCAGTTTTGCGGATATTTTTTACAACAACTGTTTTAAAAATGGCATTTTACCGATTGTTTTAAGTGATGCAGATATGGATGTATTGTTTGAAGAAGTTGAAGCGCAAGAAGGTGCAAGTATTGCCATTGATTTATCTACACAAACAGTCACTTCTCCGAGTAAACAAGTCTTTCATTTTGAGGTGGATGACTTTCGCAAGCATTGCCTGTTGAATGGTTTGGATGATATTAGCTTAACCTTGCAGCAAGCGGATGCCATTCAAGCCTATGAAGAAAAAAGACAACAAGAAGCACCTTGGCTATTCTAAAGCACTGTTTAAGTACCAAAAATCATGATCGTGATGTCATGGGGATGCGTTATGTGTACCCCGTGATTTCACGGCGTGCAGGCGGTGTATCGCTTGGTATTAATTTGAATCCGAACAATGCCTGTAACTGGCATTGTGCTTACTGCCAAGTGCCTGATTTAATACGAGGCTCTGCACCTGATATTGATTTGCAACAATTGCATGATGAAATGACTACGATGCTCACATCCATGTGTCATGGTGATTTTATGCAGAAACATGTGGCTGAA
>NVWS02000020.1 GCA_002746295.2 Zetaproteobacteria bacterium
CTTATCGCTGAAATATGGACGCTTGGCACGATGGCAGCTTTGGGTTTCAATATTTATACCATCACCACCATGTTACCCATTCTTATCATGGCCATTGGTATTGCTGATGCTGTACACTTTTTAAGCCGTGAACGCTTATTGGCACATTATGGCAAATATAACCATCGAAAAGAGCGGATTATTGAAGTCATGCATGAATTATGGAAACCCATGCTGATGACCTCTGTCACAACAGGTGTGGGTTTTTTATCCATGTTGTCATCGGAGTTACCTCCGATTCAAGAATTTGGTATATTTGCTGCTGTCGGTATTACCTATGCGTTAATTGTGACCATGCTTCTGTTTCCTGCTGCACTGATGTTGTTGCCTGAAGAAGCTGCGCATACTGCCCGTAAACCATTATTTTCGGGTTATATCGAGTGGTCGAGCCAAGCCATTTTGAATTACCCCAAACGTATCATGCTTATGTTTGCTTTACTGACCACCATCTCAGTCATCGGTATTATGCGTTTGGGCGTGGATGCTTCCTTGGTGGCACAATTCAAACCCAATGACCCAGTTCGTCATGCTGATACGGTATTAAACGAACATTTTTCAGGCACAACCAGTTTGGATATTATGATTGATACAGGCAAAGAAAATGGTTTATTAGAACCCGTGTTTTTGCAACATATTGTGGATTTACAGAAGGAAATTGAAAAAGACCCCGTGGTGGGTGATACCTCATCCATTTCGGAATTTCTGATGTTGATGAATCAGGCGTTGCATGCTGATAATCCTGCCTACAACCGTGTGCCTGAGTCATCTAATTTGGCTGCACAGTATTTGTTACTGTATTCCTTCTCGGGCGCACCTGATGATTTTGAAACCTTTATGACAGGCGATTATCGACAGGCACATATTCGTATCAATATGAAGACTGATAGCACCCATGCTGTCGCTATGATGTTGAAAAACTTGAAAAGTAAAACCGATGTATGGTTTCCCTCGTCAGCGGGCTATCAAGTTGAATGGGCGGGTACAGGTTTTACACTACACCGTTTGGCACAGATGATTATTGCGGGGCAAATCACCTCCTTGGCTCTGTCTATTCTGGCTATTTTTTTGTTGTGTTGGTGGATGTTCAAACGCTTATTGATTGCTTTTATTGCCATGATTCCTGTCTCATTGGCGGTGACGGTGAACTATGGCACGATGGGGAATGTGGGTATCCCACTTGATCTTGCAACCGCACTTACGGGAGCAATGGCATTGGGTATTGGTGTGGATTTCGCTATTCACTACCTGCATCGCTATCATGAAGAAAGTATCGCTGACCACACTTATGAGGAAAGTGTCATCAATACCAACCGTAGTGTTGGACATGCAATTTTATTCAATACGATTGTGGTTGTGGGTGGGTTTCTCGTCCTATTATCTGCGGCGCTTTACCCGCAAATGAAATTGGGTGCATTGATTGCAGCAACGATGACGGTTTGTTATGTCGCGACGGTTTATTTGTTCCCTGTATTACTTGGTTTGGGAAAAAAGAATATCAAAGTATGAAGCGGATTGTGATAATTGCGGTGCTTGGGTGGTTAAGCTTCACCCAAGCCTATGCTGTCACTGGGACAATGCATGGGACATTGAAAAATGAAACCGCATACTTTATTTCTGGAAACAAAGGCTTGGATAAGGTTCAAAATCGTTTGGATCTTAAACCTGAGCTTATTTTGAGTGACCGTTGGGAGTTTCGTGGACGTTTTTTGACTTGGTATGATGCTGCGATGGATTTGCAAGCCAGCAATGCAAGCACCTTAACCCCCAGCATTAAAAACTACTACCGAACTTTTTCGGAAGTCAAAGAAGCTTATTTACTTTATGCGGGTGATGATTTTGATTTCCGTTTGGGGCAACAGCAAATTGTATGGGGAAAGACGGATGGGCTTCGTTTGCTTGATATTGTCAATCCTTTGAATATGCGTGAATTTTTGTTGGATGACTTTTTGGATTCACGCACGGGTGTGGTGGCTGCGCGTTTGAATTATTATGCTTATTTGGATGGTCATGAACATGAGTTTGAGTTTTTGGTGATTCCTGATGCCAAGGTGACTCAGTTCGCACCCCTTGGCTCAAGATGGGCATATCAAGCACCGCTGCCACCGCAAGGTGTTGCGCCTGTGATTCAAGCTGACAATAAACCCAACTGGGCAGTTAAAAATACAGAATATGGTGCAGCATGGCGCAGTAATATGCAGGGCTGGGATGTGTCTTTGAATTGGTTTTATGGCTGGAAAGATAATCCTGTTTTGGATAAAATATTTTCACAAGGACGTTTATTGATAACACCAAGGTATCAACAAATGCACACCTTGGGCGGCTCATTTTCCAATGCCTTTGATGCCATTGTGTTGCGTGGTGAAGTGGCTGTGAATATCAATGAGGCGGTGACTACCAATGCACGCATCGCACATACAAACACTTGGAATGCCGCCCTTGGCTTGGATTATAATCAAAATAATTGGCGTATTAGTCCGCAATTTTTCATTCGGTACTTGCAGCAGCGACAAACGCAAGTATTGGAAAAAAGAAGTTCAGGTTTTGTGAGCCTGATGCTTTCAACCGATTATATGAATGAAAAATTAAAACCAGAAATGATTATGTTGGTCAACTGGAGCGATGGAAGCAGCATGATTCGCCCTAAAATTGCTTATGAATTCAATGATCAAATCACGACTCGTTTGGGCGTGGATTTATTTACAGGTCATAACACAGCCTTTTTTGGTCAATTTGATCAAAATGATCGCATTTATAGCGAATTAGAATACAGCTTTTAACACTTGGAGGAACCATGAAAAAAACACTTGCTTTACTCACCATTAGCCTATGTTGTACAACCACGGTCTTGGCATCGGATCAATCATCTCAAGACCCAGCTATATCCCATATCGCTGAGGAAGGTACATTAAAGGTCGTGATGCAGCACTTGGGGCAAGATTATGCTGCATTGAATCAAGCCATACTGGTCGAAGATTTTGAGCAAGCAGCTCAATCAGCGCATAAGATTGCTTACCATGATGAACCATCCATGTGGCAAAAGATGAAAATTATGGGAAGTTTACGCACTGAAGTTCCCGACTTCAAAAAAACAGATGAAAAAGTTCATCAACTGGCGTTGAATATTGAAAAAGAGGCTAAGGCCAAAAATATGAATGGCTTAATTCAACAGCAGTCCAATATGTTAAGTGCTTGTATGTCATGCCATAGCACTTATCGTCAAAGAATTATCAAAATTCTTCAATAATCGCTGCTCTAGTGGTTTAAGTATGGGGTCACCCCTGAGTGCTTGTATCGGTGTCACTTGATACTTAAACTGCTATAGCATTTGCTCAGGAAAAGGCTTTAAGTTTGCTATCGCATCTGTTTTATGTTGTTATGTATGATATGGCTACTAAAAAAGTAAAAGAACAAGCACGTAAAGTGCTTAAAGATGTTTTTGGTTATGATGAATTTCGTCCGATGCAGGAAGATATTATTTGTAATATTTTGGATGGAAAAGATGCGTTTGTCTTGATGCCGACAGGCGGTGGTAAATCCTTATGTTATCAGATTCCTGCCATCATGCGTGAAGGTACGGGGATTGTTGTTTCGCCGTTGATTTCTTTGATGAAAGACCAAGTGGATGCCTTGACCCGTTGTGGTGTCAATGCTGCTTATTATAACTCATCCTTGAAGGCAGCAGAGTCCAAAGATGTGTTGGCGCGTTTTGAGAAAGGTGAGCTGGATTTGCTCTATGTCGCCCCCGAACGCTTGTTGACCAAAGCATTTCAGAAACGCTTGGAAAAAATAAAAGTTGGTATGTTTGCGGTGGATGAAGCGCATTGTGTTTCTCAATGGGGGCATGATTTCCGTCCTGAATATGTGCGTTTGGGTGAGTTGCGTGATGTTTTTCCTGATGTGCCGATGATTGCACTGACAGCCACAGCAGATGAACATACCCGTGAAGATATTGCAGATCGCCTAAGCTTGCAGAAGGCAAAACGTTTTGTTTCGAGTTTTGACCGCCCCAATATTCGATATTTGGTGGCAGAAAAACGCCAGCCACTGACACAAGTGTTACAATTTTTAGAAGATTGGAAAGATTGTTGCGGTATTATTTACTGTTTGTCACGCAAACGCGTGGAAGATATGGCAGTGAATTTACAACGTCATGGCATTCGTGCAGCGGCTTATCATGCAGGTATGCCAGGGCGTTCTCGTGAAAAAGTACAAGATGATTTTTTACGAGATCGTGTCAAAGTCATTGTTGCCACCATTGCTTTTGGTATGGGTGTGGATAAGCCGAATGTACGTTTTGTGATTCACCATGATTTACCCAAATCTATTGAATCATATTACCAAGAAACAGGGCGTGCAGGGCGTGATGGTCAAGAATCCGAAGCATTGCTTTTATATGGTTCAGGTGATGTGAATTTGGTACGCCGTTTGATTGAAAATGTGGAAAATATAGATCAACGTCGTGTAGAAGTGCATAAATTGAACAGTATGGTGGCTTTATCGGAAGCCTTAACCTGTCGTCGTCGGGTGTTATTGGGCTATTTTGGTGAAAATATGGACGATGACTGCGGCAATTGCGATGTTTGTATGGATCCACCTGAAACCTATGATGGTACAGAATTGGCACAATTGGCGATTCGTTGCGTGCAAGAAACCAAGGGTGATTTCGGTGTAGGCTATATTATTGATGTCTTACGCGGCTCTAAAAACGCACGGATTTTGAGCCATAAACACGAAAAAGTAAAATCACATGGTCAAGGTGCCGATATCAATGGTGATGAATGGACATCCATTTTGCGCCAATTGGTGCATCAAGGTTACTTCCAACAAGATGTTTCCCGTCGGGCTGCATTGGTTGTGACGAAAAAAGGCAAGTTGCTTTTGAAGGGCGGCGATGCTGTATTGGCACGCTACCAACCCGGTATCAAACGTAAATTACGCCGTTTCTCACAAGGGCGTGATGAAGCATTGTTTAAGAAATTGGTGGCTTTGCGTTCGGGGCTTGCTGAAAATGAAGATGTGGCCAATCATGTCATTGTCAGTGATGTGGCATTGACTGAAATTAGCCAGTTTACAGATTCGATTGAAGTGGAGTCCTTGAAAAAGATCAGTGGTATGGGGCAGCATAAACTGGATGCCTATGGTGATGTGATTGTTGCTTTGGTCAACAAACATACGTCAGCGCGTGCGAGTGGTAAATTGAGTGAAACAGGTGGCTTTCCTAAGCTGTTGGCGAAAGGTCCATCTCCGACTGATGCGCAAGGTCATACATGGAATTTGTATAAAAAAGGCATGTCAGCCCAAGAAATTGCTGAACTTCAAGGTGTGAATGAAAAAACAATTGTGAATCATTTTATTGCCTTGGTACGTGCAGCTATGCAAGTGGATGTGTCCAAAATCATCCCTAACTTTGATTTGGTGATGGAAGAACTGGATGATGCCGATCCTTATGCCTCATTAACTGAAATGAAAGCTGATTTATCCATGGACTTAACGAATGAAGAATTTCGTCTTGTCTTGGCATGGCGTGAAGGCATTGGCGTGAGTTAA
>NVWS02000021.1 GCA_002746295.2 Zetaproteobacteria bacterium
GGATATGCCTGTGATTGTGTCGATGTTGAATTCGTATTCGGGTTGGGCTGCGGCAGGCATTGGCTTCACACTGGGCAATAATATGTTGATTGTGGCCGGTGCTTTGGTGGGTTCATCGGGTGCTATTTTGTCATACATTATGTGTAAGGCGATGAATCGCTCGCTTTTTAATGTCTTACTGGGTGGCTTTGGTGGGGATGCGCCTGCTGCCTCAGGTGGTATCAAAGAAGATCGACCCTTCAAATCAGGTGCGGCAGAAGATGCTGCCTTTTTGTTAAAAAATGCACGCAGTGTGGTGATTGTGCCAGGTTATGGTTTGGCTGTCGCACGGGCGCAACATGCGCTCAAAGAAGTGGTGGATATTTTGATGAAGCAAGGTGTGCAGGTGAAATTTGCCATCCATCCTGTGGCTGGGCGTATGCCAGGACACATGAATGTGTTGTTGGCAGAAGCGGATGTACCCTATGATATTGTGTATGAAATGGATGAAATCAATCCAGAATTTGCCGATACCGATGTCGTATTGGTGATTGGTGCCAATGATGTGACCAATCCATCAGCCAAAACCGATCCGACCAGCCCTATTTATGGGATGCCCATTTTGGATGTAAGTAAGGCTGCTCATGTACTGATCATCAAACGTTCCTTATCGGTGGGTTATGCAGGGCTTGATAATGATTTGTTTTATATGGATAAAACCATGATGATTTTTTCTGATGCGAAAAAAGCATGTGAATCCTTGATTCAAGTGTTGGATTGATTGCGTTTGCCATATCTGTTGTTACAACAAAGGAGCTGAACTTTTAAGTCATGCTTGAATTTGAAAAAATAAAACGTCTTCCCCCTTATGTGTTTGCTGAAGTGAACAAGCTTAAAATGGAACTTCGTCATGCCGATAAAGATATTATTGATTTTGGCATGGGTAATCCCGATCAACCGACACCGCAACATATTGTCGATAAGCTTTGTGAAGCGGCACAAGATGGTCGCAACCATCGTTATTCAGTCTCTCGTGGTATTTATGGTCTACGCAAAGCTATATGTGGCTGGTACAAACGTAAATTTGATGTCGATCTTGATCCAGAAACCGAAGCCATTGCCACCATAGGTTCGAAAGAAGGCTTGGCACATTTAGCCGTCGCCATTACTTCCCCCGGTGATTTGATTTTAACGCCCAACCCTGCCTATCCGATTCACCCTTATGGTTTCATTATTGCAGGTGCAGATATTCGTCATGTTCCGATGGGTCCAGATCGTGATTATTTTGCGGATATTGAAAAAGCGGTGAAAGATTCTTGGCCTCGCCCCAAGATTATTATTGTCAATTTTCCATCCAACCCAACGGCGCAAGTCGTGGACTTGGATTTTTATGTGAAGTTGGTGGATTTTGCGCGTGAAAATAAACTGATTGTGGTCTCTGACATTGCCTATGCGGAAATTACCTTTGATGGTTATGTCTGCCCATCCATCATGCAGGTCGATGGTGCCAAAGATGTGGCAGTTGAGTTTTATTCGCTATCCAAAAGTTACAATATGCCAGGTTGGCGCATGGGTTTTATGGTGGGCAACAAAGAAATTGTGGCAGCCTTGGCAAAAATTAAATCCTATTTGGATTATGGCACATTCCAACCCTTACAAATCGCTTCTTGTGCCGCGCTGAATGGGCCGCAAGATTGTGTGGAAGAGATTCGCAGCATGTATCAATCGCGTCGTGATGTATTGATTGATGGCTTACATAAAATGGGTTGGATGGCAGATAAACCCAAGGCATCCATGTTTGTTTGGGCTGAAATTCCTGATGAATTTAAAGCCATGGGGTCGTTGGAATTTTCTAAAAAAATGCTGGTTGAAGCAGGGGTATCCGTATCCCCTGGTATTGGTTTTGGTGATTACGGCGATGATTTTGTGCGTATCGCCTTGATTGAGAATGAACATCGCACACGTCAGGCCTTGCGAGGCATGCGTCAATTTTTACATGCGGGTGCAGGAAGCTAATAACGTATAAGAAACATGCTTAGAGGCATGCGTTTATGTTAGAAACTGATGTTACGCACCTTATCAAAAAACAGCGTCATCCCCGAAATCTTGTATCGGGGATCTATGGGTTGAAATAAAAGACCCTCGACACACGCATTCGAGGGTGACGTACTTGAAAATAACGATGTATTGCAGAGAAATGCCTAACATCAGTTAAAAATTTGGAGTCAAAATGAATGAAATTCGAGTAGGTATTTTAGGGCTAGGGACGATTGGTCTTGGGGCAGCGCGTATTTTGATTGAACAGCAATCATTGATGGCACGCCGTTTGGGTAAAAAATTGGTGCTGGTAGCCGCCGCAGATCGCAATTTGGATCGCAATTTTGGACTGGACTTGTCGGATGTTCGTTTGACCGATGACGCCAATGATATTGTCACTGCTGATGATATTGATTTGGTGATTGAACTCATTGGTGGTTATGAGCCAGCGCGTACATTTGTGGCAACGGCGATTGAGCATGGTAAACATGTGGTCACAGCCAATAAAGCTTTGATTGCCAAACATGGTGAAGAACTATTCCCCTTGGCTGAAAAACATGGTGTGGCGATTGGTTTTGAAGCGGCTGTGGCGGGTGGTATCCCTTGCTTGAAAGCCTTGCGTGAAGGCTTGGCTGCCAATGCGATTGAGTCCGTCTATGGTATTTTAAATGGTACGTGTAACTTTATTTTGACCAAAATGGAAAATGAAGGCTCAGATTACGCGGATGTATTGAAAGAAGCGCAAGCGTTGGGTTATGCCGAAGCAGACCCAACCTTTGATGTGGAAGGCATTGATACGGCGCATAAATTATCTATTTTGGCTTCGATGGCATTTGGTTCAAAGATTAAATTTGATGAAGTCTTTACCGAAGGGATCAGTAGGATTGGCGCAGCCGATATTGAAGCGGTGGCAGAGCTTGGTTATCGCATTAAATTGTTGGGCATTGCTAAGCCGCATTGTGTGGATGGTGTGCAGAAGGTTGAAATGCGGGTGCATCCGACCTTGGTGCCATTAGCAGCTCAAATTGCACAGGTTTCTGATTCTTACAATGCTGTGATGGTATCAGGTGATTTTGTCGAACATACGGTATATACAGGTCGTGGCGCAGGGGAGCGTCCAACGGCATCAGCGGTGATTGCCGATGTCATGGATATTGCCCGTGTTGCTTCGGGTGGCGTAAAATATTTAGCACCGCCGATGGGCTATGTGGCAGCAGAGCGTCAAGAGTTGGCAACCTTGCCTATGGCAGATGTGCAGTGCGAATATTATTTGCGTTTTATGGTGCAAGATGAAACAGGTGTGATTGCTGCGATTGGTTCAATTTTGGCAGATCACCGTATTAGTTTGGAAGCTGTATCGCAGAAAGAGCGTCATGCAACGCAAGCTGTTGCTGTGATTATGTTGACCCACGGTACAAGTGAAGGGAATTTACAGGCTGCCATGAGCCGCATTACTGCATTAAGCAGTGTTCAAGAAGATGTGTTGATTCTACGTAAAGAATCATTTGGAGTTTAAGATGCCTCGTTATGAAGGAATTATTAACCGATATAGAGCGTTCTTGCCTATAGCCAAAGATGATGCAGTGATTACCTTATATGAAGGTAATACCCCCTTGCATGAGTCACGTAACTTGCGTAATGCCATCAACCCTGATTTAAAAATATTTTTAAAATTTGAAGGGTTAAATCCGACTGGCTCATTTAAAGATCGTGGTATGACCATGGCAGTGACACAGGCTTACAATGCAGGCTCACGAAAGATTATTTGTGCATCTACAGGCAATACATCGGCATCGGCGGCGGCTTATGCAGCGAATTGCGGTATGGAAGCCTATGTGTTGATTCCTGATGGTAAGATTGCTTTGGGTAAGATGAGCCAAGGTATGCGTTATGGTGCGAAAGTCATTCAAATTCGTGGGAATTTTGATGATGCCTTGCAAATTGTACGTGATATTTCTGCTGAAGGTTCGATTTCATTGGTCAACTCTGTGAATCCTTTTCGTATTCAAGGGCAAAAGACGGGCGCATTTGAAATTGTTGATGAATTGGGTTTTGCGCCTGATTATCATGCCTTACCCGTAGGCAATGCGGGTAATATCACCGCTTACTGGATGGGTTATAAGGAATACCATGAAAAACGGATTTCTAAAAACTTGCCGAAAATGCTGGGCTTTCAGGCTGCGGGGTCTGCTCCGATTGTGAATGGTGCGCCTGTTGAAAACCCTGAAACCATCGCCACTGCGATTCGGATTGGCAAACCTGCATCTTGGAAGCAGGCCGAAGCCGCACGTGATGAATCAGGCGGCCGTATTGATGCGGTAACCGATAACGAAATCTTACAAGCCTATGATATGTTGGCATCCTTGGAAGGTGTGTTTTGTGAGCCTGCATCGGCAGCATCGGTGGCAGGTATTATCAAGTTGAATAAAGCTGGATACTTCAAAGCAGGGGATAAAATTGTATGTACTTTGACAGGCAATGGTTTGAAAGATCCTGATACAGCGATGAAGGGCATTCCAACACCTGTGACCATTGACGCGACACAAGATGCTGTGCGCCGCGTATTGGAGTCATAAGCTGAATCAATCATTATTGATTGTTACACACGGACTTATCTCAAATCAGGATGGACTAACACTCCATCCTGATTTGTTTTTATGGGAACACTTACTATTAAAGCGTAAGCGACGATGGTTTGCGACATCTTCACATAATCCTTTATCCTTATATGCAAGCTTACTGGATACATCGTCTGCTCATATCTTGGCATCGAACATAGCTTTGGATGCATCCATTCAACAATATTGGATTGCTTCACCCTACCATGCACAATTAACGCGTGATGCCGTGCGGGTGATGTCAGAAGAATCATTGCCTTGGTGTGAAGAAGATGCGGTTTGGATGTGTGAACTGTTAAACCCTTTGCTATCTGAAGAGGCAATGCAGCTTAAATTTGTGGGTGCGGCTTTATTGCTGCTGTGTGAAAAGCCTTTGCATGCAAGTCCCGTAAGTTTTCCTGAAATATCAGGTGGTTATTTGCCCAATCGACACCCTGATGGTGTGGATGGTGGACATATCATGCGGCTGATGTCAGAAATACAAATGCTATTGAATCAGTCACCCGCAGCGCATCGTCGAACCCGTGGTGACATGGATGTGCATGGTCTTTGGTTTTGGGGAGGGTCTAAGGCATGGCAAGGTGATGACCTTGACCGCATGCATGTCGCAAGTAAGAACCCATGTTTGCAAGGTCTTGTAGAGCCTAAATCTGCAAATATCATCATCACAGAGCCTGAAAACCTGATAAACCTTGTGAGGCAAGATAGTGAATTGCCCAAGTATATTTTTTTAATTGGAGAAGGCGTGATGGTTCACTTGAATAAACCGTTGTTGTTTTGCTTTCGTCAACGTGGTTGGGAAGTGCAAGGTATGGCTTCAGAAAAGGAAGGATTTCAGCTTATCCGCCAATACTGTTGATATTTTTACGGCATTAGAGTTGCTTTATTCCCTATTTATCAGAAAAAACAATGAATAAGGAGCGGGATATGCAACAGATTTATATGGGTCGTCAGCCAATTTTCGATAGAAACTATCAAGTCACATCCTATGAACTTTTATTTCGCAGTGCGGAAGGCAAGGTGGATGCAGAGGGTGATTACATGACAGCCAAAGTTTTGGTTGCAGCCTTGATGGATATTGGTTTGGATCGCATATCAGGGCATAAAATGGTGCATATCAATGCCTCGAAAAGTTTTTTGGAAAGTGGTGTGATTGAAGCATTACCCTCAGGTCAAGTGGGCATTGAAATTTTAGAGGATGTTCCTGTGACCGATCATATGATTAAAATTTGTCGTGAGTTGAAAGAAAAAGGCTACCATATGATGTTGGATGATGTGGTGTATGCTCCACACTTGGATCCTTTGCTTGAAATTGTTGATGTGGTGAAAGTGGATGTACCGTATGTAAAGGATTTAACGGCGCAAGTTCGGGCATTACGTCAATTTAAAGTCAAACTTTTGGCGGAAAAAATAGAAACCTATGAGGACTATGAGCGTTGCAAAGGTTTGGGTTTCGATTATTTTCAAGGATACTTTTTCTGTAAACCTGAAATTGTGAAAGGTCAAACCATGCCAGAATCGAAAATAGCAGTGTTGCGAGCCTTGCAAAAAGTGATGACTGCAACCGTGGTCAATGACATTCAAGATGTGGTGAAACAAGATGTCAGTCTTTCGTATCGTTTGTTGAAATATATCAACTCGGCTGCATTTGGTATGCGCCGTGAAATTGAATCCATTGAACAGGCTTTGGTTCTTTTGGGTCTGAATAATGCACGCCGTTGGTTGGCATTGTTATCTTTGTCAGCATTGGGTGATGGCAAGCCTTTGGAGTTGATGCGTACAGCACTGTATCGCGGCTATTTACTGGAAAGTATCGCCAAACATTTGAAAGAAGATGAAACAGGTGATGATTTTCTTCTGGGTATGTTCTCTGTGTTGGATGCTTTACTGGATCAGCCGATGGAAAAAGCAATTGAAGGTATGGCATTGCCGCATGAAGTTCGTAAAGCTTTGTTGAGGGATGATGCGAGTATGTCTTACAAATTAAAAGTGCTGTATGCTTTGGAACATGGTGAGTGGGATGATGTGTTGGCGCTGAGTACCCAATATCGTGCGTTGCGCGTGCAAGATTTGATGGGATTTCATACATTAGCATGGGCTTGGGCAGATGAACAAGTGGCAGCGATTCATGGGGGTTAAAGCATGACAGAAGCGATGAACGCAGATGCATGGCTGAATGAACATGGTGATTATTTGTATCGCTTTGCTCTTTCTAAAGTGCATGATGATGAATTGGCTGCGGATATGGTGCAAGAGGCACTGTTGGCAGCATGGCGTGGAAAATCACGCTTTAAGGGTGACTCTACATTGCGTACATGGCTGGTCAGTATCTTAAAACATAAAATTATTGATCATATTCGCAAAGATATTCGTCAGCGAAAAATCAGTGATGCCTTGGAAAATGATCCCAGTTCCCATTTTTTTTCAGAATCAGGCGAATGGCAGACCAATCCCCGAACATGGCATGATAACCCTGAACAGTGTTGTGATGATTTGAAATTTCGTTTGGTATTGAAAGAGTGTTTGACTCGCTTACCTGAAAAACAACGTCGTGTTTTTGAATTACGAGAACTTGCAGATGAGGATACTGATACAATCTGTAAGGCGTGTGATGTTACATCGACCAATCTTCATGTTTTGATGTATCGTGCGCGACTTTCGTTGCAAGCATGTTTACAAAAACATTGGTTTGGAGGGGCATCGACGTGAAAAAAGGATGTGATAAAATCAGTCACTTGGTATCAGATGCTTTTGATCGGAAGCTGTCGTGGCTTGAGCGGATTGAAGTGAAAATCCACTTAAGCATGTGTTCTTTATGTCGTAGTTATGCGAATAATATTGGCGTGATGCATGATATTTTTTCATATATTCGCCATTCCGATGAATCTGGAAGTACTCGCCTTTCGCAAGCTTCCAAACATAAAATTAAACAGATCTTGAAAGAAGAGTGTGATGATAAGTCTTAGGTTAAGGGGTTCTCCATGCATACTCGGCAGCGAAACATATAACATTTTTCCATTATATACTCCAACCTACCTTAAGATGAGCTATACCAAGCATATAATGTACACCTAATAATTTATAGGAGTTATAATTATGTTGACCTTAGAATTCAGGTGATATTCAATCTGCTAAACTGTATGACTACCGTACCTGTAATCCATAATACCTCCAGAATTACACATACTTTATCATAGCTAAAGCTGACCAGCTAAAAGCTGGTGGTTTAAACCTTATGATGGAAAATTAAGTTCAAAAAGAGGATCTTTTGAATTTTGAGTGGGTAGCGATTATAATTTTGACATTTCATAGGGATTAGGATTTCGAGATCATGCATTTTTGGCTCTTTTGATGATGATTATTCATACAGCTAACCACTGCTTTAATAGGCTAGGCATGTCATCCTCACACCCCATCATTTGAAGTAATTGTGGGGATTCTAGCTGCAACAACTGATCAACCGCTTCAATAATTACAGGGTCACGTAACAACAAAGCTTCATCCAAAGGTGCAAGCCATACATCCAGTTCTGTCATGCCCAAGCATTTCAAACGATGATGTAAACGCCGAATAGTCAATTCCATGTTCATATCCAGCATCATCTTTATGACTGACGGTTTAGCAACATGCGTTTAATATGGTTAATCGCTTGGGTTGGATTCAATTCTTTAGGACAGGCTTCCATGCAATTCATAATTTGATGGCAGCGATACAGTTTAAAAGCGTCTTCTAATTGATCCAAGCGTTCACCAGCAGCTTCATCTCTTGAATCTTTAAGCCAACGATCGGCTTGCAACAACACGGCTGGACCCATAAAACGATCGCCATTCCACCACCATGATGGGCATGAAGTCGTGCAGCAACCACACATAATACACTCATAAGCACCATCCAATTCAACTCTCTCCTCAGGGCTTTGCAAACGCTCATGTTCAGGGGTTGGTGTATAAGCTTGTAACCACGGTTTAATTTGACGATATTGATCAAAAAAGTGGGTTGTATCTACCACCAAATCACGAATGACATTCATACTGGGTAAAGGACGCAATTGAATGGGTTGCTTTAAGCCTTCCACAGGTGTGATACATGCCAAACCATTGACACCATTGATATTCATACCATCAGAACCACATACGCCTTCACCACAAGAACGCCGAAAGGTTAGTGTTCCATCCATGTTCCATTTGATATCATTCAATGCATCCAACAATTTCATGCCTTTTTTAGATATGGCTACTTCATAATACTGCATATAAGGCTTGCTATCATTCTCAGGATTAAACCTATAAATATTTAGTTGAATAGTCATCTCAATATACCCGCTTTTTGGGTGGAAATGATGCTACCGTCATCGGTTGCATCCGAACAGGCTTATACTGGAGAGTAACAGAATCATCTTTGATACTTGCTAAGGTGTGTTTTAACCAATGGGTATCATCACGTTCTGGGTAATCATCCCGTGCGTGCGCCCCTCTTGATTCTTGCCGCGCCAATGCTCCCGCTGCTGTCACCCGTGCCAAATCCATGAGGTTTTCCAGTTCAAGTGCTTCAATCAATTCTGAATTAAATATACGATTACGGTCGGTAATCTTTAAGTTACTCATCTGCTGAGCCAATGCTTCCAACTTTTGCACACCTTCAGACATCATAGCATGGGTTCGATAAACACTGAAATACGTTTGCATCACTTTTTGCATATCAGCGCGCAGTGCCGAAATTTTTATACTTTCAGAAGCATCTTTTTGCTTTAACCAACGGTTGACGCGTGCTACACCATCTTGCCAACAATTTGCATCAATTTGAGGATGGTAAGGTTGCTGTTTTAAGTGTTCAATAACTTGATTTCCACATGCTCGACCAAATACAATAATTTCAAGCAAGGAATTTCCACCCAAGCGATTGGCTCCATGCACAGAGACACACGCACCCTCACCAATCGCATATAAGCCACTGACAACGAGGTCATGATTCCCATCTTTGCTATCAATCACTTCACCAAAACGATTGGTGGGGACACCGCCCATGGTATAATGGGTGGTGGGCTGCACAGGAATGGGTTCTTGGGTGCAATCCACACCTGCAAAACGTAACGCCAATTCATGAATATTGGGTAATTTTTCTAAAATAAGTTCTGCACCCAAATGATCCACTTTTAATAAGACATAATCTTTATTTGAACCGCAACCACGCCCTTCCTTAATCTCAATGGCAATCGCGCGTGAGACCACATCACGGCTTGCCAAGTCTTTGGCTGTTGGTGCATAACGCTCCATAAATCGCTCACCTTCAGCATTGATTAAATAGCCACCTTCGCCACGCACAGCTTCCGTAATCAAAGGACCAACATGGGCAATACCAGTTGGGTGAAACTGAAAAAATTCCATATCTTCTACGGATAAACCTGCATCCAAAGTCAATGCACCACCATCACCCGTACAAATATGAGCATTGGTTGTGGTTTGAAAAATACGACCTGCGCCACCTGTTGCCAAAATCACGGCTTTGGCTTGAAATAAATGATAAGCACCTTGGGCAATATCCCATGCCATCACACCCTGGCAAACACCATCTTCCATGATTAAATCAAGCGCGAAAAATTCCTCATAAAAATGCGTGCCAACTTTTAAGTTCTGCTGATACATGGTATGTAAAATGGCATGACCTGTCCGATCAGCGGCTGCACAGGTTCGAGAAGCCTGACCACCCTCACCCAGTTCCCGTGATTGTCCACCAAAGGGACGTTGATAAATTTTACCATTCTCCAAGCGTGAAAAAGGTACGCCTTGATGCTCCAACTCTTTGACCAATTGCGGTGCAGCACGGCACATGTATTCAATGGCATCCTGATCGCCCAAGTAATCCGAGCCTTTAATCGTGTCATACATGTGCCAATGCCAATGATCCGAGGTGACATTGCCCAAAGCTGCATTCATGCCGCCTTGTGCAGCGACGGTGTGCGAACGTGTCGGTAATACCTTGGTGACCACCGCCACACGGTAACCTTCTTCGGCAAGTTGTAAGGCACAGCGTAAACCCGCACCACCTGCGCCAACAATGACCACATCATGAAAATGATGTTCCACCTGATCTGTTGATAAATAACTCATTCAGCCTCCCCAAGCCCAAATCAATGACAGCCACCATATCGCAAACAGCCCCATACCCACCATCACCATGCCCATCAACAATACGCGCATACCCGTATGAACATAATCTTCAATCATCACTTTAAGCCCAATATAGGCGTGTATGGTTAAGGCTAAAATCAACAGTGTATGTGCAATTCTTACCGCCAACGAATCCAACAATGCGAACAATGCTTGTTGACTCAAACCATCCAAAGCAAGCACCCACAATAAAACAAACACCCAAGGCAACAGTAAGGCTAAAATCACCGCGCTGACACGTTGAAGATACCAATCCGATAGCCCTGAATGAGCAGCTCCCAAATCTTTTCCATATTTCACCATAGTAACACCCCAAATACCACGCCTGCCACAATAGCCAAAGCCAATACCATACGCGCAGAAGATCGCATCATGTTACGAGACTCTCCCCATCCTGCATCCAAGCAAAGAAAACGAATGCCATTGCAAAAGTGATAAACAACTGCTACAGACACTAACCATAAACTCACTTTTCCCAAGGATGAATGAAGGAAACCAAGAGACTGTTGAAACTCTTCTGGCGATCCTGTCATACCATGCAAAAGCCACAGGTAAAATGGCACAAAAAGAATCAGTAGTACACCTGATATGCGATGGGCAATACTTGCCACCATGCCAGGTAGCCAACGGTAGATGGACAATCGCGGTGATAAAGGTCGTTCATGTGTTGTCATATTGTTTACTCCTCCACACCCATATTATAATTTATGACGTAAAATACAGCAAAATATAAAAGGCAACGCTCACCTTTTCCCAAGAGCAATTCAAATGCTATAACAACACTTCCATCTATCCATCTTCTAGTTATGCTGCGCCGCGATGTCATCACTACACTTTGAAATACTTGCCCAAGACTCCGAAGGTCATGCGCGGCGCGGTCGTATCCAGCTTCCACATGGCATGGTGGAAACGCCTGTGTTTATGCCTGTCGGCACACAAGCAACCGTTAAAAGCCTCACACCTGCGGACTTAGAGGATGACATCCAAGCCAGTATTATTTTGGGCAACACCTATCATCTTATGTTGCGCCCTGGTGCTGATATAGTGGAAAAAATGGGCGGTCTGCACAAATTCATGGCTTGGAATCGCCCTATTTTAACCGATTCAGGTGGTTTTCAAGTTTGGTCTTTGGGTGATTTGCGTAAAATTGAAGAAAACGGTGTTCGTTTTCGCTCACATATTGATGGGTCATCTTGGTTTTTAGGTCCGAAAGAAAGCATGGCTATTCAACGTCAACTGGGCAGCGATATTGTCATGGCGTTTGATGAATGTACGCCTTACCCAGCCACGCATGAAGAAGCCCGTAAGTCCATGCAGATGTCCATGCGTTGGGCAGAACAGTGTCGCGAATATTTGCCAGTCAACGATAAACAAGCACTGTTTGGCATTGTGCAAGGTGGCATGTATGCCGATTTACGCCGTGAAAGTTTACATGCCATTGCTGATATGGATTTTGAAGGCATCGCACTCGGTGGCTTATCTGTGGGTGAGCCCAAAGAAGAGATGATGGCAACCTTGGATACACTTGCCCCCTATTTACCAAAAGATAAACCGCATTATGTCATGGGGGTTGGCACGCCTGATGATTTGATTGAAGGCATTGATCGTGGTATAGATATGTTTGATTGCGTGATGCCAAGCCGCAACGCACGCAATGGCACCTTGTTTACCAATCATGGCAAAATCAATATCAAGAACCTTAAACATCAAACCGATGCAAGCCCCATCATGGAAGGATGCACCTGTTACACTTGCCAAAACTTCTCTCGGGCTTATTTGCGCCACTTATATATGGCCAAAGAGCTTTTAAGTGCGCGCTTGAATACTTTGCACAACCTCCACTACTATTGCGACCTGATGCAACGCGCTCGTGATGCACTTGAAGCTGGGCGTTGGATAAGTTTTCATGATGATTTTTTAAGCACATACCGTCACAACCCATGATTTTACGTTTGACCTATATAAAAAAGGAGTTTTAATACCTATATGAGCCATATTTTCCGTTCTTCTTCCATTGCCATTGCTGCATCTTTACTGGTTAGTACCCCCGCTTGGGCTGCTGATGGCGCACCAAGTAGCGGTTTCACCCAACTTGTACCCTTGGTTATCATCATGGTAATTTTTTACTTTTTATTGATTCGTCCGCAACAAAAACGCGCCAAAGAACATCGCAACATGGTTTCAGCCTTGAAAAAAGGCGATAAGGTTCTCACCAACGGTGGTATTTATGGTACAGTTATTGACGTTAAGGAAGGCTTTTTGAAAGTTGAAATTGCCGACAATGTTCGTGTCAAAATTCAACGCGAAGCTGTTGCTGCTCTGTCTGACTAAGCACACACCCTCCACTCTCTCATTCATCTAAGGATCTTATCATGCACGCATATCCACGCTGGAAAATCTGGCTTATCCTCATCACCCTTGTCCTCTCGGTCATGGCATCTTTGCCCAATGTCACATCGGTTCCCTCATGGTGGCCCTCATCATTGAGTAAACCCATGAACCTTGGTTTGGATTTAAAAGGTGGCATTCACTTGGTTGTCGATGTGGATGTGGATGTGGCAGTTGCGCACAATGTTGAAGAAGAAGTTTCAACTGTACGCAGTATTTTACGTCAACATAAAATACGTTATAAAAAACTAGATGCCAAAGGTCACAGCATCTTGTTAACATTAAAAAACAGCAGTGACCATGAAAAAGCACTGGCATTACTGAAAGATGCTTTACCCAAATACAGTGTTGAAGGTCAAGGTGGTTCATTTGTTTTCACCGTAACTGAAGCTGAAGCCAAAGAAATTAAACACAATGCTGTCGAACAATCCATTGAAGTGATTCGCCAACGGATTGATGCTTTGGGAACCACTGAACCTGTGATTGCACGTCAAGGTGAGCGTCGTATTTTGGTTGAAATACCAGGTTTCAATGATAGTGCTGCAGCCAAAGCTTTGATTGGTCGCACGGCCGTACTTGAGTTCAAACTTGTCGATGAAAAAGGTGATTTGGATCAAGCGCTACAAGGTAATATCCCACCAGGTGATATTATTGTTTATGGTAAAGAAGAAATAAGAAATGGAAAACCATTCAAACAACCTTACCTTCTGAAAAAGCGCACTGAACTTTCAGGCTCATTGGTGGCAGATGCCCGTGTGTCCATTGACTCACGTTACAATGAACATGCTGTGACGCTTAAATTCAACAGCAAAGGCGCACGTACATTTGATAGACTCACCAAAGCCCATGTCGGCGAACGTTTTGCCATCATTTTGGAGGGCGAAGTCAATTCAGCACCTGTGATTCGTGAACGCATCTCGGGGGGATCTGCTCAAATCACGGGGAGCTTCACAGCCAGCGAAGCGCATAACTTAGCCATTGTGTTACGTGCAGGCGCACTACCTGCACCCGTTAAAATTGTTGAAGAACGCTCGATTGGTCCCAGTTTGGGGCAGGACTCCATCGATGAAGGCTTTAATTCCATCATCATCGGTTCAATTATGGTGCTTATTTTCATGTTGATTTATTACAAACTGTTTGGTTTGGTCGCCAATATCGCATTGATTTTCAATATGTTATTGATTGTAGCTGTCATGAGTATGATTGGTGCAACCCTGACTTTACCAGGTATGGCAGGTATCGTTTTGACGATTGGTATGGCGGTGGATGCCAACGTACTCATTTTTGAACGTATTCGAGAAGAACTCAATATTGGTAAAACACCTTTGGCAGCCATTGATAGTGGTTATGCCAAAGCATTCTCCACCATTGTTGATGCCAATATCACCACCTTGATTGCCGCCATTGTCTTATTCCAATTTGGTACAGGTCCTGTGAAAGGCTTCGCGGTAACTTTATCCGTGGGCATTATCGCTTCGATGTTTACCGCCATTATGGTCACCCGTGCCATTATTGCGCTTACCACTGAAAACCGTGGTCGCATTAAAAAATTAAGTATTTAGGATATTTTATGCAACTCATTAACCCTAACTCCAAGATTGATTTTTTAGGCAAACGAAAAATTGCCTTAGGTATTTCGGCATTCATGCTGTTTATTTCTTTGATAGCCTTGGTTCCCAGTATTCGTGGACTCAACTTTGGTATCGATTTCACAGGCGGTAGTTTGGTTGAAGTGCAATTCAAGCAAGCCCCCAATATTGCAGACATTCGCGAAGCTATTTCTCCTGCTGGCTATGGTCATGCTATTATTCAAACCTTTGGCTCGCCCGAAGAAATCATCATTCGCGTGCAAAACAAAGGAAACAGTGATTCTTCTTCAGTCAGCACCGCTATTTTGTCAGCATTGAAAAATAAATTTGGTGATCAACAAATCGACATGCGCCGTGTTGAATTTGTCGGACCGCAGGTGGGTGAAGAGCTTACAAAAGCTGGCATCAGTGCCGTGGGTATTGCCATGTTGGCTATTCTTGTTTATGTCACCTTTCGTTTTGAACTACGTTTTGCACTGGGAGCTGATGCAGCCCTATTGCATGATGTGATGATTGTTTTGGGTGTCTTTGCTCTGCTTGGTAAAGAGTTTTCGCTGCCTGTTGTGGCTGCGATTCTTGCTGTGATTGGTTATTCATTGAATGATACCATTGTCGTGTTTGACCGCATTCGTGAAAATTTAGCTGCCAACAGTAAACTCAAGAACCCACTGGATGAAGTGGATGTTTGCAACGCATCGGTCAACCAAACCCTTTCTCGTACCTTGATGACTTCATTCACCACCCTTTTGGTGGTATTTGCTCTATTCTTTCTAGGTGGCGAAGTGATTCATGGTTTTGCCTTTGCATTGCTTGTCGGTATTGGTGTCGGTACTTATTCATCCATCTTTATCGCCAGCCCGATCATGTTAAGCCTTGCTGGACGCTTCCGAAGTTCTGATGAGGAGTTGGCTGAAATGGACGCAAGGCCTTAAAGCGATGTTTGGCGGTGTAGGTACCACATTTCACTTGGATGTTTCCCCTGATGTGCAAACAGGTACCCCACTGCTGCGGGGCTATGGCGATGATTATCTAGAAATTGCTCAAACACGCTACAAACAAGGATTAAGTCTTCATCAAGGAAGCATTCTTTCCCCTTGGGGACCCAATGAAGTCCAGCAACTGGAAGTCATACACCTTCAACATATTTTAGAAAAACCACCCGAAGTTTTAATTATCGGTACTGGGCGGCGCACAATTTTCCCCAATGGGGAAGTGCTTGAGCAACTTACTGATACCCAGGTGGGTTTTGAATGTATGGACTCGCGCGCTGCTGCACGCACCTACAATATTCTCATTGGAGAAGGTAGAAAAACTTCTGCCGTGTTTTTTTCGCCCAATGTGCGTCGTTAATCTAAGCTTCATTGACATCAAAGTCTTATTTTCTACTCTCATGTATCTTCACACTTCTCAACACGGCTACACATAAGGAATCTTAACTATGGATACAATCATTGGTATTGATATTGGTTTTGGCTTCACAAAAGCAACAGATGGAAAAAAATTTCAAGTATTCAAATCCATTTATGGCGAAGCCATTGACTTTCAATTTAAAGAATCATTGTTAAAAAACAATCAAGAACAGGATGAGCATATCCATATTGATGTGGATGGTATCTCTTATTTTGTAGGAGAACTTGCCGAACGTCAAAGCGCCAATCGTCAATTTACTTTAGAACAAACACAGTTCATTTCATCGGCAACCAAAACCTTAGCTTTGGCCGCGATTTCTCGTTTTGTTAGCAAAGAGAGCGAATCCTTTAAGGTTGTGGTCGGTTTACCGATTGGTCATTACCGTCAATATAAAGATGAAGTGCGTAAAATTTTACGTCAATCCCATCAAATCAGCATCACCAATCAACAGGGTATCAATCAAGATACTTTAATTGGTATTTCTGATGTCAAAGTCATTCCTCAACCCATTGGAACGGTGATGGATCGCTTGCTGGATGATGTGGGTAAACCCAGTGATATGCGTTTTGCATCTGAAAAGATTGGTATCATTGATGTGGGTTTTAGTACCTGTGATTACACTATTTCTGATAAAGCGCGTTATTCTGAACGCGGAAGTTTGACCACACAAAATGGTATTTCCAAAGCTTTTGAGGTTATCTCTAGCAAACTAAAAGATAGTTGCGGCATTAACATTGAGTTATATCGACTCTTTGAAGCCATTGAAACAGGTAGTATAAAAATCCGTGGTAAGGGTTATGACTTACGTAAAATAACCCAAATCGCATTTCAACAACTGGCTGCCAATATTGCCTCCGATGCCAACCGTATTTGGAGTGATGATTGGGATATGGATGCCATTATGATTACAGGTGGCGGCGGAGCTGTACTCGCCCCTTATCTACAACCCTTATTGGAAGGTGTGATTATTCCCATTGAACAAGATTTGGATTACCGCTTACATAATGTCCGCGGTTACAACAAATACGGTCGTAATATTTGGCCTCAACGCAAAGCTCCTATGGAAAGTTAAACATGCCACATTATGAATTAAGCATTGAAACACACTTCTCAGCCGCCCATCAGCTACGTGATTACCCAGGTGATTGCGCCCGTTTACATGGACACAACTGGCATGTAAAACTTTTTGTTAGCTGCCAAGATCTGGATGACCTTGGATTGGGTATTGATTATAAAACCATGAAAATCCAGATCAAAGAAGCATTGGAAAAATGGGATCACTACAACCTCAATGACATTGCTCCCTTTGATACGATCAACCCCAGCAGTGAAAATGTAGCACGTCTTCTTTTTGAAGAAATGTGCGAGCGTTTGAACAATGAACGTCTGCATGTCTCGCGCGTATCTATTTCGGAAACATGCACTGCCAAAGTGAGTTATTGGGCTTAATTCATTCGATGGGTTCATTGACCACAAATAAACTCACCATGGTGAGCATTCTCACATCCATCATTTCCCTCTTACTGGTGAGCTTGGTGGTTTGGGTATTTTTATCCACACAAGAACAAGTACAACAGTTACAAATAAAGCTACAAAACATGCAACAAAGCTTGGATTATGCAGATGGTCTACCCCCCGAAATGACGCAAATGCGTGAACACATTCAAAGGTTGGAAGAAAAATTACGCAAATTTGAAGGTAAAAAAGAAACAAACACTGTCCAACAATCCCACATCAAAATGATTACACCCGATAGCCCGATCCAAGCGATGAAACAAAAGCCTAAAGTAAAACCTGCCCCCACACCTAGGCCTGCCCACAAGTGGCTCGTGGTCATTGCCTCTTTTGACAGCTTGAAAAAAGCAAAAAAAGCGCAACAAGGCAAGAAAATAGCTGCACTGCATAGCACTATCACCATGGTTAGACTCAAACATGGCACATGGTATCGCATTGTTCGATCTGGTTTTATCGATAAGACTTCAGCTATCGCCTATGCCAAACAAATCAAACACTTGGGGTTCAAAGATGCTTGGGTTCAATATCGCCCTTAAACACGCAATCTGATTGATACCCCCATTTATATTTTATACCGAGGAATTATTATGTCATCACAAAACATTCAACAATCTCAACACAATTTTGAGCAAGCACAAAAACTATTACCTGGTGGCGTGAATTCACCCGTACGTGCATTCAAAGGCGTGGGTGGTACCCCCCGTTTTTTCGATCATGCCAAAGGCGCGTATGTTACCGATGTCGATGGTAACACCTATATTGATTATGTAGGTTCTTGGGGCCCTATGATTTTAGGGCATGCCCACGATGCAGTGATTCAAGGTATTCAAGAAACTGCTGAAAAAGGCGTATCCTTTGGCGCACCTTGCGAGCTTGAAATTGATTTGGCACAAATGGTCATTGATATGGTGCCAAGCATTGATGTGATTCGTTTTGTAAGCTCAGGATCTGAAGCCACCATGAGTGCTTTACGTTTGGCACGTGGTTTTACAGGACGCGATAAATTCATCAAATTTGATGGTGGTTATCATGGTCATGCCGATGGTTTTTTGGTCAAAGCTGGTTCAGGTGCAGCCACCTTTGGAGAACCTGATTCTGCGGGTGTGCCTGCTGATTATGCGAAATTAACTCTGACAGCCCCATTTAATGATATTGAAGCTGTCAAAGATCTGTTTAGACAAAATAAAGATGAAATATCCTGCATTATTGTAGAGCCTGTTCCTGGTAATACAGGTGTCATGGATTTGTACAACAATGGTTTCTTACAATTTTTACGCGATATTTGCACCCAAGAAGGCGCGTTGCTTATTTTTGATGAAGTCATGTCTGGCTTCCGCGTATCTTCAGGTGGCGCACAAAAACGCTTTGCTATAACCCCAGATTTAACCTGTTTGGGGAAAATCATTGGCGGCGGCTTGCCTGTAGGTGCTTATGGTGGTCGAGAAGAGATTATGCGTAAGATTTCACCTGATGGTCCTGTGTACCAAGCAGGCACATTATCTGGCAACCCACTTGCCATGCGTGCAGGCATTGAAACACTGTCTCGCTTACAAGAAGAAGATTTTTATGTCGCACTTGAAAGCAAATCTAAGCGTTTGTTTGAAGGTTTGTTGGCAGGCTGTAAAGCTGCGGGTGTACCTGCAACAGGCAACCGTTTTGGCTCGATGTTTACCATATTTTTTACAGAATTGGATCAAGTCACTTGTGGAAGTGATGTATCGGGTCATTGCGATTTGGCATTTTTCGGTAAATTCTTCAATGAAATGTTGAATGAAGGCGTGTATCTCGCACCATCACAATATGAAGCGGCATTTGTTTCAGCGGCACACACTGATAAAGATATTGATAACACCATTGCTGCGGCGGAACGTGTACTTGCAAGGCTAACCGCATGAGTCTCATCGAATCCATTGCTTTCAATGATGCAGGTCTCGTGCCTGCTATCGCGCAAGATGCCAAGTCAGGGCGAGTGCTGATGATGGCATGGATGAATAAAGAAGCTGTATTGCAAACATTAGAAACGGGTTATGCCCACTACTATTCTCGCTCACGTCAGAAACAATGGCAAAAAGGCGAATCCAGTGGTCATGTGCAAAAAGTGTTGGATATATACCTTGATTGCGATGGTGATACAATGCTACTAAAAATCGATCAGAAAGGTTCTGCCTGCCATACCAACCGTAAATCTTGTTTTTACAAACAAAAACAAGGGAATGATTGGATCACCATTGAGGAGCCCGTCACAGCATGAATCATAACATCCTAACAAAACTCGCAACGATTCTTGAGGCGCGTAAAAGTGAGTCCACCGATACATCTTATGTGGCTTCTCTTTATGCTAAGCCTGATAAAATGCTGGAAAAGATTGGTGAAGAAGCGATTGAAACCATTATTGCAGCTAAAAATGATGATAAAGAACAAATCATTTATGAAACTGCTGACCTTTGGTTTCACACCATGGTCATGCTAGCGCAAAAAGGTTTATCACCTGATGATGTATTGGATGAATTGGCGAGACGCTTTGGTATGTCAGGGCATGATGAAAA
>NVWS02000022.1 GCA_002746295.2 Zetaproteobacteria bacterium
ATTGGATGATAGAAGTGATCGTTCGTTCTATACTTGAATGACTATATGTAGATCATACAACGGTGATAATGCGGCTCGAAAAGGGCTTTTTAATCGCCTTGCACCACGCACCATTCAGCCATCTAACCCCAAATCAAATAATTTACCTGGGTTATTGAACCAGTTCGGATCGACTTTCACCCATAGTTTTAAATGAATCTTACAACCCAACAGTTGTTCCAAGCCTTCACGTGCTTGAATACCCATGCGCTCCATGCTTTCGCCCCCACGTCCAATCAACATGGGCTTATGGCGTTCACTGCCCACCAAGATCACGGCTTCAATTTCAATCTTCCCATGTCCTAGATCAATAAATTGCTCAATATCTACTGCGGTTTGAAAGGGTATTTCTTGATGCATGGATAAAAACACTTGTTCGCGTACATATTCAGCGGCCAATTGACGTTGGCTTTGATCTGTAAACGAGTCTAAATCATACATCGCTTCACGTTCTGGCAGATGCAACCTCAGTTCACGCAGCAAAGCATCGACTTGTTTACCTTTACGCGCTGAAATCGGAATATATGCTTTGGCTTCAGGGTCAAGCTGTTGCATCAACTGCAAGCGTGGCAATAATTTATCTTTATTGGCACGGTCAATTTTATTCAAAACATGAATGCGAGGTTGGGTTAACCGCCCATCGGCAAAGCGCTCAATCAAAGCGCGTGTTCCACGATCCAAGGGTTGTGTACAATCTTGCATAATCGCCAATACATCCGCTTCTGCCGCTGCCGCATAGGCCACACGCACCATATTGCGGTTCAATTGTTGTTCACCCTTATGAATACCGGGGGTATCCACAAAAATCATTTGTGTGTCTTCATCACTGTGAATACCCAGAATACGATGGCGTGTGGTTTGAGGTTTGGGTGTCACAATCGCAACTTTGATGCCAATAATATAATTCATCAATGTGGATTTCCCTACATTGGGTCGCCCTAAAAGAGCCACTGTGCCACAGCGAAAGTTTGTTGTTGTCATAAATTCCTATATCTCACTATTAGTTTGTCGCTGCGCAATCTGTGTTCTTTTGATAGAATATCAATATACCCCTTGAAATCGACCTTATAAGCCCTTATCTAAGGCGCACTTCACTCTTTTTATGACTAGGAGAAAATATGACAGCAACCAAAGAAACCCATGTGTTTCAAACCGAGGTAAAACAACTCCTCGACTTGATGATTCATTCGCTTTATTCCAATAAGGAAATTTTTTTACGTGAATTGATTTCGAATGCATCCGATGCATCCGATAAATTGCGTTTTGAAGCCACCAAAGATGATGCCTTGTATGAAGGTGATTCTGATCTTCATGTCTATATCGAAGCTGATAAAGATGCGCGCACCATCACCATTCGCGATAATGGTATTGGTATGAACCGCGATGAAGTCATTGCCAATATTGGTACGATTGCACGTTCAGGAACCAAAGAATTTTTTGGACAACTATCAGGTGACCAAGAACAAGATGCACATTTGATTGGTCAATTTGGTGTTGGTTTTTATTCATCTTTTTTGGTCGCTGATAAAGTGACGGTTACCACACGCCGCGCAGGTTTAGAGCATGCCCACGGCGTTCGTTGGGAATCGACAGGTGATGGTGAATATGATATTGAAACCATTGAAAAAGAAACCCGTGGTACAGAAATTATCTTGCATTTGCGTGAAGAAGCGGATGAATTTTTAGAATCTTTTCGTTTGACCTCCATCATTCATAAATACGCCGATCACATTCCTTTTCCTATTCGTATGCTTGGCACACCGATGCCAGTGGAAGAAGGTGAAGAAGAAAAACCTGCTGAAATTGAAACAATCAACCAAGTTTCTGCACTTTGGACACGTCCAAAATCTGAACTATCCGATGAAGAGTATAATAATTTTTATAAACATATTGGTCACGATTTTGAAGATCCGTTGACGCGATTGCATCAAAAATTGGAAGGCAAGTATGAATACACTTTGCTTTTATACCTTCCAAAGCGTGCGCCATTTGATTTATGGCAAGCCGAAGCCAAACATGGTGTAAAACTCTATGTTCGCCGTGTCTTTATTTCTGAAGCCACCGAAGACTTGTTGCCACGTTATTTGCGTTTTGTACGCGGTGTCATGGATACCAATGATTTACCATTGAATGTTTCGCGTGAAATTTTACAACAAAGCCCTGCCATGAGTGCCATGAAAAAAGGTGCGACCAAACGCATTCTTGGCATGTTTGAAGCCATGGTGAAAGAAGCCAGCGATGACAACAGCGATTATGCCGATGCATGGAAAGAGTTTGGTAATTGCTTGAAAGAAGGCATTATTGAAGATAGTGCGAACCGTGACCGTATTGCTAAATTATTGCGTTTCTCAACCACACAAAGTGATGAACAAACGGTGTCATTGGAAAGCTATGTTGGGCGTATGCTTGAAAATCAAGATACCATTTATTATATCACCGCTGATAGCTTAGCTGCTGCAAAGCATAGCCCTCATTTGGAAGTGTTCCGCAAGAAAGGCATTGAAGTGTTGTTGTTATCCGATCGTATTGATGAATGGTTAACCTCACACTTGAGCGAATTTGATGATAAAAAACTTCAATCCATTGCCAAAGGTGAATTGGACTTATCCAACATCGGAGATAACGCCGAAGAAGATAAGAAAGAGCATGAAGAAGCGGTGAAGTCGGCTGAACCTACGATTGAAAAATTAAAAACTGCTTTGGGTGATAAAGTGAAGGATGTCCGTAGTACGGATCGTTTGACGGAATCGCCTGCATGTTTGGTTTCCGATAGCTTTGATATGTCAGGTAATATGGAGCGTATTCTTAAACAAGCAGGGCAAGATATTCCTTCTGTTCAACCGATTTTAGAAATTAACCCTGAACATGCTTTGGTCAAACGCTTGGCTGGTTTGGAAGCTGAATCGGATATTGCGGACTATGCAGATATTTTGTTCGATCAAGCGATGCTTGCCGAAGGTGCTTTACCTGAAGACCCCGCAGGTTTTGTTCGTAAAATCAATGCTTTATTGACGCAATAAAACTATACTTAGTTGTTTAAGTATTAAAATGATATTTTTTATTTTTCAATATAGTCAAGATTGGTATAAAGCTACCCCTTAGTTCGTCATTCCCGAAATCTTGTATCGGGAATCTACCTATAGACCCCCGACACAAGCACTCGGGGGTGACGATTGGGTGATGATCGAAAGGGTAGTTCCATACTTAACACTACCCACTATATATTGATTGAGCCTCGCTTTTTAAGCGAGGCTCAATCATTGGTGCTAAATTTGAGGCAGTCTAATCAGCAGTTCCCATGTTCATCAATAAGCTAAGACCAAGGTCACAGACATTTCTGTATTGAGTTTTTTTACACCGACAGGCACTTTGGATGTATGTTCCGCTGAAAATGCAATTTTACTCGATAAAGTTTCATTGATTTGTTGTTGCAATGATGTCACGGAATGACTCAAGAAACCTTCTTTACCACCCTCAGTATTCAATGTTTGTGCAAGTGTTGTATGCTCTGTCATAAACCATTTCCAATCTGTTGAAGCACGAGCAATGACATCATTTTTTCGTTGAGAAGGAATCAATTGCGTTTGCCTTGAACCCACACCTATTTCCATATTACCATGCCAAACATCATCATTTAACAATGTCCGACCATACCCCACGGTTTCTACATACCGTGTTTTGATACCTGCAAAACGGTCACTATCAAATGCTAAGCGAAGCAAAACATAACTTTTTTTAGAAAACTTCCAGTCTTCTTGTAATGAAGCGGTATATTTTTCTGCTGTTGTTTTTACTTGATCGCTCGAATTTAATACTGAACCTTCAAGCGTCGTTCTAAACCTATCAATATCTAAAATTGACTTCAATTTACTATGAATGGTCTTGGTTTGTGTATTTCCTCCTGTTTGTACATAACCCAACTCAACATTGGATGCCCATTCTCCTTCTTCTGCATAGACATTACTGATTGAAAATATACAACCCATTGCTACCAGCCATTTTAACATCGTTTCACACCACCTTATCCTTTGAATTTGCGCACCATAAACAGCAAATTGCAAATTTCTCCCTATTTATGCTCCTCCTCGCTACACTGCGCGCCGTTTTCAATGGGAGCTGACATGAGTTTACAAGAACATATCAAAAAGCGACGTACCTTTGCCATCATCAGTCATCCCGATGCTGGTAAAACTACGTTAACTGAAAAATTATTACTTTTTGGTGGTGCTATTCAAATGGCAGGCGCTGTGAAATCACGAAAAACCAGCCGCCATGCCACTTCAGATTGGATGAAAATTGAACAAGAACGTGGGATTTCTGTGGCTTCATCGGTGATGAAATTTAATTACCAAGTTGATGGCAAAGAATACGACATTAATTTGCTCGATACCCCTGGTCACCAAGATTTCTCAGAAGATACATATCGTGTTCTGACTGCCGTGGATTCCGCCATGATGGTCATTGATTCAGCCAAAGGTGTGGAAGCTCAAACGCAAAAGCTTATGGAAGTGTGCCGCATGCGTAACACGCCCATCATCACCTTTATCAACAAAATGGATCGAGAAGGTCAAGAGCCTTTGGATCTTTTGAGTGAAATCGAAGAAAAATTGCAAATCGAATGCGCCCCGCTTTCTTGGCCTATCGGTATGGGAAAAGCATTTAAAGGGGTTTATAATCTCTACAAAAAACAATTGCACATCTTTAAACCCGGTAGTGATGACCTTGAAGAAGCACTTATCATTGAATCACTGGATGACCCAAAACTTGATGAGATGATTGGTTTGCAAGCCGATGATTTGCGTGCAGATATTGCTTTACTGGAAGGTGCAGCCAATCCGTTTGATTTGGATGAATTTTTAAAAGGTAGTCAAACGCCTGTGTTTTTTGGCTCAGCTATCAATAATTTTGGTGTACGTGAGCTTTTAAATGCCTTTGTTGAATTCGCCCCCTCACCTGTGGCTCGCGAAGCTGAAAGTCGCTTGGTTGAACCCGATGAAAAAGATTTTTCAGGGTTTTGCTTTAAAATTCAAGCCAATATGGATCCAGCTCATCGCGATAGAATCGCTTTTTTTCGTATTTGTTCAGGGAAATTCACCAAAGGTATGACCGTGCGTCATCATCGTATTGAGAAAAACGTCAAGATTCCCAATGCAACGATTTTTATGGCACAAGATCGAGCTCATGTCGAAGATGCTTATGCGGGTGATATTATTGGCATTCATAATCACGGAACGATTCGCATCGGTGATACTTTTACCACCAAAGAACCCTTGAAGTTTACGGGTGTACCCAATTTTGCGCCTGAATTGTTCCGCCGTATTCGCTTGAATGACCCCATGAAACGTAAACAGCTGCATAAAGGCTTGATACAACTCGCCGAAGAAGGTGCCGTCCAAGTTTTTAAAACAAGTCTGGGTGGTGATTATATTTTAGGGGCCGTCGGCGTGTTACAGTTTGAAGTCACTGTTGAACGCTTAAAGTCCGAATACAAAGTGGATGCCGCTTACGTTGCCACAGACTTTCAAGTTGCGCGTTGGGTTACCTGTGAAGATGACAAGAAACTGACCGAGTTCAAACGTGCCTTTGATGCCAATTTGGCTGAAGATGGTGATGGTTTTCTCACTTACCTTGCGCCAAGCGTTTGGAAGCTGAACTACACCATCGAACAATGGTCTGATATAATCTTTCATAAAACACGTGAGCAAATTTAAGGCTATAGATTTTGGGTATGTTTTTTTAAGACCTTCGTAAGGCCTATAGTGGATGAAAGCGAATTTTATTCTTACGGAACGATTCAAATTGTTGGCGGGGTATACTAAAGGGTGCAGCAGCATGAATGGCTGCAATCAATGTTTGATCAAAGGCGGGGTCTCCTGATGACTCCAAAACACGGATGCGGACAATATCACCATTGGGTTTCAAAATCATTTCCACCAATGGATCAGGTATGTTATCAGCCATGCCCCCTGGAACTTTCCAATGTTGTTGGACCGAGCGTTGCATGCGATGAATATATTGTTCGATTTCTTTTTGGGATAATTGTTGCTCCATCAACATGGCAATATCAGGTTTTTTTTTGGCATGTTTTCTGGGTGCAGCATCACTGCTTGACTGAACAGGTGCAAAGGGATCAAAATTAGGATCCTCTTGTATTTTTTTGGGTTTGCTATGTTGCTTTTTAGCTTGAGGTTTGGACTTGGGGTGAATGACAGGCTTGGTAGCTAATTTAGGATTGATATGAACCAAAGGTTTTATTTTTTTTTGGACTTTTGCCGTGATGGTATGCTTGATCTGAGGTTTGGTTTTGATGGGCTTTTTATGTTGCCATTTTTCGAGTTCTTTGGCAGAAATGATATGAACCTCAATATGTTTAAGAATGGGTTTATCAGGGCTATGTTGGGATTGCCACCATGCCAAGTAAACGATGATGATACCCACACATAAGTGGGCAACCACCGCAAATAAAACATCCCAAATACTAAAGGATGTAACGTAGCTATTGTTCATGAATGGGTTCAGTGACCAGACCAACTTTTTTGATGTTCATGCTTTCCAAGTGCCCCATCACTTGGGCAATCGCTTGATAGGGTGTTTGTGCATCACCACGAATAAAGACAGGTAAATTAGGGTTGTTTTCACGCATGCCTTGGATACGTAAACTAAGTTGTTTTAAGCTAACCGTGTGTTTTTGCATGTGAATGGAGCTATCTTTTTGAATGGTAATGACCAATGGTTCAATATGTTGCTCCATTTCAGGGGCATGGGCATCGGGTAAATCAACATTGATACCTTGGGTCAATAAAGGAGCTGTGACCATGAAAATAATTAACAACACAAGCATCACATCCACCAAAGGGGTGACATTGATATCCGACATGGGAGTTGTTTCACTGCTTAAATTGTGATGACTGCTCCATTGTTTATCGTGTAAAGCCATTATGAAGCTCGACGTATATGGCGAGACATAATGTTGAGAAATTCAGATGCAAATTGTTCCATTGTGGCAGCTTGGCGTTTTAAATCGGTGGTGAATTTATTATAGGCCACGACCGCAGGAATGGCAGCCACCAAGCCAAAGGCAGTGGCAACCAAGGCTTCGGCAATGCCTGGAGCAACGGCGGTCAATGAGGTGTTTTGCGAAACTGCAATGCCTTGGAAGGCCGTTAAAATCCCCCAGACTGTACCGAATAGACCGATGAAGGGTGAAGTGGAGCCTACGGTTGCCAAAAAAGATAAATGGCGGGATAAGCCTTCAAGTTCACGTGAAAGTGCGGCATCCAAAGCTCGATGAATACCATCCAGACCACCGCCTGCAATAATCCTTCCCGCTGTGGTTTGCGTGGAATCATGGCGTTGACGTGTATACTCGCGATACCCTGCTTGAAAAATATTGGGTAAAGGGCTGTTGGGGTATTGTTTGGGAATGCTGGCAAGGACATGCTCCATGTCAGTACCACCCCAAAAGGTCTCACTGAATGATGTGGCTTCTTTACGCGCTTTGCGATAAACACGCCATTTATTGAAAATAATCCCCCAAGAAACAATGGATAGTAAAAGAAGTAGGATAAGTACACCCTTCACAACAATGCCTGCATCAAGAATAAGTGTTAAAACACTGAGTTGTTCGGTCATAAGAGAGTCCTAGTGAAAATGGAAAAGATGAGAAATTATTTTGCGACCATCATAAAAGGGTATTCATGATGGTCAAACAACGCTGTGTTTATAATCATGAAATAAAAAGGCTGTTGGATAAAGAGTTTGCATGCTGGGGCATGAGTCGCTAACGTTCGCCGTCGATTTAGTGTGATTAAAATGATTAAAAAAGAGGTAGGACGTTCATGTCTCTAGCTGTGGAAAAGAAAAGCGAAGTTATTAGCAAGTTTGCAACCCATGAAGGTGATACTGGTTCACCTGAAGTTCAAGTGGCATTGTTGACGGAACGTATCAATGGTTTAAGTGATCATTTTAAAGGTAATCACAAGGATCATCATTCTCGTCGTGGTCTATTGAAGATGGTAGGTCGTCGTCGTAGCCTTCTTAAATATTTGAAGGATAAAGACTTCGGTCGTTATCGCTCGTTGATTGAAGAACTCGGTTTGCGTCGTTAATACGCTTAAGTTTTATTGCGGCTCCTGTTTAAAATGTTAAGCAGGAGCCGTTTTTCGTTTTGATTTTCTTTTCCCCAGTTATGAGTATGTGTTCTACAAAGGAAACGTATGTTTAATATTAAAACAAGCCAAGCGTCTGTCGCTGGTCGTGAATTAAGTTTTGAAACAGGTCGTATTGCACGTCAAGCAGGCGGCTCGGTGATGGTACAATATGGTGATGTGGTGGTGCATGTTGCAGCAACCGCAGCGAAAACACCGTTGCAAGGTGTAGATTTTATGCCTTTGACCGTACATTACCAAGAAAAAACGTATGCAGCAGGTCGCTTTTTGGGTGGCTTCTTAAAACGTGAAGGTCGTCCTTCTGAAAAAGAAACGCTGACATCCCGTTTGATTGATCGCCCGATTCGCCCTTTGTTTCCCAAAGGTTATTTCCATGAAACCCAAGTGATTGCCACAGTTGTTTCAGCCGATGAAGATAACAACCCTGATATTATTGCTATCAATGGTGTGTCTGCGGCATTGATGATTTCTGACATACCTTTTGCTGAAGCGATTGCTGCTTCACGCGTGGGTTTGATTGATGGTGCGTTTGTCTTAAATCCTACCTACGCTCAAATGGAAGATTCTGAACTTGATTTGATTGTTGCGGGCACGCGCAACGCAGTCTTGATGATTGAATCGGAAGCCAAAGAATTATCTGAACAACAAATGATTGATGCGATTGCTTTTGGTCAAGAAGGTTATGCACCGATTATTGATGCCATTGAAGCCTTGGCGAAAGAAGCAGGTAAAGAAAAGATCAGTGTGGCTTTGGCGGGTAATGACGATGTTCAAGCGGCTGTGGATACAGCTTTTGAAGCGGATGTACGCGATGCTTATGCGACTGTCGATAAATCAGCGCGTTCTACAAAAATTGAAGTGTTGCGTAGTGCAGCGCAAGAAAAATTCGCAGGTACAGAAGAAACTCCAGGGAATTTTTCAAGCAACGATGTGACATCTGCTGTGAAGAACTTAGAAAAGAGTGTGGTTCGTCGCTCCATTATTGATGGTAATCCGCGTATTGATGGTCGTAAAACAACCGATGTTCGTGCCATTGATTGCCAAGTCGGTGTGTTGCCGCGTACGCATGGTTCAGCTTTGTTTACCCGTGGTGAAACCCAAGCTTTGGTCACCATTACTTTAGGCACTGAATCGGATATGCAAACCACTGAAAGTTTGGAAGGTGTAGCGAAACAACGCTTTATGTTGCATTACAACTTCCCTCCGTATTCTGTGGGTGAAGCACGTCGCATGGGTGGACCTGGCCGCCGTGAAATTGGTCATGGTCGTTTGGCGCGTCGCGGTGTGGAAGGTGTGTTGCCAAGCATCGAAGAGTTTGGTTATGCGATTCGTTCTGTGTCTGAAATTACCGAATCCAATGGTTCATCTTCGATGGCATCGGTATGTGGTTCTTCCTTGGCATTGATGGATGCAGGTGTGCCAACCAAGGCTGC
>NVWS02000023.1 GCA_002746295.2 Zetaproteobacteria bacterium
TCACGCTTACGCGCTTCTTCTAAAAAGACATCGCGTTTTTCTTGATTTTCAAAACTCAATACAGTTTCATGGAAACGTGCGCCTTGCGCGGCTGTGACATGGGCTGGCAAGCTAGATACCAAAGCATGCAATGCCGCTGCCGAACGTGTTGCCACGGCTTTCAAACCTTCATCACCCATCAAGGTCATATAGGTTGCCGCTGCCGTACACATCAAACCTTGATTGGAGCAAATATTGGAAGTCGCTTTTTCACGGCGAATATGTTGTTCACGGGTCGATAACGTTAATACAAACCCACGTTTTCCATCGGCATCCGAAGTCATCCCACACACACGCCCTGGCATTTGTCGCACATATTTTTGTTTGCAGGTGAATAGCCCCAAATGAGGGCCGCCAAAACCCATTGGAATACCCAACGATTGCCCTGAACCCACGGCAATATCTGCACCACATTCGCCCGGGGATTGAATCAATGCAAAAGCAGTCGCATCAGAGAATGCCACCACCATCAAACATTTTGCTGCATCGCACGCAGCTCTTAAATTTGCCAAATCATACACCGAACCATAAAAATCAGGATATTGTACAATCACACAAGCCGTTGTTTCATCGATGGCTGCAATAACCTTGCTGACATCGGTAGAGAAATCACCCATAGGCACTTCAATATATTCCCCTTCAAGGCGGGATAAATAATTTTGTGTCACGGAGCGATAACGTGGGTTCACAGAACCTGCCATGACCACTTTGGATTTACGCGTCACACGCCGTGCCATCAATGCAGCTTCAGCCGTTGCTGTTGCCGCCTCATACATCGAAGCATTGGAGACATCCATGCCCGTTAAACGCGCAATCATGGTTTGAAATTCAAACAGCGTTTGCAAGGTGCCTTGTGATATTTCAGGCTGATAAGGCGTGTATGCGGTTAAAAACTCACCACGCGAAATAATATAATCCACCACCGCAGGCACAAAGTGGTGGTAAGTTCCACCACCCAAGAAACAACGGGTATTACCAGCATGTCTATTCTGCTCGGATGCTTGGGTAAATTTACGCACAATCACCGCTTCCGATAAAGCATCAGGCAAGTTTAGTGAGCCTTCTTTAATATGAAACTCACTGGGAATATCAGTAAATAAATCAGACATCGCATCCATGCCCATGCTTTCCAACATGGTCGTGCGATCACTATCTGTATGGGGTAAAAATCTCATCATTCACTCTCAAACCACAAACCTAAAAGGACGTAAAAAAAACCTCACTCCCTCATATTCCTAGTGGTATTTATTGTAACTATTCAGTATGGATATTTAAAATATGGAACTACCGCTTCGATCATCATCCAATCGTCACCCCCAAGTGCTTGTGTCGGGGGTCTATAAATAGATTCCCGATAAAATATTTCGGGAATGACGGGAAACTTTATACTTGTAAATTATTCTTCTAAAAAGGTGGTGTATTCATCATCGGACATCAGCTCATCGCTACCGCCCGACATTTTCACTTTGGCAATCCAACCTGCGCCATAAGGCTCGGTATTCATTTTTTCTGGTTCGCCTTCAAGTGCTTCATTCACCTCAATAATTTCACCTGCTACAGGCGCATAAATATCAGAGACTGCTTTTACCGATTCAACCACGGCATAAGCTTCCGCCACACCCACAGTACGTCCGATTTCAGGCAACTCTACAAAGACAATATCACCCAAGGCTTCTTGGGCATGATCGCTCACGCCAAACGTGGCAATATCACCTTCAATGCGTACCCATTCATGTTCTTTGGTATATTTCAAATCAGCAGGAATACTCATATCCCCTCCTTATGTGTACCTATTCAGTATAAAATCGTCATTCCCGAAATCTTTTATCGGGAATCTATCCATAGACCTTCGATACAGGCGCTCGAGGGTGACGTGGTTGAAGATAATCCTTACTTCATAAGCTATGTTTACTTTTTAACGTTACTTCTTACAAATGGCAAAGGTGTACGCTCGGCTGGCACTTGTTTACCACGAATTTCAATGCTCACATCGCCTTCAGTCGCATGTTTGGGCATCACATAAGCCAGTGCAACACCACCCGCCATGGGCGAATGCATACCTGATGTCACTTCACCACTTTCAATACCATTCACAAACACTTTATAATGTTCGCGAGGTATACCTCGTTCGATAAGTTTCAGTGCAATCAAGCGTTTTTTAGCACCTTCTGATTTACGTGCCTCTACCGCAGCCTTGCCGATAAAGTCGCCTTTATCCAATTTGGTAATCCACATCAATTTGGCTTCAACAGGGGTGACACTATCCGATATTTCATGTCCATAAAGCGCATAACCCATTTCAGTACGCAACATATCACGCGCCGCCAAACCAATCGGTACAGCCTCTTGTTCTAATAGAGCATTCCACACATCCACCGCAACGGTGTTGGGGATGTAAATCTCAAAACCATCTTCGCCCGTGTAACCCGTGCGTGAAATGATGCCGTGTTGACCAAGGATATTTCCTTCAGAAAACTTGTAATAGCCAACAGCTTCCAAATCGATGTCGGTCAAGGTTTGCAATACTGCTTGCGCCTTTGCGCCTTGCAATGCCAGCAATGTCGTTTCATCAGATTCATCACTGACAATCACATCAAAGTTTGCAGCTTCTTTTTGCAAATGCGCTACATCTTTATGGCGATTCGCTGCGTTAATGCAAAGGTAATAGGCTTCATTATTGATTTTATAGGTGGTAATATCATCAATAAATGTGCCTTGCTCATTCAATAAAGCCGAATATTGCACCTGGCCATCAACCAGCTTGGATACATCATTGGTGGTGACATATTGAAGAAATTTTAGTGCCTCAACGCCTTCAACACGCACTTGCCCCATGTGTGTGATGTCAAAAATACCCGCTGCGCCTTCACGCACCGCAGTATATTCTTTCAAAGCACCATTTTTATACTGCACTGGCAATTCATAACCTGCAAAAGCTACGATTTTACCACCCAATGCTACGTGCGCATCAAACAATGGGGTTTTCAATAAATCACTCAACTTTCATCTCCTACATGAACTTTAAAATTGATCGTAATGCCCACCAATAGCAAAGATATAAATGTAATCGTTATCATATTTATAAATAACACGATCCTTTTGACTGATGCGACGAGACCACAAACCCGACAGCTTATGTTTTAATGGTTCAGGTTTTCCAGTGCCAGTACATGGGTCATCACGAAGCATCTCTTTTAACAAACGACAAAGCGCCTTGTGTAGTTTTTTGTCCTTCAGCCTAAGTTCTTCATAGCTTGCCCAAGTATGACCCTCAAATACCAGTGATCTCATCGAGTTCCCCTGCCGTAGGCTTATACCCTTTTCCATTTGCATGGGTTGCAGCTGAATCCGCAATCTGTTTCATTAAATCATTGTTTTGTAAAACATATAATGTTTCTTGCTCGCGATCCCAGTCATCGGCACTTAAAACGACAAAATCATCACCTCTTCTACGTGTTACTTTAAGCGGTAAATGCTCTGTAACAACTTGTTCAACAAATGATTTAATGTTCTCTCTAAATTTATTCACACTAATGCTATTCATATCAATCACCTATATCATGTACTGTAACTACGTACATAATAGAAATAAGAACGACACAAGTCAAATTCATCACTTTCCGTAAATAGCCCTTGCCGCTGCGATAGCACCGCCATGATTCACAGGTGCGTGCAAACGCGCCAACACATCATCCAACGCAGCCAAGCATTTAAAGACATTATCTTTGCGGCAGGCATAACCCATCAAACCAATGCGCCATACATTACCAGCCATCACACCCAACCCTGCACCAATTTCCAATTGGTAATCTTGCAATAACATGGCTCGCACTTGGGCATCATTCACCCCATCAGGAATACGTACGGCATTGAGTTGTGGTAAACGTTCCGATTCAGGCACAACAAAATCCAAACCCAAGGATTCAAGCCCTGCTTTGAGTGCTTGATGATGGGTTTGATGTCTTGCCCAAGCCTGCTCTAAGCCCTCTTCTTTCAACATCAATAAGCATTCATGCAAGGCGTATAGCGCATTGATGGGCGCAGTATGATGATAAGCACGTTTTACACCTTCACCCCAATAAGCCATGACAAGATTCAAATCCAAAAACCAACTTTGCACCTTGGTTTTACGATGTTTAATGACATTCAAGGCGACCTCATTGAATGAAATGGGCGATAAACCAGGGGTGCAAGAAAGACATTTTTGTGTGCCAGAATACACGGCATCCACACCCCAATCATCCACATCAAGAGGGCTTCCAGCCAATGAAGTCACAGCATCCACAATGGTGAGGCAATCATAACGATGCGCCACCTCACACATGGCTTTGACATCTGTACTCGCGCCTGTCGATGTTTCAGCATGCACAAAAGCCACAAACTTTGCATCGGGATTGGCTTTTAAGGCATCTTCAAGTTTTTGCGGATCACAGGCTCGCCCCCACTCATCTTGCACCATCACGGCTTTGCCACCACAGCGTTCGATATTTTCTTGCATACGCAAACCAAACACACCATTTTGACACACAATCACCGTCTCACCCGCTTCAATCAAATTGACAAAACATGTTTCCATGCCTGCTGAACCGGGGGCAGAGACTGGAATAGTGAGGGTGTTCTTCGTTTGAAAGGCATATTGAAGCAAGCTTTTGAGGTCATCCATCATTTGTACAAACAAAGGATCAAGATGCCCAATGGTTGGGCGAGCCATGGCCGATAAAACACGGGGAGAAACATCCGAAGGCCCTGGTCCCATCAAGGTTCGCTGGGGTGGATAAAAAGAAGCGATCATAAACAGGCTTGCACTGAATCATCGCCGACATGCCGTTTAAATGCCGTAATTGTATTGGCGAGCAACATAGTAATGGTCATCGGTCCCACACCACCAGGGACGGGTGTAATCCAAGCGGCGCGTTTCGATGCTTCAGCAAAATCCACATCGCCTGTCAGCGTTCCATCTTCACGGCGGTGAATGCCCACATCAATCACGGTTGCACCCTTTTTAATCCAAGCCCCTTCAATGAGACCCTGTTTACCTGCCGCTGCGACCACAATATCCGCACGTTCCACATGACTTTGTAAGTGCTTGGTAAAACGATGGCAAACCGTCACCGTTGCACCCGCCAGCAACAACTCCATCGCCATGGGGCGACCGACAATATTCGATGCCCCAACAATCACCGCTTCCTTGCCGTGTAAATCTTGCCCTGTTTCTTCAAGTAATTTCATACAACCATAGGGTGTACAAGAGCGCAGCGCAGGCTGACGCACCGTTAAACAACCGATATTGTATGGATGGAATCCATCCACATCTTTGTTAGGGTCAATCGCGCTTAAAATAGCATTGGCATCAATATGTTTAGGTACAGGCAACTGCACCAACACGCCATCAACTTTCGGGTCGGCATTCAATTCACCAATCAAGCCCAAAAGATGTTGTTGCGTGGTTTCGGCATCCAATTCATAGGAAAAAGAAGCAATACCCGCTTTTTCACAACCTATTTTTTTATTTTTAACATACACATGCGATGCAGGATCATTGCCGACAATAATGACAGCCAAACCGGGTGCGCGACCATGTGTTTCTTTGAGTTGTGTACTTTCATCACGCATGGCTGTGCGCATACGTTCGGCAAGGGCCTTACCATCAAGAATTTGGGCGGAAGTTGTTGGGTTCATGACCGCATTGTGGCAAGGGCTTTTGATTTGCGCAAACGCTTACCTCACTGGCGCACGCTTACCACTCAATTGCTTCTCAACCATCAACCTCAACATCTCAGGAGAAAATGGTTTTTCAACAAAGCTTAATGAATGAGCAGAGGGTTCTATCGAATCCTCCATAAAATACGTCTGCATGTATGTTTCTGTATAACCTGACAAAATAACCACGGGAATATGAGAGGCAAATACTTGCATATGATGATAAAACTGTTTTCCATTCATTCTTGGCATGGTCATATCCAACAACACCAAACTGACATCGTTCAGATGATTTTGAAGGACATCCAAACCTTCAACACCATCTTTTGCAAGTAGTACATTCAGTTTCATATCTTCCAAAATACACGCACTCAGTTCGCGGATCGCTTCCTCATCATCAACAACCAACACCGTTCCAGTGCTGGCTTTCATATCAGTTTTAAGATGCGGTTCATTTTTCAAGGTATGATGAGATACTGGGAAATATACTGTAAATTCAGTACCTTTACCCACCTCGCTTTGCACATCCAAGGCACCATGATGACCGCGCACAATGCCCAGTACAGCACTCATACCCAAGCCGCGACCTGTAAACTTGGTTGTGAAAAATGGATCAAATATTTTCTTTAAAAGAACATCATCCATACCACATCCTGTATCACGAATCGTCATATAAACATACGCACCTTCTTGTATATTTATATCGTGAAACAGATTTTCCAACACTTCCAGACTCATTTCCTTCACACCCATGTGAACATCAATGACACCCTCTTTACCCTCTAATGCTTCGGAAGCATTGATAATAAAATTCATCAACACCTGCTGAATTTGCCCCAAGTCACCGTCAATCAGTGGTAAATCAGGTTTCTGTTCAACATTTAACTGCACAGACTTATCAATGGATGCACGCAACAATTGGGACATTTCATCAATTATCGCTGATAATTGAATAGGGCGAATGACAAATTGACCTTTACCTGCATATGCCAACATTTGCCGACATAAATTCGCGGCGCTATGGCTTGCAGTAAAAATGTTTGTCAATGATTTTTTACAACGATCAATATCTCCCAAGCTGTGTTTGAGCAATTCAGCATTGCCTAAAATTGCCGTCAACAGGTTATTGAAATCATGGGCAATACCGCCAGCCAATACGCCCAAACTTTCAAGACGTTGAGAATGTTCTTGCTCCCTTTGCATACGGTTTCGCTCTGTTACATCCTGTTGAATCGACGTATAACCCACCAATACATCACCTGATACATCATAAAGCGGAAAAACATGCTGTTCCACTTCATACATATGCCCATCTTTGGCGCGGTTGATAAACAAACCAAACCAGCTTTTTCCATCGCCAAGTTGCGACCACATTTTTTTGTAATATGTCGCGTCATGCTTATCACTTTTCAGAACTCTTGGGTTCTTGCCAAGCAATTCCTTCAATGAGTAACCACTCATCACTTCAAAAGCCCCGTTAACATATTCAATCTTTCCATCTGTATCGGTTAAAATCACAGCATTCAAAGATTGCTCCACAATGGTTGCCAACTTTCTTCTTTCTTCATGATTCTTCTTTTTCTCTGTAATATCACGAAAAAACATCGTAAATTGACGTTTTATCGCGCCTTTTAAGGGATAAATTGTACATTCAACCCATATTTTATCATGATTTTTTCGCCCTTTCCCTGTTAATTCAAGCCGTTGCATGAAATAAGATATTGAATATTTAGGGAGATTAAAACAACGACTAATATTTCCAGTATCATAGCCCGAAACTCGCTGGAGTATTTTGAGACCTTCAGGGTTCACATCCAAAATATCACCCTGATCATCAAAGGTTAAAATACCTTCAAATGTTGAATTCAAAATACTTTGATTGCGCATATGAGCAAACATGGCTTGTCTTATCAGCCCAACAATCACAGTTGTTAGCAACATACCCATCACCCAAACAGATAATGCTATCCAAAAAGCAGTGCTATCCAACCAACTAACTTCATCCAAGTGATGCATTTGCAAGTCATGCTCACGATCCAAGTGAATCCGAACACTTTGAGATGCATTGGAAAGTTTGGCATCAGTTCGGGTCTCTAAAGTCCAGCGGTACACGATTGCACTGGCTTTATCAGCATCTATATGAAAAGATGATAAAGGGGTGAAAAAACCTATAAGACCAACAACCATCGCTTCCAGTTTTACTTTCTGATCGGGTAAATCTTCACCCAGCACTCTTTGGTACACCGCACGAAAAAACCATATACCTTTACCTTCTTTGGGGCTGGTAGATTTCAACACCCATGTCTTCGATGACACTGACGTTTTTGCAGTTTGTAAAGCACGCAAGACATCATTAGCCACAGGAGATCCTTGCAACATATCCACACCCAACCAGCGACTGCGTTTAATATCAAAGGGATAGACATATCGAATCGGTAAATAACGTTTCGACATATTTAGATCCTGCTGATCGGCTCGATGTATTGCAAAATTTATCAAACCACTTTCGTGTACTTCTGCTTCAAATAAGCGTCGATCATTATCCAAGACAATGGGGGCATAAAAGGCATGATCGCCCTCATTCAGCATCATATTGGGCGGCTTATGATGGGGTGATAAATGGACAGAAAGCATCATATACGATAATTTTTCATAAATTTGATCCAAACGGTGGTGAGCTTCCTCCACGATAGTACGCACTTGCTCATCCATGCTCACTTGCTCTTTTTGCGCCACAAATTCAAAGCTCACCCATGTTAACAACAATGTCAGTATCACGCCCAGCCCTGCTATAAACATGGATGTGCGCAAAGGTTGTGTTTTCACGGTTGAACACGGGTCGCATGAAAGCGTATGCCAGACAATAAACGAATGGATGCAGCCGCCAATAAAGTTGGATTCATATAAAGGTGATATTTTTCGTTCGCAACGATGGGAATATCACGCGCTTTTTCCCCAGCCAACAAATAAATCGCCACTTGAGCTGCCCACTCACCTTGCTCTTTTGCGCATTTGGTCATGGATAACATGCTATATTTCGCCATAAAGTCATAGGTTGTCACGGTAAGTTTATGCGAGTGTGTTAAAAGATATGCCACGGCATCCTGATGATTCCAGTCTGCAATACCTGCAATATTGTTTAGCACAATAAAATCAAAGGCTTGTGCCTGCTGATACGCTTGCTTCCACTGCGCCATCGTACGCACATAAAATGGCACAACTTGAATGCCTTGCCGACCATAAATACGCGACATCCAAGCAAATTCCTTCTCATCGGTGTGTACACCTTTCACAGCAATAAACGCAACCCGTTGAATATTTTGAAACATTCGTTTTGCTTCAGACAATAAATCTTTAATAGGGGATACTTCAATCATACCTGTCGTGTTATCATAGGGATAACCATAATCTTGGGCAGTCCAATTGATGCCGCAAAAAACAAAGGGGATGTGACTGTTTCTAAAATAGGGTGCAAGCAAATATTTGGAAGCATTATCATCCGATGCAATCACCACATCAGGTGGGTTGGCATCAATGATTGCTTTAATTTCTAAGGCTTTCTTTTTACCAAATGCCGCTGAAGTATGATGTTTGGTATCCATTCGAATCACTTGCACATGACAATGCCCTTGTAATCCAGCGAGAACAGCCGTCTCAATTTTATCACTCCAAGCATAACCTTGATGATAGGAGTTGATATATAAACATTCAGCAGCGTGTATGGAGGAGGTACTCAATACAAACAAAACCATGGATATGACAAGCTTCATATATACCTCCAAACATGAGAGAGTTACGCTTGATTCTCGCCCTCTTCTGCCAACTCTGGCAATAAACCTGCAACAAATTCATCCGCATCAAAGGGCATCAAATCTTCCAAAGATTCACCCACCCCAATATAACGTATAGGCAAATCATAGGTATCACTTAATTGTAGCACAATACCACCCTTAGCTGAGCCATCCAACTTGGTTACAATCAAACCTGTTGTGCCTGCCACTTCGCGAAATTTATCGACTTGCACCACAGCATTTTGCCCCGTGCCACCATCCACCACATGCCACACTTCATGCGGCGCACTCGGCAGTGCTTTTTCAATCACACGGCGAACCTTTGCCAACTCATTCATCAAACCTTTATCGGTTTGCACGCGCCCTGCTGTATCAATAATCACCACATCATATTGACGTGCCACACCCCGTTGGATGGTATCAAAGGCAACAGCCGCAGGATCTGCGCCTTCATGTTGGCGCACCATATCTGCGCCCGCACGTTCCACCCACACCGCCAATTGCTCTACGGCTGCGGCACGAAACGTATCGCCTGCACCAATCAATACGGATTTCCCTTGTTGACGGTACATCATGGCAAGCTTGCCAATAGTGGTTGTTTTACCTGTGCCATTCACACCCACCACCAGCAACACAAACGGTGAATTTTCAGCTTGAACCATAGCTTTGGGTTCGGAAAAGATCTCCATCATGCCACTTTTCAATGTTGCCAATAAATCTTTCTTACTTTTGCGTGTTTTTTCCACCAAACGTGTTGCCAAAGCAGGACCACAATCCGCCATAACCAACGCATCTTCAACATCTTGCCACGTTTCTTCTGAATATGTTTTGGACGAACGCCCTGGAATCAATTGCGCCAAACTATCTCTGCTTCGACTCAAGCCTTTTTTCAATCGTGAAAACAATGAACCCATAACCCTTCTCTCCTCATCTATGCAAACAGTCGCCCATCATGAAGCCCCGCGACTGTGGGTCAAATCCATTTGCATCACTTACATCGTCATCGCATGCATGCTTTGTCCGCGCATATCTTTTACAGGCACACTCACCCTTTGAGATGTACCATCCTGCCAATGTAATACCAGTGAGACATGGCTTTTCTTCCGAATCGGATATTGCAAGCCCATCAACATCACATGGGCAGCTTTGGGATGAAATAGAAAATCTTGCCCTGATCTTAACACCAGTGATTTCATCATCTGCATATTGCTATCATGCATCATGGTCATGCTTGCTTGAGGTGAAGATATAGACTGCAATATTTTGCTTTGTGCACAGTGGTTACTCAAGGTCATATAGGCTGCGGCGGTGTCGCTCACGGGTGGCGGCAATCTCAACCAAGCACCAGTCACTGTAACATCACAGGCTTGCGCACCCGTACTCATCATCACCAGTACCCATACCATACCCCATTGTTTTATAGCCATGTTTTCACCACCTTCGCCACATCTTCTGGCGTACTTTTCTCATCCAGCAAGGCCACCAGATGACCTTCTTTGTTGACCACATACAAAAAGTTGGGATGCTGTACAATATAGAATGCTGTCTTGGGGTATTCAGGCGTGTGATAACTAAATCGCCATTGTTGGGCAATGACATCCAATTTTTCTCGTGCACCTGTTGCGCCCATAATTTTCGGGCTAAAAAAAGCTGTATAAGCTTTGAGTTTGACTGGAGAATCACGCGCTGGATCAAGGCTAACAAACAAACCTTGCACTTTATTTTGTGATTGCTTATCCAGTAAACGTATCCCCGTTGCCATCACATTCAATGTTGCGGGGCAAATATCAGGACAGTGACTATAACCAAAATAAAGCAAGACAACCTTGCCATGAAAATCGGATAACTTGATCGTACCTTGGGCTGTTTTAAGTTGGAAATCACCACCTGTTGTATTTAAATAGCTAGGAACTTCAGGCTTTTGCATCTTAAACGAGAACATCCCAAACAGCAGTAAAAACAATACAAATAAACCGATCCACATCACTGTTTTCATTTATGCCTCCACATACTATATCGCGCACCATTGCACCCCATTCTAGCTCACATGACAAGAAACCCCACTCACTACATTGGTAGAGTTATGAAGCCAATGCTACGCTGCGCGCATGAATCCATCGTTATCCCTCACCCAGTTATCGGCGTTATTTCGCAAAGGATGCAAGCCGCGTAAACAATGGCGCATCGGTACAGAGCATGAAAAATTTGGTTTTCATTGCAACAGTCTCGAACCGCTTGCCTATGAAGGTTATGCAGGCATTGCCCAAGTCCTACAAGGCTTGATGACATTCGGTTGGCAAGCTATTTATGAAAACAACAATCCCATTGCACTGGTGCGTGAGAATGCTTCGATCACCCTCGAACCTGGCGGCCAATTTGAGCTTTCAGGCGCACCGCTGGCAACCATTCATGAAACATACGCGGAAACCCGAAAACATTTTGAAGAACTGTCCATCATCAACCAAGCCTTGGGCATCAATTTTCTTTGCGTTGGATTCCAGCCCAAATGGTCGCGTGAGGCCATGCACTGGATGCCCAAATCACGCTACACCATCATGCGAAACTATATGCCTAAAGTAGGTAAATTTGGTTTGGATATGATGACACGCACTGCCACCATTCAAGCCAATCTCGATTTTTCATCGGAAGAAGATATGCGGCGCAAGCTCCGTATTGGTTTTTGCCTGCAACCCTTGGTCACAGCTTTGTATGCCTCCAGCCCCTTTAAAGAGGGTCAACCCACTGCTTACTTATCCACACGTGCTGCCGCTTGGTTGGATACCGATAGCGCACGGACAGGTATTCCAGCCTGTGTTTTTAACGATGACTTTGGCTTTGATGATTGGAGTGAATATTTATTGGATATTCCCATGTATTTTGTCATGCGAGATGGGGAATATGTGGATTGTTCAGGTGAAAGTTTCCGTGATTTTCTTGAAGGAAAACTTCCCCAACTTCCCCAACAATATCCCACAATGGATGATTGGGAACTTCATAGTTCCACAGCCTTCCCTGATGTTCGTTTAAAACAATTTATTGAAATGCGTGGTGCTGCTGGCGGCGATTTGGCTTGGATTACAGCTCTTCCCGCTTTGTGGAAAGGGCTTTTATATGATGCTCAAACACTGGATAAAGTCTGGGCATGGATTGAAAGTTGGAGCCATGATGACGTGGTTTCATTGGGCAAAGTTGTACCTGAGCTGGCACTTCAAACACCGTTTCAAAACACCCATGTGCAACAGTTGTGTGAAACAATGGTGGCATTGGCGGAGGAAGGATTGCAATGTTTGAATGTTTGCAATGCTTTGGGAAACAATGAATCCTTATATTTATCACCCTTGAAAAAAGCATTAGCTGCCAAACAAACACGCGCAGAGCAATGGTTGCATGCCTACCATCACGCATGGGGAAAGAGTGTCGATCCAATATTCAAAGAAGCAATCATACCAAACTTTGATTAAATCACTTGACTGAACTCAAGCACATTACCATCAGGGTCTCGGCAAAAAATTGCTGCACGACCTGATTGGCTGCGTGTAAAATCAATGCCTGATTTTTCGAGTTTTTCGGCAAGGTTTTGAATATCATCCACAGCAAACGCCAAATGATGATCGCGCCCACCATGGGCTGGGCGTGTGCAATCTTGATAAGGATTATCCACTTGCATCAAGTGTAGTTGCTGACCTCCTCCCAATTGATAAAAAACGCCTATAAAGCCCAAGTCGGGGCGAACATCACGTTGAAACCCCAAGGTTTCTTCATAAAACTGTGTCGCAACTGTTAAATCTGAAATAATCAGGCTGGCATGTAATAAACGCATCGCTGCTCCCCTTGCATTGTGTTATTTCGCACCATCGCTATATTCTGCACGAATTTCAAGGTGGATAGGAGTCGTTATGTTTGGATTAGGACCGATGGAACTGATTTTAATTCTTGTCATTGTGATGGTTCTTTTTGGTGCCAAACGTCTCCCCGCCATTGGTGAAGGTTTAGCCAAGGGTATTCGTAGCTTTCGTACCAACATGAATGATGACGATAAAAACACCACCCAAAAAACCGATGAAAAAGAGCGTCAAATTCACTAGACGATTTCTACATTATGCCTGATATTGGTTTTTTAGAACTATTGGTTGTCGGAGCCATTGCCTTTTTAATTTTAGGCCCTGAACGCGCACCTGAATTTTTTGCGCAAATTGGTCGCATGATGCGTCAAGGGCGTGGCTGGATTGCTGATGTAAAACGTCAAATTGAACAAGAAACGCAGGCTTTAAAAGAGCCACTTCAAGAAACCAAGGATGCCCTTGATGATGGCATCAGTAGCATGGATGTTAGCCTCAAAAAAAACAATGACTCAACAACAAAACACGACTAACGAAGCTTCTATTCTTACCCATCTCCATGAGCTACGTCGGCGCTTTCAAATAGCCATCATTGCTTATGTGATAGGTGTGATGGTGCTGATGAACTTTTCCAGCATCATTTTTGATTTTATGGCCATTCCATTGCGCTCTGCCTTACCCCCTAACACCCCACTTGTATTTCTCAATGCCCCTGATGTGTTTTTTACCTATTTAAAAATCGCCTTGGTACTGAGTATTTTTGTCACCGCTCCCATTACTTTTTACCAAGTTTGGGCTTTTATTGCACCAGGATTATACAAGCATGAACGAAAACTTTTTTTAGGTTTTTTTATATCCAGTTTGGTATTGTTGTTTTCAGGGGCAGCTTTTGCTTTTTATGCCGTATTCCCCATGATTTTCAGCTTTTTCCTCAGCTTCTCGAGCGACACTATTCAAGCCATGCCTGCCATCAAAGAATATTTAACCTTGGTTCTTAAGCTTTTATTTGCATTTGGTATCAGTTTTCAGGTGCCTATTATTGTTATTGCACTGACCCGCTTAGACATCATGGATGTCGATAGCCTCGCTACCAAACGCCGCTATGTGATTGTATGGGCATTTATTTTCTCTGCTGTTTTAACACCGCCTGACATTATTTCTCAGGTCATGCTTGCCATTCCGATGTATGCCTTATTTGAAGTCGGTATTGTGATTGCTCGCAGAATGGAAGCCAAATCCGAGAAACCTATTGTCGAATAAAAACAAACCACGTATCGCCATTTATGCTGGCACATTCGACCCCATTACCTTGGGGCATCTGGATGTGGTTCGGCGAGGTCTGAAACTTTTCGATCAACTGGTTATTGGCATTGCTGAAAATCCAAAAAAATGCCCCATGTTTGATTTGGATACACGTTTAGCGATGGTCAATGAATCATTGTGTGATGAAAAAAACATCAAAACGGTTGCCTTTAAAGGTCTACTGGTGGATTTGGCGCATGAACATGGTGCGATCGCCTTGTTGCGTGGTTTGCGAGCCGCCTCCGATTTTGAATATGAATTTCAAATGGCAAGCATGAACCGACACTTGGATAACAATATTGAAAGTGTCTTTGTCATGGCGCGCGAAGATTATACCTTTGTTTCTTCTAGCTTTATTCGTGAAATTTCAAGTATGGGCGGTGATGTTTCATCCTTGGTTCCAACACCTGTTTTACAACGTTTGAAAGCTTAGATGCTTAGCCTCCATGATAGGTGAGTTCAAGGCTCCATGGGTCCATCCAAAAAAATCAAATCATCCCAAATATGGGTGGCTTGTTGATCTGCATCACGAAAACGTAAATTTTGCTGATGAGGCACCATGCGATGGGGTCGACCATAACTATCTTCTTGCACATCCATGCCTTCATCCGCAGATAAAATAAGCAAATCATCTTCCAACAATAAATCAGTCACTTCATACGCCTTACCCATATAACGCACACGCCGACCAATCAGATTTCGAAGTTTTTGTTCATCATTCCACTGCATATTTTCTTCTACTGCTCTCATCAACAACTCCGTTTCCTCGTATCATTTATAGCATGATTGTTGGCATATTTTTTACAAAAGTCCATGCCAACGTACATATTTATACTGGCGTTTATCTTGCTTTTATAATCGCTGATGAGCGTAGGCGGCGTATGAATCAAGATGCCACACCTGAAAAACCAAATATTGAAGGGTTTGATGAACAACTCGACCTCAGTGCCAAGAAACTAGGGTTAAACTGAACCCTTACAAATTTTCTTCTATGGTTGAGGCACGCACTTTTGTGTTACGCTTCCGCCATGTCCTCTCAGCATATTCTACCCAAAGCCATCCTTCTTGATCGTGATGGTGTCATCAATTTCGATTCACCCGATTACATTTTAACCCCCGAACAGTGGCTTCCTGTTCCTCACAGCTTGCAAGCCATTGCGCTACTTAAAAAATACCATATCAAAGTTGGTTTGGTCAGCAATCAATCCGCTCTGGGAAGAAAAAAAATCAGCCCAAAGGTTTTTCAATCCATTCACAGAAAAATGATACAAAATATTGAAGCCAAAGGCGGCTGTTTGGATCATATTGCCTATTGCCCCCACCATCCTGATGATGGCTGCGCATGTCGCAAACCTTTGGCTGGTATGATTCAAACTTCCTTGAAAGCATTTGATTTAAGCAATGAGCCTGAATCTGTGATGATGATTGGTGATTCTTTACGAGATGTTCAGGCAGCTATGGCTGGCGGTGTAAAACCTGTCTTGGTACAAAGTGGCTATGGAGATGCAGATATGATTTTGAAGAAATCACAAGACATTGCACCATTCATTCAAGTATTCCCCAATTTATGGGCAGCTATCACATCTATTTTAAGAGCATCCCCATGCTTATAATACGTTCACTACTTTTTAATATCACCTTTGCCTTGTTGACGGCGATATTCTCCATATTGGTCTGTTTATCACGCCCTTTCGGGTATAAAGCATCATGGTTTTGGGCAAAAGGATGGACGCATTCCGTACTCACCAGTTTACGCATACTTTGTGGCATTCATATCCATATTGAGGGGCAAGAGCATTTACCCAAAGAGCCTTGCGTCGTCATGGCAAAACATCAATCAGCCCTTGAAACTATCGCTATGCCCATGTTGATTCCACCCTATGTGTGGATTTTGAAACGGGAGTTGTTTTACATTCCATTGTTTGGCTGGGCATTGTGGATTTTGGATGCGATTGCCATTCGGCGCGGCAACCCAAGAGAGGCCATCAAACAAGTCAATACCCAAGGCATTCAGTTCCTTCAACAAGGTAAATGGGTGGTAATTTTCCCCGAAGGTACACGCTCCGAGGTCGGCACTGCAGGTGATTACAAACCAGGTGGCATTTCATTGGCACAAAAAGCCAGTGTTGGCATTTTGCCCATGGCTCACAATGCTGGTGCATATTGGTCCAAACATGCATTCATCAAAAAACCTGGCACAGTGACGATTCGATTCTTACCATTTATTTCTGCGCAAGACGTTCAAGACAGCAAACGAGGCGAATTGATGACCCAACTCCAACAGGAAATTGAACAACACAGCCTCGAACTAGCCCAGCACTCTAAAAGATAATAAAACATATTACGTTTTCTTTGCAGGGCGACGACGCGGTCGTCTGGCAGGCGTATGCTTATGGGGTGCTTTACCTTGCCCATGTTTCACCGCTCTATCTTCATGCTTCATGCCTTCGGCTGTGGCTTTGATATGCGTGGGTTCGCCGATTTTCAAAGCCTCTTCATCCACATAACCCACGGGAATCGCATGCTTGATATAAGCCTCAATATCAGGAAGACCAAAACAAAAACGTTCACAGGCAAATGAAACCGCTGTACCCGTGCTTCCAGCCCGTGCTGTCCTGCCAATACGATGCACATAATTTTCTGCATCTTCGGGTAAGTCATAATTGAACACATGACTTACAGCATCCACATGAATCCCACGACTGGCAACATCAGTTGCCACCAATAATTGCAGTTTCCCATCGGTGAAATCACTTAAAATACGCATACGCTTCTTCTGACGTACATCGCCCGATAAAATCCCCACCTTAAAACCATAACGCGCCAATTGCCGCGCCACTTTCTCACCATCTCGCTTTTCATTGATAAAAATCATACCACGTGAAACTTGATCTTCTCGCAATAAATGAACCAACAGTGGAAACTTTTCTTCCATACCTGTATGGTAAAGTGATTCGGTAATACCTGAAGCCGTTATATCTCCTTCTTCTGCTTGAAGTTTTTCAGGGTTATTCATGTGTTCATAAGCAAGTTCCATCACCCGATGCGAAAGTGTCGCTGAGAACAACAAAGCTTGGCGTTCATTGTATTTGGGTAAGCGGCGCAACATAAAACGAATATCTTTGATAAAGCCCAAATCAAACATACGATCCGCTTCATCCAAAACCATTATTTCAGTACGGTTCAAGCGATAACAACCCTTTTTAAGGTAATCAATCAAACGCCCTGGTGTTCCAATCAGTACATCCACACCCTCATCAAATGCTTTACGTTGCTTCTCATAATCCACACCACCATAGACAGTATGAACTTTTAAATCGGTATGCTTCCCCAATTTTACTGCATCTTGCCCAATCTGAATCACCAATTCACGTGTCGGTGCAATCACCACGGCGCGTGGATGTTGAGGTGTTCGACCTTGCTTGGCTTCACACGTTAGCAAACGATTGAAAATACTGATTAAAAAAGTCGCAGTCTTGCCCGTTCCTGTACGCCCTTGCCCTGCCACATCTTTGCCCGATAAGGTCAATGGTAAAGCAATGTGTTGTACGGCTGTTAATTCCGTATAGCCCAAATCGTCAATGGCTTGTTGTAAGTTTGAAGGGAGATTGAGTTCAGAAAAGGTGGTTGTATGCATGGGCGGATAGTTTAATCTTAACATAGACCATTGTCATGAAGCATTGAAATACTTATGCTGCGCGACTTCTTGAAGGGCTCATGGCGCAATTGGTTAGCGCTACCGGCTCATAACCGGTTGGTTCTAGGTTCGAGTCCTAGTGAGCCCACCATTCATCTAAATCAGTACCTATCAGAAAGAAGTAGTTAAGCCTGTAAACCTAGTGTTTGCAGGCTTTTTTGTTGTCTTATGTGTATTCATTGGGTTATAGTTAGTCGCATGAAGAAGCATAAACTTAGGGAGATAAAGAAGGGTATTTTTTCATATCCTTTAATAAGCCTTGATAAATCCCCCTACCTGCGAGGGTAAGTATGGCGATTACTAAAGACTTACAGATAAAAGCCTTGAAGCTTCACGGTGAAAAAAAGAGTCAAAAAACCACTATTGGTGGTGGGCTATATGTTTTTCATAATAAAAGCGGAAAAATTTTTAGGTATATATTACCAATATGGTAGCGTATCAAAGGTTGCTTCATTGGGTGTGTACCCCGAGACAACACTCAAGCAAGCGAAGCTGAAGCTAGCAGAGGTAAAAAACCTGCTATCACAAGGTATACTTCAACCTTTCATAATCTGAATTTTTTTAAAGCTTTGAAAATTCATGGTTAGGAAGGAATCAAGCTCTTGCTTATAGTCAGTTCCAGTTTTACTTAAGCATGCACTAATTGCGGTTTTAAACTCGGGTAACTTTTCATAGTACTTAGCATATAGGCATTTACGCTTGGTGAATTTCCAAAGTCTCTCAATGATATTTAAATTTGGTGAATATGGGGGTAAAAACAGCAACTCAATTTTGAGTTTTTCCGCATAGTCTTGGACTTTCATGCATCGTTGATAACGTGCGTTATCAAGTATCACGGTAATGGGTATACCAGTTGATGCTTCGCTTAACTTCAATAGTAGTGCACAAACACTATCTGAATTGATGTAAGTATCATTGGTAATACTGATTAACTGATGGGTTACCGCATTTAATGCTCCAAGTACATTAAAGCGTTGCCTCCCTGCTGGAGACTTGATGAATAAACGGGTCAATGACCATAAGATTCCCAAAAATGGTGCTAAGACAAAGTGCGCAGCATCTACAAAAAAAGGGAGTGGTTGCCCGCTTTAGCTTCTTCAATGCGTGGATTAAGCTTTTGATTAACAAATTCTTTTTGAGCATCTACATCTGCTTTGCCAGGAATCATGCCAACTTTACGTGGTGCTAATCCAAGTTTCTTTAGAAATACCCTTACTGGCTCTCGACTTTTTTTAATGCCCGTTAATTCTTCTATTTTTGCAACGGCTTCATTAAGTGTGGCTGGTGGGTACTCACGAAAATAATTTAGGATGGTATCAGCATGTGGTTGCAATTCACTTTGGGGTTTACGAAACCGAATTGCTTTAACTTCTTCAATACCACCTTTTTCGTAATCTCGAAGGTAGTGCAATAGCGTATTTTCACAAATATGCTCTATTTTGCTAATGCTTTTGTGAGAGAAGCCCTGTGACTTCAAATACAATACTCCCATTTTCTGACGTACTCTCGGATGAAAATGATGATGGCGTTCATAATTTAATATTTCTGTTATTTCATCACTGAATTCTAAGGTCAACATTATTATAACTCCTATAAATTATTAGGTGTATATTATATGCTTAGTATAGCTCATCTTAAGGTAGGTTGGAGTATAGCCTCGATTTCAAATAGGGAACGAGAAAATCCACCAATTTCTTTGCCAATGGGGAAGTATGACTGGGTTGTAACAAACTCATAGGGCGCAATAATTGTGGATGAAGTGGGCGCGTGGTCAACATCGATTCTCCTGTTGGCAAACAAAATTGTGAGACCATGCCAATGCCTAAACCTTGCCGAACAGATTCCAGTACGGCGGACACGCCCCCCATGCAAAGCTGAATACGCGGAGGCTTCCCCGTCGCTTTCAGCCATTCCCTCTCAAGTATGTCGCGTGTACCTGAACCTTGTTCGCGCCAAATCAGCGGGTAAGCGTCCAATTGTGCCAAGGTTATGGATGAAGATACTGCAAGTGGATGATGCTTTGGCATGACCGCGACAAGCTTATCTTCGCCAAGATGCACCACCGTACAACATTCAGGCACCGATGAAGGCAAGGGGCTTTCTACCAAACCCAAATCATGATGTTCCATGCGCTCAAAGACTTGTTGGCTGTTGAGGCTATCCACAAACACTTCAATCTGTGGGTAGCGTTGATGAAAAGAAACCAAAGCAGCGGGTAACAAAGAACCTGCAATGGTTTGGCTGGCTGAAAGATAAATACGCCCTGCTTGCAAACCATGTAGTTCATCCGCAAAACTGTTTAACGCCTGCATGGATTGCTGAACTTTTAACGCATGAATATAAAAATCTTCGCCAACACCTGTGAGTTGAACCCCACGCCCTTTGCGACGGTAAAGCGGCATACCCACGCTTTCTTGCAAGCGTTTGAGTTGGTTGGACATCGCAGGCTGCGTTAAAAATCGTGATTGGGCTGCGCCACTCACACTGCCTGTTTGAACCAAGGCAACAAAGCTTAAAAGGTGGTCGGGATGAATCGTCATGCTGCAATCATATCAGCATATTTGATATATAATATCATCAAACATCATTATTTATGATGCCAGAAAAACATAGGCTTCATCCCATCAATGATGTGGAGATAAACTATGTTTAGTCAGGAAAAGCGTGCCGATACCTTCAATGGTATATTATTTGTAACCCTGTTTTCACTCGCAGCCACACAGATAAGTCAGTGGTCATGGGTGCATCAATGGGGTATCAGCCCACTGATTATCGGTATTGTACTGGGTATTTTTTATGCCAATACCTTGCACCACCGTATGCCCGAAGCATGGTTGCCTGGTATCAGCTTTACGGCAAGGAAAATTCTTCGTTTAGCGGTCATACTTTATGGTTTTTATATCACGCTTCAAGAAGTCATGATGATTGGATGGGTGGGTTTTGCCACGGCAAGCATCATCGTGGTGACCACCCTGTCGCTGGCTTATGTGATCGGTGTGCATGTGTTAGGCATGGATAAACAAACCGCTATGTTAACAGGGGCAGGCAGTGGCATTTGTGGTGCAGCGGCTATTTTGGCTTTTGAACCTGTGATAAAAGCCAAGGGTCATCAAACCACCTCCGCTGTGGCAACGGTGGTGATGTTTGGTACGCTAGCCATGCTTATTTATCCGCTTGTTTATCAATTGGGTATATTGAATCTTGATGCCCACGGATGGGGGATTTATATCGGTGCAACGGTGCATGAAGTGGCCCAAGTTGTGGGAGCGGCAAGTGATATAGGTCAAACCGTGAGCAATGATGCGGTGATTGTGAAGATGACCCGTGTGATGTTGCTTGTTCCCGCCCTATTGTTTGTCGGCTGGTGGTGGCATAAGTATGGCAATGTTGAAGCGCAAGATTCCAAGGCAAAGCTAACCATACCTTGGTTTGCTTTAGGATTCTTAGCTGTTGTTGGCTTCAATTCATTGCAGCTACTGCCAGCATCATGGGTCGTTGTTTTGCAACATACCGATCAATTCCTGCTCACCATGGCGATGACAGCACTGGGCATGGAAACCAGTCTTGATAAGCTCAAGGGTGTGGGTATCACCCCCTTTATTCTTGCCATGATTTTATTTGTCTGGCTGATGGTGGGCGGATATGTGGTAGTCTTATTATTGATTTAAAGTATATACAAAAAAAGAAGGCGATGATGAAAGGGGAAATACACGCACTGCTTATCATGGCAAGCAATCTTTCTATGATGGTTTAAGCATGAAACTACCACTTCGATCATCCAATCGTCACCCCCGATAAAAGATTTGGGGGATGACAAGTTGGTGAATTTTGAGGAAGGGGCGCGAGAAAGCATAGGTTCATTGGATAACTTATCATCTGATGTTACGCACTTAATGAAGAATAGGCGTTACTTTCAAAGGTATGAATCCCCACGCAAGAGCATCACTGCCATTAAGTTAAGCTCAAAACACCGATTTTTTAAATCTTCGAAGATAATCTTTCTCGTTCCCACCGTCCTCGGTGGGAATGTATACCTAAAAACCGTTGCCAGAGAGAAGCATGAAAACTAGATTGACTCACGACTTTAAATGCTTTTCTTTGTGTCTCTGTGGTTGTTTCTTTCGCGTAACATCAGTTACAAAATATAACGCGATAAATCTTCACTTTCAGCTATTTCCCCCAACTGCTGCTGCACATATTTGGCATCCACATGCAATGTCAAACCCTCGCATTCAGAAGCATTAAAATTCATATCTTCCAGCACATGCTCCAGCAATGTATGTAAGCGACGCGCACCAATATTTTCTGTTTTTTCATTGACTTGTACGGCAATACGCGCGATTTCAGCAATGCCATCTTCATTAAAAATGACTTCAACGCCTTCTGTATCCAATAAATGAGCATATTGTTTGCTCAATGCGGCTTCAGGTTCCACCAAAATACGTCGAAAATCATTTTCAGTCAGTGCATTCAAATGTACGCGTATCGGAAACCGTCCCTGTAACTCAGGAATCAAATCCGAAGGTTTGGACAAATGAAATGCACCCGAAGCAATGAATAGAATATGATCGGTTTTGACTGTGCCTTGACGGGTATTCACCGTCGTTCCTTCCACCAAGGGTAACAAATCACGTTGCACGCCTTCACGTGACACATTGCCATCTTTGCCTTCACGATGGGTAATTTTATCCATCTCATCCAAAAATACGATGCCCGAATTTTCAGCCCGTTCAATGGCTTCTTCCTTCACCCGATCCATATCCAACAAGTCGTCGGCTTCCTGCTGCTGCAACACTTTACGAGCATCATCCACAGTCATGCGTTTTTTCTTGCTTTTACCGCCCATCAAGTTTCCCAACATGTCTTGCAAATTATTGTCCATCTCACCGCCATCTTGTTGCGGGAAAATTTGCATCGAAGAAATAGATGAGGTTTCATGCACATCAATATCCACTTGTCGGTTGTCCAACTCACCCAAACGCAATTTATGCCGCATTTTCTCACGCGAGCTGCGTTGCCCCGATTGACGCTCTGCATCCACAGGTGCTGAAGGTTCAACGGTATGAGGAATTAAAATATCCAGAAGCTTTTCTTCAGCCGAAAGCTCTGCTTTTTTCTTCACCTGAACCAAATGTTCCTCACGCACCATTTTGATGGATGTATCCAATAAATCACGAATAATAGATTCCACATCCCGTCCAACATAGCCCACTTCGGTATATTTGGTGGCTTCTACCTTTACAAAGGGGGCGTTGGCAAGCGTGGCTAAACGACGCGCAATTTCTGTTTTACCGACACCTGTGGGACCAATCATTAAAATGTTTTTGGGCGTGATTTCTTCACGCATCGGAGAATCCACCTGTTGCCTTCTCCAACGATTGCGCAATGCCACCGCTACCGCACGTTTGGCATCTCCTTGCCCAATAATATAGCGATCGAGTTCCGATACGGTTTGGCGTGGGGTCAAAACTTTATTCACGATGAAGCCTCCAAAGATTCAATGGTAAAGGATGTGTTGGTGTAAATGCAGGTTTCCGCTGCCACTTGCATAGCATAGGTTGCCACATCTCTGGGGCTATGTTCGCTGTGACGCAATAAAGCAATGGCTGCTGATTTAGCATAATTACCACCCGAACCAATCGCTGCAACCCCTGCATCAGGCTCCAATACATCACCATTTCCTGAAATAATCAAGGTGCGTGTCACATCGGCAACAATCATCATGGCTTCGAGTTTTTTGAGGTATTTATCGGTACGCCATTCTTTGGCAAGCCCCACCGCAGCACGGGTCAAATTGCCCGCATGTTCATCAAGTTTGGCTTCAAACATCTCAAAAAGACTCATGGCATCCGCCGTTGAACCTGCAAAACCAATAATAATTTCACCATTGCGAATTTTGCGTACTTTCTTCGCACCATGTTTCATCACAGTGTCGCCCAGTGTGACTTGCCCATCACCCGCAATGGTGACTTCATTTTCTCGTCGAACTGCGCAAATCGTTGTACCACGCATTTGAATGGATGACATCGAACACTCCTTTTCATCAAAGGCGGTGGATTTTAACCATTCAGCTCTTGATGCCAAGTAATCCATATTTGATCGACGATAAACACTGCATGTAGCATGTAATCATTGGGGTTGAAATGACATGGAGCTTTACAATACTACGAAACTTCGGCACATTTTATCTGGGAGCTTATTCGTATGCTGTGGATTCGTTGGATTATAAGCTTGATTATTGCAGGGTTACTCGCAGCTTGCAGTTTTGGTGATGAAAATCATGGCGTAACAAAACAACTGAAACCAGAAGTCAATATTGGTCGTTTGATTTGTGGTGGTCATCTTTCCTTGGCTATCGTTGAGAATATGTATCAGGATGATTTAAAAACCTTTCGTTTAAAAAGCATACAAAATCATGATTGGAAGCAAGTTGTCCGTGATATGAAATCTGGCAAAATGGCAGGTACATTTATCCTTTCACCACTTGCGATGAAGCTGATTCGTGAAGGTTTACCTGCAAAAATTGTGATGATGGCAGATCGCAATGGTAATGGTTTTGTATTATCTAAAAAATATCACAGTATTTCTGAATTAAAAGGAAAAAATGCAGTGATTGCTGTTCCCCATATTTATTCCCAACATCATGTCTTGCTCTATTTAACATTAAAACAACATGCTGTACCGTACACAGATGTCAAAGTCATCGACATGCCACCCCGTGATATGATTCGTTCTCTTCAACGCGGGGAAATTGATGGCTTTATAGTGGGCGAGCCTGAAGGTAACCGCTCTATGTCTTTGGACGTGGGTTGGCTGGCTTCTATTTCTCCAAAGATATGGAAAAATCATATGGATCATGTGTTATTGGTATCCAATGCTTTCATTGAAAAACATCCCAAACAATTACAAGCATTTATTTCAGCATTGAAAAAATCGGGTACATTTATTGAACAACACCCGCATCAAGCCGCTATCATAGGCGAAGATTATACAGGTGCATCCGCCGAAGTTTTTGAGAAAGTCTTAACTACGCCGCCCGATTGGATTGATTTTCATAATATGATTCCATCAGATCAATATATTTTATCCATGGCAAAATACATGGTTGAGATGGGCTTATGGAAAGATATTCCCAAGGATTTAAAGCAATATACAGATCAGCGTTTTATTTTAAAGGTATCCACACAAGCCCGATGGTGATGCATATATTTCATATCAAATTACCATTAAAGGCTGCTTGGTATGCCATTATTGCGTTGGCCTCCATCCTACCAGCATTGGTGTTATCCATCTGGTTAAGCGGCCAAGCACACGATCTACTATTAGAAAGCGCGATGTTAAAAGAAGACATTTATCATACTCAATTATCCACGCGTCTATCCTTAGAAGCAGAGCGATTAGAAACGGTTTTATACAATAAATCTGATCCTATTGCTTATTTTTTGCAACAAAAAAATATTCTGGCTATTCAAGTATTGATTCAAAAAATTGGCATCCGCGAACCCATGGTGAATACAACCACCCTTTATGATACAAATGCTAAGGTGATCACTTCTGCCATACACAACCACCATAGTATTGCAGTGTTAAACCAGCATAGCCCAAGTTTTGTGATACCCATGCATCAACGAACCTTTCTAGGTTCGCCACAAAGGCTTCAAGATGGTGATTACGAGTTTGTCATTTCTGTCCCCATTATTATGCAAACAAAGGTCATTGCTGTGATGGTGAGTACCATCAATATTCATGCTTTTTGGCAACCCATCATGTTTTCCACGCACACGCATGCATCGAATATTTATCTACTCAATGGTCGTGGGTCATTGATTCATGCTGAACCAAGAAGTTTACATTCACAAGGTGATTTATTATCCGACCATGCCATTGTGCGTGATCTTTTGGCAAATAAACCATGGAATAAACATAAATCCTTTTTGGGCTTTGAAAACACCCAAGTTTTTGCTATTTCTTCCTTGGTTCCAGGCTTGGAATGGGAAATTATTTCCGAGATACCTGCATCATCCATATCCAAACCGATATTTCATAAACTAACGATATTAACCCTGATTATCTTCATCTTACATATCCTATTTGCTGTGATAGGTATATTTTTAACCAAACATTTGTTGGATCCTATTACGGATTTGGTCGTGATTATGAAGCGTGCAGCCAAAGGTGATTATACGCAACAAGCACAACCCTCACGTTACCAAGAACTTGATCTACTTACATCATCCTTTAATACCATGATGCACGATATTGATGTTCGAGAAAAAACATTGAAAAGAATGTACCATGCCATTGATCATGCGGGTGAATCCATCATGATTACAAACAATCATGGCATCATTGAATATGTGAATGCAGCTTTTTGCCAAATGAGCGCTTACAGTAAAGATGAAGCTCTAGGGAAAACACCTGGTTTTTTATCCAATAGCAGTGTGCAATCCACACCTTTTTATCAACAAATGTGGGCTAAAGTAAAAGCAGGAGAAAAGTGGGAAGGTGAATTGGTCAACCGTCGCAAAGATGGCTCACTTTATCCCGTATTTATGAATATTTCGCCTATTTTTGATGATGGCGTGTTGAGTCATTACATCGCCATTCAAAAAGATGTTAGCGAACAACATGCACTGGAGGAAGACCTTCGCCAAGCTCAAAAAATGGAATCCATTGGTGTACTGGTGGGAGGAATCGCCCATGATTTTAATAACATTTTAGCAGGGATTACGGGTAGTATGTATCTTGCAAAAAAACGCATTTATCAGCATCGGTTGAATGAATCCATTCAAAAAATATCACATATTGAAACCTTGAGCCAACAAGCTGCCGGAATGATTTCTCAATTACTGGCATTTGCGCGCAAAGATATTGTGAAAATGCATACCTTATCCCTACAAGATTTTTTACATCACGCTTTAAAACTGGTGCGTGTAAGCATCCCCGAAAACATCCAATTATTGGATGAAATTTCTAAAGAACATTTGATGATTCGCGGTGATACATCGCAGTTACAACAAGTGCTATTGCACCTTCTAAATAATGCGCGCGATGCCGTAGAAAACAGTCCTGAACCATTGATTCACTTAAAATTAGGTAAATATATGCCCAACCCCGCATTTATTCGTTCTTTTCCAGAAGCCAAGGATAAGGAGTTTGCCCATTTAACCATCACAGACAATGGCTATGGCATTTCACAGAAACACATAGATAAACTTTTTGACCCATTTTTCACCACCAAAGCAGTTGGAAAAGGCACGGGTCTGGGTTTATCCATGGTCTATGGCGCGATACAAAGCCATCAAGGTATCATACAAGTCAACAGCGACATGGAGAGTGGAACAAGCTTTCATCTTTATTTCCCATTGGTTGACGCAAAGGAGGAAGAACCCGTTGAAATACTAGAAGCCTTAGAAGCCCATGGTGAAATCATTCTACTTGCAGATGATGAAACTTATGTGCGTGATATTATGTCAGAAGTGTTGGAATCTTTGGGCTATAAAATTATTTTAGCCAAAGATGGTTTGCAGGCAAAGACATTGTTTAGTGAGCATCAACACGATATATCCTTGGTTATTTTGGATGCTGTGATGCCGCATGGCGGTGGTTCTGATCTTGCCCAAGCAATGCGTACCCTCAATCCAACATTGCCTGTTATTTTTGTCACTGGATATGATAAATCTCAAGTTTTGGGTAGTCAGCAACAAATCGAAGGTTCTAAAATTTTAAGTAAACCCGTTGATTTTGAAAAACTAGGTCAGCACATTCAAAGCATGTTGAAAGCCAATCGCCAACCCGAAGGGCGATGGTAACTTGTATTGAGAGCCTCTATGTTTCCCTGCCCCAAGCAAGCCAACAAAGACGGGCTACTTTGTTATGGTGGAAATCTACAAGCAGACACCCTATGTTCCGCTTATCAACAGGCAATTTTCCCTTTTTATAGCGAAGGACAACCTATTTTATGGTGGAGTCCTGATCCTCGCATGGTGCTATTCCCTGAACATTTTTATTGCTCTCGACGATTGACTCGCCGTTTGCGCCAAGCTCGTTATCGCTTCACCCATAATGCCGATTTCTCTGCCGTCATTCACGCATGTGCCGAACCACGCGGCGATGAAGATCATAACCCATGGCTATTACCCGACATGATTGCTGCCTATATTCACTTGCATCATCTGGGACATGCTCATTCCTTTGAAGTCTGGCAAGGTGATGATTTAATCGGCGGCTTGTATGGTGTTCTTCAAGCGCAAGTTTTTTTTGCAGAATCTATGTTTAGTCGACAACGTGATGGCTCAAAAATGGCGATGCACACTATGGTGACACAGGCCAAATCATCCCATTGGAAACTCATTGATTGCCAGTTTTATACTGAACATCTTGCCAGCATGGGCGCACAAGAAATATCACGCGATATGCTTTTATCCTATTTGGAAAGTTGAATCACCCAACATTTACTTCAAAGGGCTAAGCCACTGTTTGACCATCGGCAATGGGTAACTATTTCATTTAATATCTACATGGTTTCACTCCCTGAAAATACTACTTTTTTAGTCAGTAAAGCCAAAGAAATCAACACCCATGCATCCATATACGCCTTCAAAAATCATACTTACACATATTTTCCCATGTTTTGACTCTTATTCATGGTGAGGCAGTCTATGGAATCAACATTTTTATCCACCGCCCCGTAAAACCTCGTCCTTCAGGTCGAAGATATAAGGTGCATCTTTACTGGTCAGGCGTATTTTGCTGTTTGATGTATTGCTTCACAATCTCAATTGGCGCACCGCCGCATGAAGCTGCAAAATAGGATGGTGATCAAAGTACGCCTTTCCAATAAATACGCTTGAATCGTTCATTGTTTTTACGCATCACCCTGCTTGAAGCACCTTTGAAGCTATTGACCAACTTTGAAATAGATACTTTGGGTGGGTAATTCACCAACAAATGCACATGGTCACGCTCA
>NVWS02000024.1 GCA_002746295.2 Zetaproteobacteria bacterium
CGATTCAAGCGTATTTATTGGAAAGGCGTACTTTGATCACCATCCTATTTTGCAGCTTCATGCGGCGGTGCGCCAATTGAGATTGTGAAGCAATACATCAAACAGCAAAATACGCCTGACCAGTGAAGATGCACCTTATATCCTCGACCTGAAGGACGAGGTTTTACGGTGCGGTGGATAAATAAGCACTGATGCTGGAGAGTGTAGAAACGGTATAAGGCACAAACATTGTGAGAGCGGATTTTAACCAGTCAGATGTTGTCATCTCTCCTGCTAAAATGGTATCACCGTGGTTAATGACAACCAATATAGGGCCAACAATCAGCGCAAATTTACTGGCTGTGCGCATGACAGACGGTTGTCGCGCAATGGCAATGCGTTTTTTAATCATCTGATTTCAAATCATTTTCACGCAACTCGACTGGTAAACTAAAAGATACATTTTCATTCACTGTTTTGAGGTGGTGGACTTGGCTATTATTTTTATTCTTCATTTTTATAAAATTAACAACTTGTTGAACCAACTCTTCAGGTGCTGATGCGCCTGCAGTGATGCCAATATGCTGTTTTCCTTCTAACCACTGTACATCAATATCATGTTCATCATCAATCAAATAAGCAGGAGTTTGACAGCGTTCCGCAACTTCACGCAAGCGATTGCTATTGGATGAATTTTTAGAACCAATCACAAAGACAAGGTCGCTTTTTTCTACCAAAGCTTTGACTGCTGTTTGCCGATTGCTTGTGGCATAACAAATATCTTCGCGTTTGGGGGCTGAAATGTTAGGGAAGCGCTGCTGTAAAGCTACAATCACATCCTTGGTGTCATCGATGCTGAGTGTGGTTTGGGTCACAAACGCAAGTTTATCAGGGTTTGTGACGGTTAAATTCGCAATATCTTGCGTTGTCGAGACCAACAAAACAGCGCCGTCTGGAGCCTGCCCCATGGTGCCTTCGACTTCAGGGTGTCCTGCATGACCAATCAAAATGACCTGATCACCAGCAGCATAATGACGAAGCAATTCCAAGTGAACTTTGGTGACCAAAGGGCATGTGGCATCAATGACGCGTAAATCACGGTTCTGTGCCTTTTTTTGCACGGCCTTACTCACACCATGTGCCGAAAAAATAAGCAAAGCACCATCAGGAGCATCGCTAACAGCATCAATGAAAATAGCACCTTTGGCTTTTAAGTTATCAACAACATGACGATTATGGACGATTTCATGTCGGACATATACGGGTGCGCCATAGACTTCAATAGCCTTTTCCACAATTTCAATGGCGCGATCCACGCCTGCACAAAAACCTCGGGGTTCGGCTAAAAAAATAGACTGCTGTTGAAATTTTAGGGGTGCTTGCTGCATAAAAGCCTTCCTTCGGTTACGTTTGGCGCAAGCTTGACACTCCTCCAGCTAAAGCAAGAGGATTCTTGGGCTGAGTGTCTAATGACTGCTCATATTTCCACAAGCGTTACTTCCCGTGAGACCCACGGTAGGTCGTTTAATGACACTGGCAAGTGTGTGAAATATATTGAGACTGTCAAATATTATACGTATTACCTTATATCCTCGACCTGAAGGACGGGGGTTTACGGTAAGTTGGATAACAAAGGAGTCTGTGATGAGCGATTATGATTTGAATGTGGGCGATGATGTCCCCGAAATAGTGTTACCAACATGGCCTGAAGGTGAACTGGCACTGTCAGCTTACAAAGGTGAGTGGGTGATTGTTTATTTTTACCCCAAAGATAGTACATCAGGCTGCACGACTGAATCATGTGAATTTCGTGATGCTCTACCTGATTTTGCGGGCGCTGATGCAAAAATCGTGGGTGTGAGCCGTGATTCAGTGAAGTCACACAGCAACTTTACCAACAAACAAAGTCTGAATTTCCCTTTGATTTCCGATGTGGAAGAAGCCTTATGCAAAGCCTTTGATGTATTGCAACTCAAAAAGAATTATGGCAAAGAATATATGGGCATTGAACGCTCAACATTTATCATTAACCCCGAGGGTAAAGTCGCATATATTTGGCGGAAAGTTCGGGTAAAAGAGCATGTGGCGAATGTATTGGAAACACTCAAAGCCTTGCAAGAAAAAGCATAAATGCTGAAAGGGAAAAAAGTTTTATTGGGTGTGACTGGCGGCATTGCGGTTTATCGCGTAGCAGAGTTGGCACGTATGCTCATCAAACAGGGGGCAAAGGTTCGTTGCGTGATGACAAATGCGGCTTGTCAATTTGTGACCCCCTTAACATTTGAAGCTTTGACGGGTGAAAAAGTCCACACGGCATTGTTTAACCTCACGGATGAACGAGAAATGGGGCATATTCAATTGGCACGCTGGGCAGATGTGGTGGTGCTTGCACCTGCCACATCCAATATTTTGGCGAAATTAGCGCATGGTATCGCCGATGATTTATTGACCACCATGATGCAGGTATGTGAGCAGCCTATATTGATTGCTCCTGCAATGAATGTTTCGATGTGGCAATCAGCATCCACACAAAAGAATGTGGCATATTTGAAGCAGAAAAATATGCAAATCTTACCACCCGTACCCGGTATATTGGCATGTGGAGAACAGGGAGCGGGTCGTTTGCCTGATTTGAATGTGATCGTGGATGCGCTTTTACCTTTATTGCACTCACCCTGTTTACAAGGGCAACGATGGGTGATCAATGCTGGGCCAACCGTGGAATCATGGGATGCCGTGCGTACATTAAGCAATCGTGCATCGGGAACGTTGGGGGCTTATTTGGCAAGGTGGGCAGAAGCATGGGGCGCTGATGTCTGTTTGATTGCAGGTGTCGGCACGCCAGAGACACCTGCTGGTGTACAACGTGTCAATGTTGAAACAGGTTTAGAGATGTTGGTAGCATGTGAAAAAGCAGCGCAAGATAGCGATGTGTTTATAGCGACGGCGGCAGTCAGTGACTTTCGTTTTGCAGTATCTCCAAAGGAAAAAATCAAGCGACAAAATATATCATCCATGATGGTTGAGATGGTTTCAAATCCTGATGTCGTCGCGCATATTGCCATGATGCCACATCGACCCAAAACAGTGGTTGCCTTTGCGGCAGAAAGTCAGAATCACATCGGCTATGCCAAAGATAAGCTGCAACGTAAAGCTGTGGATGCCATTGTTGCCAACGATGTGAGCAATATGGGGCTGTCTAGATCATCGGGTTGGTGGGTTACAGCGGATCAAACCGTGGCACTTAAAGCCGCACATAAATCTCAATTTGCCCAGCAAATCATTCAGAAGGTGATGGCGTTATGATGAAACAAAATCAACGTACAATCGTGGACATTCAGATTTTGCCACACGGGGAAGGCTTGGACATTCCTTTTTATGCCAGCGCGCTGGCAGCAGGTGCAGATCTTCGCGCTGCCATTGAGCAAGATGTTGTCCTTGAAGCGGGTGAGTACCAATTGATTCCGACAGGTTTTGCGATGGCTTTGTCGGTGGGATTTGAGGCACAAATCCGTCCGCGTTCGGGTTTGGCATTCAAACATGGTATAACAGTCTTAAATAGCCCTGGTACCATTGATGCGGACTACCGTGGTGAGGTCGGTGTGATCCTTATAAATCATGGTTGCAAGCCGTTTGTGGTTCAGCGGGGTGATCGTATTGCTCAAATGGTGATTGCAAGCTTTGTGCAAGCTGATTTTCAGACTGTCAATACATTGGATGAAACACAACGCGGTGTGGGTGGTTTTGGTAGTTCGGGTAAGCGTTGACCTGAATTCAAGTGTGTTATTCATGCTGTTTGTTGGATAACGCCAAGGTTGTCTCTTCGTACATGCAGCGTTCAACCGTGAGGTTGGGTTGGGTGGTTAAATCGATTTTGCGTGGTGGTATGGGATTGCCGTGTCGATCCATACGAATTTCAACCACGGGGCGCAAAGGTCGATAGGGGTGAATATGGGTGACCAAACCAATTTCACCTGTGTTGAGTTGGCTATAAGTGCCGATGGGGTACAATGAAATGGATTCAATCAACGCTTTTAGCATATCAGGGTCAAAGGATTTCTTATGGTTTTTGACCATTTCACGGATGGCATCCCGAGGTAATAGGCGGTTGCGATAAGGACGGTAGTGAATCAATGCCTCAAACATGGAAAGTACACCCGTGAGTCGAGCACTCCATGCAATGTTTGATCCCGACAAGCCTGTGGCACCACTTCCATCATAACGTTCATTGGCGAACAAACAGGCATCTAAAATAATATTATCATCAATATTGGATGTTTTTAAATATTCAAACCCAAGCCTAGGAGCCTGATGGATTTCTTTGAGTTCTTTTTTCGTCAGCCGCTCTTTCTTGTTACGAATTTCCTTGGGAATTTGCGCCATGCCAATGTGGTGTAACATGGCTGCAAAGGTATGAATATGTAAGTCAGTGGTGGATAATTTTAAACGTTGCCCTGTTTTGATGGTGTAAAGCATCATGAGAATGGACTTCTGGATCAGCCCACCCAAGCTGCTATGGCGTTCTCGGATGTGTTGGGTCTGTTGAGAGATATTGAGCTCTAAGCTATCCATAATTTGTTGTTCATGATCGTTTTGAAGTTGGGATAATAAATGTTGAATATGTTGGGATAAAGCTGAAAAATCACATGCCTGGTTTTGTTCGGCGCGTTCAAAAACGGATTGAATATGTCGAATACATTGGCGTAACCATGGTGTATTTTTGAAGTGATGGGTTTGATGTTCAGCTTCTGTGTGGCTCGAAACATCTGTGCTTGGCTTGGAATGGGTTGCTTTGGTACTTGGATTCAAGTTTTCTTCGTCAATCAAGTCCTTGAACTCATGGCTGAGAAAAGGCGTTTCGATGATGACATCATCGCATGTTTCATCGGGTAGGTTAAGATTGACATCTTCACGGTTGGGTGTGAGCAAAGGGGCAGAGGCGTTTGGGTTTGATGATTGGCGGTGGGCGCGTAGTAAATCAATGTATTTGGTCATTTTAAGATGGATACCTTTGAATGACAGCGGAAATAAGTTGGCTGTTGATGAGTTTGCATTGGTTGCGCATGCCAATCAATAAGCAGCGATCCATGAGGTGGTTGATTCGGCGTGGAATGCCTTGGGTGTGTTTGTGAACAAGAACAACCGCTTGTCGCGTCAGTATAGGTCGCTTCGATCCTGCTGCGCGCAAACGATGCAAAACGTAGCGCATACTATCTTCGGGGCTCATCTGCCCAATGCTCAAATTTAGGGCGATGCGTTGCTGGAGTTGTGGGAGCTTGGCAATTTTACGTTGCAGTTCAGGTTGTCCAACAAAGACCAAAGTCATGAGGAAATGTCCACCCAGTTGGAAGTTAAGCAACAGGCGTAATTCTTCAAATGTTGCCAGAGATGGAATACTTTGAGCTTCATCGATGCATACAACGGTGTGTTTTTCTGTCTTTGCATTGTGTGCAAGGTGGGCTTGTAGACTGCGTAAAAGGTTGTTTCTATCTTGTCGTTCGGTGGCAATATCCAGTTGCTGACAAACCTCCAACAGCATTTCGACAGGTGTGAGTCGTGAATAGGTAATGAGGGCAATATCGAAACGGTCTTCAGGAAGGGCAAGTAAGACACGCTGGGTGATGGTAGATTTGCCGCAGCCGATGCCACCCGTGAGTGCAATGGCACCTTTTTGACGACTGATTGCATCATGCAAATCTTCCAATAAAATACGATGTGCTTGTGATTCAAAGAAAAAATGTTCATTGGGAACATTTTCAAAAGGAAATTGACTTAGATTCCAATGTTTAAGGTACATGATTAGCTATGCTTAATGCTTAATGATAAAGGATAAAGTGAAAGTATGAATTGATGTTCAATGTCATCGTCCCCTTTATCTATTTAGCGTGCGTGTTGCTATGTTGAATTGAGTCAAAGTACCATGCTAACGCGAGAGCTTAACATGAAATAATAGCTTGGGTAAGCTTCCATTGCGGCGGTATGAAAGCTTTGATTAAAAGAAGATGAAAAATAAAGCGATGAATTTGACAAAGCTGATGGAAAACATTCTAGTGCATGGTATGAATGGTTTTATGCGATATATACTGACGCTATTGTTATTACTGGGGATGCTAAGCTCTTCAGGGTGCCGTACTGTGGTTCCAATGCCGACCATGCCACTTTCATCTCATGATGTAAGTTTACCTCATTATCAGTTGCATAATGTTGGTCCCCAGCGCATTGTAGAATCACGCGCTATTCATTGGGTTGATTTAAATCAAGATGGTTTTTTGGATTTGTTGGTGGGTGGGCGTAAATCTGTGGATGGATTTCATGTCGAGTGGGGCGATGGTGCAGGGCATTGGCGGGTTGAAGATGGCCCCATGAGTAGCATGCAACCGCGAGATTTTGCGGTGGGCGATGTGAATGATAATGGGCAACTTGATGTGTTAATCGGTGGGGAAGGCGATCAAAAAGGCTTGCAGATTTGGGAAATGAATGTTAAAAAACATACATGGACATTGTTGGCATCGCCTGTGATTTCAGGTTTATTTCATGCAGTATCTTTGGTGGATCTTAACCATGACGGCTGGTTGGATATCGTTGCTGCAAAATTCGATAGTGAAAAAGATGGTGGAATCTATGTGTTACTTAACGATGCGCGAGGTGGCTGGTTTGATGCAGTGGGGCCTATGGTGTCGGGTTATTTTACAGGTGTGACGGTTGCGGATGTGAATGGTGATGGTGATATGGATATTATTGCGTCACGTCGTGGCGGTTTGGGGGCCTCGGTCGATGGTGGTCAAGATTGGATAGAGTCGGGTGGTGTGCAGATTTGGTATGGTGATGGGGCAGCACGCTGGGAGCCCAAAGCTCTGCCTGCAGAAGCGGATGCAGAAAGTGTGACGGTTGCGGATGTGAATGGGGATGGGCAGTTGGATATTGTGGCGGGTCTTTATCAACAAGGTATCCGTTTATGGCTTGGCAATCATGGTGATTGGGAGCGTGAGTCCATCACATCTACGGGAACTTGGGGTGATGTTCGTGTCGGTGATTTTGATGGTGATGGGTCGAGGGAATTGTTTGCTTCATCCCGTGATGGGCAAGGCTTGGGCGTATGGCATTGGCGTTTTGGTTCGTTTTTGCAACAAAAAGGTTTGGTTCCGAACTATGGTGTTTATTATGGCTTAGATTTGGGTGATATGCGTCATGATGGTACTTTGGCGATTGCTGCCGTTCGAGCCGATGGTGGTGCCGAAGTTTGGTCAGCGAAAAAAGTAAAGCGGCGACCTGTTAAAACCTTTCAAGGTGAAAAAACAGGCGATAAACATATTATTTTCTTTGATTCAGGGCAGGCGAAACTCAATGTCATGGCATTGGATGATTTGAGAGCATGGCAGAAAAAACTGGGTGATATGTCAGGTTTTCACTTTGAATTGGCAGGGCGTGCTGATATTCGCCCCATTCATTCGGAGGTCTATCCAAATAACCGAGCTTTGTCGCAAGCGCGTGCTGAATCTGTGGTCGGGTGGTTGCATACGCAAGGTGTACCCTTGGCGGCAGCTTCGATTCAAGTTTTGGGAGCCGATCATCCATTGCGTCAGGGTGATTCGCCTGAGGTCTTGAAGGAGAATCGCAGTGTGTCTATCCAAGCTTATCGGATTCATCAGGTTCGTTTGCCCCAATCTCAACATGGTGAACAGCAGAGTGATTTGTTTCATGTGGATGAAAATAAAGTGTTTCGCACGATTGATGGCTCGCCTGAATATCGGGTTGGCAATGGTGATCAATTATCCATTACTTTTTGGCAGGGCGCCAAAAGCAAAGAGTACAAAGTTACGGTGCAAGTGGATGGGACGGTATCGTTACCCTATCAAGCTGCTTTAAAGGTTGCTGGGCTGACACCACGTGAAGTGGATGCGAACGTGACAGAAATGTTGAAAAGATTTGAACGTAAACCGCGTGTGGATGTCATGGTTTTGAAAGCACGAAGTAAAGTTGTGAGTATTTTTGGCGAAGTGCAAAATTTGACACGTCAACCCACAGGTCCAGGTACTTACTTTCTAAAAGGTAAAGAAACATTGGTGAATTTTCTTTCAAGAGCTGGAGGACCTGGAAAAGATGCGGATTTAACCAAAGTACAAATTTTACGTGATGGTAAAACAGTGGTTCTAAACTTAGACAAAGCGATTAAGCAGGGTGACTGGAAGGAAAATGCGGTGTTGGATGATGGTGATACTATTTTTGTGCCGTCATTGGCACAATCCAAACGCCGCGTTTTTGTATTGGGAGCAGTCAGGAAACCAGGTATTGTTGAGTTTGTGGGGGACATAAATTTTTTAGAGGCATTATCCAAAAGTGGCGGCAGTACAGCGGGTGCTTATTTATCGGATATTCGTGTATTACGAGCCAATCGTGATAAACCACTTATTTTACCCATCAACTTTACCCGTTTTTTGGAAAAGGGTGATTTATCACAAAATTTAAGCTTACGTGATAAAGATGTGATTTTAATTCCAACACGCAGAATGGTGAATTGGAATGTTTTTATCAGAGATTTGTTGCCTACATTTAGTTTATTGGCACAGCCTTCATATGCTATTCAAAGTTTTCAAACTTTATCGAACCTTGTGAAAACAGGTAAACCTTAATGGCTCAAATCAACACCACACAAAGTTATGAGTTGAATCTTGAAGAATACTGGCAGGTTATTCTTCGCCGACGTTGGATTATTATATTTTGTTCTTTGTCCATCGGCGTGTTTAGTGCATTGTTTACATGGATGAATCAACCGCCAGCGTTGTATAGTTCCAGCGCATCCATCAAAATTGAACCCACCTTAAATGTTGCGGCATTTTTTGCAGGTGGTAATTCCCATCAAAGATTGAATGACATGAAGACACAATTGGTGTTGTTGCAATCGTATGCTTTGATGGAGCGGGTTGCGCAACGTATCGGCATGATTCCGAAAGCATTGACCAGTGAAGAGATTCGTGCCAATGCGGACTATGTGGATGATGTCTTGGATTTGAAAGACAGTGTGAGCGCCTCGCAAGATGGAGATACAGGCATTATTCAAATTTCGGTAACATCGGTAAGTGCTGTATATGCTCGGGATTTGGCCCAAGCTGTGGCCGATGAGTTTCAAACTTTTAATATTGAGGACAAAAATAAAAAAGTCTTTGAAGCGAAGAAGTTTATTGAACAGCAATTGGTGGTGGTTGGGGATCGCTTGAGAAATGCTGAAGAATCGGCGAGAAATTATCGACAAAAACACCATTTAACTGCATCCAGTATGAATAGTACGGTGATGTCCCGAATTATTGGTGATTTGGATCAAGAATATCGCCAATCGACAGCTCATTTGAGTGATTTAAAATTTGCCTTAAAACAGCTGAACATTCGAGTGGGTCAGGGTGAATGGGATTATAAGGCTGTGTCTGTTTCAGGGAATGTGAGTGCATACTTTGATGAGTTGAACAAACGTTTGGTTGAAATGGCTCTAAAACATACGGAACTCTCAACCAATTACACCGATGAACACCCTCAAATTCAAGAGTTACGGCTACAAGCCAAAGATATTTTATCCAGTATGCTCGATGAGCTTGCCAAGCAATTGGAGTTAACACAGCAACGTATTCAAGATATTCAAGATAGTATTGTGTCAACCAAAAAAAAATATGAGGGTGTGCCAGGACAAGGGTTGGATCTCATGCGTTTGCAACGCGGCGTGAAAACCAATGAAGAATTGTTTTCGATGTTGGAGAAAAAGTATCAGGAGGTGTTGATTAAAGAGTCGGAAAAGATTCAAGAAGTCTCTTTGGTTCGCCCTGCGATGGTATCCCAAGTTCGTATCAACCCTGTTAAAATTTCTCAAACTGCGATAGCGGGTGTGATTCTTGGTCTGGTACTGGGTTTGGTGGTCTCTTTGGTGCGTGAATCCATGGATAGTTCGGTGGGTACGATTGAAGAAGTGGAGGCTTTTCTTGATGTATCGGTGATTGGTTTTGTGCCGCATATTGAGCATGATGAAGCCATTGAGTTGTTTTCAGGCGTGGAAGGTTTGATGACGAGTGGAGCGGCACTGGAGCGGCAGTTGCGTTTGGTGAGTCATTTTTCACCGCCCTCGACGATTGCCGAGGCTTATCGAAGCTTGCGTACCAATTTGTTATTTTCCCAAACAGGGCAGCAGCGGGTGATTCTGGTGACCAGCTCAACCGTGAAAGAAGGTAAAAGTACAATTGCGGCCAATCTAAGTGTGGTGGTTGCGCAACAAGGCGCACGGGTTTTGTTGATTGATGCTGATTTACGTAAACCCATGCAGCATCATACCTTTGGTTTAAAACGTGTGCCAGGATTGAGCGAAGCCTTGTTGGGGCAATTAAGTTGGCAAGAAGCCACCAATCGTTTCTCAGATGTGATGTTGGGTGATATGGGGATTGATCAAGCACTGATGACACCTGGCTTGGATCAACTGGATATTCTGGCATGTGGCCATGTGAATGCAAACCCGCCTGATTTACTTGGTTCCCCCATGATGGATACGATTTTAAATGAAGCACGTGAAGAATATGATATGGTGATTATTGATATGCCGCCATTGTTACATACCACCGATGCCACGGTGATTGCCTCAAAAGTGGATGGTGTTTTGTTGGTCTATCATATTGGCTCTGTGGTGCGTGGCGCGCTTAAACGTGTGAAAATGAATATTGAGAATGTGGGTGGAAGTGTCATAGGCGTCGTATTGAACGGTGTGCGAGGTGATTTATCACCCGATTATGCGACGTATAAAATGGATCGTTACTATGCTTATGCTTATGGTGAGCATGAACAAGGACAGCGTAGTATTTGGCTTCGCTATCAATCGAAGGTCAAGCAATGGGGGCAAAATGTATGGTTGATGCTGTCAAAAATATTGCATAAAGGGGATGATTGATGCCGAAGAAATATCAGCGTTCCCAACGCAGAAAAGCAGTCCTTCGCCAAATATTGGTCTTGTTTGTTTTATGCTTGCTCATTGCTTTGGGTTTGGTCTTGGTGCGTAGTTGTTCTGCGAATATGAAGCCAACATACAATGATAGTTACCAACCGATGGATACGCACCGCATAAAGTCTGGGAGTGAGAACTGAGCCTAGGAACGATGAAGGTCCCCTTTCCACCAGTGGTGGTGCTGACACTATTGCTCAGTATTTTATTGTTGGCAGCAGCCTATATGTTTGATCCAAGTTTGGTGAAAGGTCCCATGATGTTATTGGGTGCTGCCATGATGCTTGTGGTCTCATTTACCAGTGTCGAGTTGACACTGTATTTGCTTGTTTTATCCACCTTATTATCGCCAGAATTGACCTTTGGTGGGCATAGTGAAGCTGATTTGGCTATGGGTAAGGTGGATACGACAGAATCTCGCGGTGTAACCTTGAGACTGGATGACATCCTGCTTACATTGGTCTGTTTGACATGGATGTTTCGTATGGCATTGAGAAAAGAGGTGGGTATTGTACGAGAAACGCCCATCAATCAAGCCATGATGTGGTACTGGTTCGTCACTTTTTTTTCAACATTGTTGGCGATGTTCTCAGGGAAAGTTGGGATGTATGGCTTGTTTTTTGTTATCAAATATCTCGAATATTTTGTCTTGTTCTTTATGATTATCAATCATGTTCATGATAAAGATACCATCAAACGCTTTTTATGGGTGATGTTGATTACATGTATCATCGCCAGTTTGGCTGGTATTGCCCAAATTCCAGGTGGTGGTCGTGTTTCCGCACCTTTTGAGGGGGAAATGGGAGAACCGAATACCTTTGGTGGATATTTGGTGCTGATGTTTTCAGTGACTTTGGGTATATTTTTATATACGGCAAGGGGGCGACGCTGGTATTGGCTGTTGATTTCGATGGGGATTATGTTGGTGCCACTGGCTTTTACAGAGTCGCGAAGTTCTTACTTGTCGTTTGTGGTGGCTATTTTTGCATTTTTAGTCATTTCAAAAAAGAAACGCTTTCTTATGGTAGCTTGTATGACGGGTATCATGTTATTACCTTTTGTATTACCCAAAAGTATTATTAACCGTGTGATGTTTACGTTTAATCAAGCCCATCAGCAAGGTCAGCTTGCGGTGGGCGGAATGAACATTGATACATCAACCACAGAGCGTTTGCGATCATGGCAAAATGTGATAACCCGTTATTTTCCAGAACATCCATTCTTGGGTGTCGGGGTGACAGGTGGGCCTTTCCTCGATGCGCAGTATCCCCGTGTACTACTGGAAACGGGGATGGTGGGTTTGGTTTTGTTCCTTTGGCTCTTGCGGCGTATTTGGGTATTATTGCGTCAAGGTTATGAACAGATTGAGGATGAAGTGCTGAAAGGTGCCTCCCTAGGCACATTATGTGGTTTTGCGGGTTTATTGGTCCATGCAATTGGTGCCAATACCTTTATTATTGTTCGTATTATGGAGCCGCTGATGATTTTATTGGCCTTATTGATGGCAGCTTTATTGTTAGAAAGAAACCGCACGGAACAAAAATCAAATGTTGTACATGCACGCAGCTAAGATGTCAGACGGGGGTATGGGATGAGATATATGGGTGGTATATTGTTATTGCTAACCACCTTGCTGCTGCCAGTGCAGTCATGGGCGGCGAGTGTGAAGGTTGTGCGAATATCGGATACGGCGGAAAAAAGCCGTGTTGTTTTTGAGTTAAGTCGCAGCGTGACCTACACTATTTTTCGTATGCACAAGCCAGAGCGTGTGGTGATTGATATGCAGCATACGCAATGGCGCAAGCATGCCATGAAGATTGTGTTGCCCAACCCTGTGGTGAAAAGTGTGAGGCACGGTATGCACAAAGGTGTGTTGCGCGTGGTGTTGGATTTGAATCGTAAAGGTTTGGCTATGCGCTCATTTTTATTGAAAAAAATGCAGGGTAAGCCACCACGTTTGGTGGTTGATTTGATACGACAATCAGGAAATCATGAAGCCAATGTTTCTCATTCACACCAGCATGAATTGGTCATTGCTGTGGATGCAGGGCATGGGGGTGAAGATCCAGGTGCGATAGGCCCGCATGGTTTGCAGGAAAAGAAGGTAACTTTGGCAATTGCCAAGAAATTGGTGGCGATGATTAACAAACAGCATGGCATGCGGGCTGTGTTGACACGAAAAAATGATTATTTTGTTCCCTTAAAAAAACGTGTTCGTTTGGTGCGCCAATCGCATGCTGATGTGATGATTAGTATTCACGCGGATGCGGTGAGAGAGCGGGAAGTGAAAGGCTCCAGTGTGTATACCTTGGCGGAGCGTGGGGCAACCCCAGATCGCGTTGCCATTGCTTTGGCGGCCAAGGAAAATGCTGCCGATGAAATGGGTGGCGTACACCACGCACACAATGAAGTCGAAGATCCGATGGTGCGTAATATTTTGGGCGATATGGCGAAGCGTGATAGCTTGAATAGCTCGCAAATTTTGGCGGAAACGATGATCACATCCTTAAGGAAAATTGGTAAGGTTAAATATGAGGTACCCAAACGGGCGCGCTTTGTGGTGTTGGGTGCGTTAGAAATCCCCAGTGTATTGGTGGAAGTGGACTTTATCTCCAATCCTAAGCAAGAACGTAAGTTGAGAACATCGCGTTATCAGCAGAAGTTGGCGGCTGCGCTATTTCAAGCCAGCCAACATTTCTTACGACGTATGGGTATGCTTGCCAATCGGAACAGTAAGAAAACATCTTAAACAAAAAGGTTCTCCATGTTATACAAACGTTTATTGAAATTTTTAAAGCCATATTCAACACGGCTTGGCATTGCTATGGTATGCATGGTGATTTTAGCGGCTTGCACGGCAGGTATGGCATGGTTGCTGCAACCTGCATTGGATCAGGCTTTATCGGGTAAAAGCCCTGAATATGTGTATATGATTCCATTGGGTGTTATTTTATTGTACCTCGTCAAAGGCTCGGCGTATTTTGGACAATCGTATTTGATGGGGTGGATTGGTCAGCGCGTTATTTATGATTTGAGAGACCAAATTTATACGGTTTTAAGCAACCAATCCTTAAGCTTTTTTGCCCATCGTAAAACAGGCGAAGTGCTAACGCGCATCAGTTATGATGTCACCTTGGTGCAATCAGCCGTGAGTACATCGGTGACCGCATTGATGCGTGATACCATGTCGATTATTTTCTTGGTAGCTGTGGTGTTTTATCAAGACTGGTTGTTGGCATTGATTGTCATCGCTGTCTTTCCCGTGGTGGTTTACCCTATTTTACGTTTTGGGCGAAAAATGCGCTCCGCAAGCTATGATGGGCAAGTGGTGATGGGGAAAATGTCGAGCCTTGTTGAAGAAACAGTGGGTGGTATTCGTGTGGTGAAAGCCTTTGGTATGGAAAATTATGAACGTCGGCGTTTTCGTGATTTGATTGGTGAGTTTATGCACCATCAAATGCAGGTATTGCGTGTCAATGCGATGTCGTTTCCTGTGATGGAGTTGGTGGCTGGTTTTGGTATTGCAGGGGTGCTTTATTATGGTGGTTTGCGTGTGGCTTCAGGCGAAGCAACGGCGGGTACGTTGATGTCCTTTTTAGCTGCAACCTTGATGTTGTATGAACCTGTCAAACGCTTATCCGCAGCCAACAATCAAATTCAACAAGGCTTGGCAGCGGCCGAACGCATTTTTGATATTTTGGATGAAAAAAATGATGTTGAAGATGCTGAAGATGCTAAAAAAATCGAACAATTTCAACATGGTATTTGCTTGGAAAATGTGGCTTTACAATATGCCAATACAGACAAAGCAGTGATGTCCCATATCAATTTAGAAGTGAAACACGGGCAAGTGGTGGCATTGGTGGGGCGCAGTGGCGCGGGTAAAAGTACACTGGCAAACCTTGTGCCGCGTTTTATGGATGTGACAGAAGGACGTGTGCTGATTGATGGCATGGATGTGCGTGATGTGACACAAAAATCATTGCGGCAACACATGGCATTGGTCACACAAGATGTGGTGCTGTTCAATGATACAGTGCGTAATAATATTGCCTACGGCTATGAAGATATGAATCAAGAACGTGTGGAAAATATTGCCAAAGCTGCCAATGCCCATGATTTCATCATGAAATTACCCGATGGTTATGACACCATGGTGGGTGAACGGGGGGTGATTTTATCGGGGGGGCAGCGTCAGCGTTTGTCCTTGGCGCGAGCTTTGTTAAAAGATGCACCGATTTTAATTTTGGATGAAGCCACCAGTAGTTTGGATACAGAGTCGGAACATTTGGTGCAACAAGCTATTGAACGCTTGATGAAAGGGCGCACGGTGATTGTCATTGCCCATCGCCTTTCGACGATTCGCCATGCAGATATGATTGTGGTTTTGGATGATGGTAGTATTTTACAACAGGGTAATCATGAGTCTTTGCTGGCTGAAGGTGGTTTATACGCGGAGCTGTATCACATGCAATTTGAGGATCAAGACACATGAAACAACGTTTTTTAGTTTGGCTGATTCCCCGTATTATTTTTTGTATTCATTATTTTTTACGTTTCACCGTTCGCTGGACATTTGTGGGTGAAAAATATGATGCAACAACAAGCGCACCGTTTCTGTTGAGCTTTTGGCACGCCCGCATTCTGATGATGCCTTACGCTGTGCATGGTTGGCAAGGGCCGATGCTGATTTCAGAACATCGCGATGGTGCCTTTATTGCCGATGCGGTGGCATTGATGGGGATTGAATCCTCACGCGGCTCATCGACCAAGGGTGGGGCAAGGGCTTTTTTGAAAATGATTCGTTTGGCGCGTGATGGTCATACCTTGGGCATTACCCCCGATGGACCGAAAGGTCCTGCGCAAGTCGTACAAATGGGTACGGTGAAAATTGCCATGAAATCGGGTTTACCCATACGTTCGGTGTGTTATGCTAGTCAACGTTATTGGCGCGCCAAATCATGGGATAAGTTTTATGTACCAAAACCGTTTGCGCGTGGTGTCTTTATCATGGGCGAACCTGTCTATGCGACCAATGATGCGCAAGAAACTTTGACACTCTTTCAACAAGCTATGGATGATGTGCAACAACAAGCGGATACTTATTTTTTAGATTGAAACCTATGCTTGATGATAAGCCAAGCACCTTCCAATAAACCTGCATCGACAACGTTGATATTTTGGTATCCCCAATGCTTAAATATATTGTCCATGATGGCGATGCCAGCAATCATCAAATCGGCACGCCCTGCTTCGATGCTAGGCATGGCTTGACGTTCTTGCTGCGTCATCGCCAATAGCTTCTGTTTGAGCTGTAAGAAACGTGGGTATGAGATGCTATGATTGTTGATGAGGTTGGCATCATAATCGTGCATATCCAAATCAATGGCAGCTAAGGTGGTGATCGTACCAGCTGTTCCCACCAATGCTGCTGGTGGTGTTTGATGCCCTTGGGATGCCAACCAGTGTGCTTCCACGGCTTCAAGATGTTGTTGGCAGGTTTGGCACATCACATCGTAATCAACAGTCGATGGGGGGTCACTTTTCAGATGTGCTTCCACCAAGCGAACCACCCCCAGTTTTCGACTGATCGCATCCAAACATTGCCCTTGTTTGGCGCGTACAAACTCTGTACTTCCCCCGCCAATATCAAACAATAGAAAGTTCTCTTGGATGTCAGAAGGTAACACCGCACAACTTCCCAATAAAGACATGCTGGCCTCAGCATCACCTTGAATGATGTGGATTTGAATACCCGTTTCTTCAAGCACTTGTTGGCAAAATGTTTGCCCATTATCAGCTTCCCGCATAGCGGCAGTAGCAACGGCATAAGTATGTCCCGCATCCACACCATGCTGATTCAAGATATCTGCAAACGCACGGAAAGCATCCAAAGCACGCAACATCGCAGCTTCACACAAGCGACCACTTTGATGGAGACCTTCACCCAAACGAACAATACGGTGCGTATACGCTTGAATATGCCAAGGGGTGATATGATTGACGGGTGCAGGTTTGGCAATCATCAAACGAAACGTATTCGAGCCAATATCAATGGCAGCAAAAGTGGACATCTTCAACACCTATGGGAGCGTGCTAGCTCAACATAATGTTGGGCAGAATGCTTTAAAAAGGCTTGTTCCTTCTCTGTGAGTGGGCGGCGTTCTCTTGCAGGACTACCAGCGTAAAGAAAGCCACCTTTTAAAATCTTACGTTCAGGCACCAAAGAACCCGCAGCCAACAAACAACCTTCTTCCAATACAGCGTCATCCATGACAATGGAACCCATACCCACCAAGCAAAGGTTTTGAATGTTACAGCCATGCAAAATAACGCGGTGCCCGACTGTCACATCATCACCAATCACGCAGGGTTTTCCCGCACTATTATGCAAGGTGCAGTGGTCTTGAATATTACTGCGTTCACCAATATGTATCTCATCGACATCACCACGAAGGACAGTTTGATACCAAATACTTGAATCTTTGCCAATGGTGACGCGCCCAATAATATCAGAGGATGCCGCTAACCAAGCCGAGCGATCAACTTGGGGCAGCCAGTGTTGATAAGCAGATATCATACTTCTTGAAGTTTCTGATTTTTTTGCTGACGTACAGGGGATTGTTTGTTTGGGTTGGAGGCTTGTTTGACGGTGTCATTGATGCGATTACATCGTCCATTGATGGCAGAGCCTTCAGCCAAAGACAATACTTTATATTGAACATCCCCGTTTAGCTGACCGGTTGAACCAAGCTTGAGGCTTTCAGTGGTATGCACATTGCCTTCAATGGTGCCATGTAAAATAAGACTGGGTACATGGACTTCCCCTTGAATGGTTGCACCTTCACTGACAATCAATGTACCATCTTTATCAGCGTGAATATTGCCATTAAATCGCCCGTCAATACGAACCGCACCTTCAAAAGACAGTTCACCTGTGATGACGGAGTGTACACCAATCAAGGTATCAATTTGCTGGGGATCATTATTGACTTTTTTTTCACGTTTTCTTAGCATTTATATCTCAAATTTGCAGGCTTTGCGCATGACTTCTGTTCCTTTTTTATTGTAAAGAACCAAGTCAATACGTGGGTGTAGGGGGAGAGGGATAAGTCCCGCTGCATGAATTTCCCCTTGCACAAAGGTATGGGTTTCCATCTTGTATGGCAATTTCTCTTTGCCATTCTTAAAATGTAAGGGGTAATGGTTGCCTTGCATATCGTGATAGATGAATTGTAAATAACCTTGAGTATGACGAGGATAATTACCACCTTTGACCAAAGTTATGTGAAAAAACAAGCTGTGAGGTGACAGGGATTGAAGCGTTGCTTGAATGATTTGAATATGATGACCTTTGCGGGCTTGTAAAAGACTGTTGAATATTTGGATGCGTTGTTGCAAATGTGAAATGTTTTCTTGTTGTTGTTGAAGCACATCTTTTAGGCTGTCAATTTGAGCTTTTTTAAGATCATTTTCAGCATTGGATGCAATAAGTTGGGTGCGAACGGTGGTGAATTGTTGCTGTAACTTGTGCAGGATGAGTTCCATATCATTGTTTTTTTGAGGTGGTGGATTGTTATAAGTCAGTAGCATGCCAAGGAGTAAACTAATGCTTGGAACAATCAGAATGGTGATGGGGCGAATGTGAATGTTTTTAGCGGGTCGACCGCTACCAGCTTCAACCACCATCAACTGTTTGGGCGTGAACCAAAATTCCAGCAAACGCTGCCAACCTATTTTTTTAACCATACGCATTTATGGCCATTGGGCGTGAATGGAAAGTCCAGAAGTTTCATCTAAACCCAACATAATATTGGCATTTTGAATCGCTTGCCCTGATGCACCTTTGAGTAAATTATCAATGCAGCTCACCACCACAGCTTCGGTATCACTCAAGCGACAAAGCCCAATATCACAACGGTTACTGCCTACGACACCCTTGGTGGATGGCAGGCTTCCTTCAGGGAGAATGCGTACAAAAGGTTCATGTTGATAGGCTTGAAGCAATGTTTGATGCCATGTTGCGGTGTTTTTTCCTGTTAAATGTAAGGTGGTCAACATGCCGCGAGACATGGGAATCAGGTGAGGCACAAAACGCACCTTGATGGGGTGTTGTCCAAAATTTCCAGCCCACTCTTCCATTTCCCAAGCATGGCGGTGACGTGGCAAACCATACGCACTCAAACCTTCATTGACTTCACAGTAAAGCAAACCTGTTTTGGCTGTGCGTCCTGCACCCGATGTACCTGATTTGGCATCGACAATGATAGCGGAATCATCCAATAACTTGGCTTGCAACAATGGAATCAAGGGCATCAAGGTCGATGTGGGGTAACAACCAGGGTTGGCAATCAAGTTTGTGTTGGCAATGTCAGCCCGCGCCCACTCACTTAAGCCATACACGGCATTATTCAATATATGCGGATGGGGATGTGCCAAGCCATAGGCTTGTTGATAAATATCAGGCGATTGATGGCGAAAATCTGCCGATAAATCCACCACTTTCTTGCCTACATCCAATGCTTTTTTCACACTTTCAGCGGCTGCGCCATGTGGTAAAGCCGTGAAGACCAATTGAATATCATCAGCCAATGGGGCATCTGCTTTGGCAAGAGTTAAATCACCCACAGCACCTGCGATACCAGGTAGAACATCGCGGACTTTTTTACCAGCTTGGGAGTGTGCGCCAAGGTGTGTAATCATAAAATCAGGGTGTTGTTCAATCAAACGAATAAGTTCAGCGCCTGTGTAACCAGTCGAGCCGAGAATAGCAACATGGATAGTCATATCCGAACAGTACAAACATCCCAGATGAAACGAAAGCATTGTATGTCACGGCAGCCTGTCGCATAATGCGCGATTCTTGCATGTATGTAGTGAAAATTGATATGCTTGCAAACTAATTGAAAATGAGGGCTATCGATGCCCGCTAGGGTGTTTTATAGATGTCTTCTGAAGAAACAGTACAAAAAAAATTTACAGATTTAGGGCTTTCTGAGCCTGTATTGGCAGGTTTGAAGGATGTGGGTTATGAAACCCCATCACCGATTCAGGCCGAAATGATTCCTTATGTATTGGATGGTCGCGATGTGTTGGGTCAAGCCCAAACAGGTACAGGAAAAACGGCTGCATTTGCTTTGCCAATTTTGTCTAAAATTGATTTAAACCAGCGCACGCCTCAAGTTTTGGTGTTAGCGCCAACGCGTGAATTGGCGATTCAAGTGGCGGAAGCTTTTCAAACTTATGCGCATCATTTGAAGGGTTTTCATGTGTTGCCGATTTACGGTGGACAAAGCTATGACACGCAATTACGCGCATTGAAACGCGGCGTACATGTGGTGGTCGGCACGCCTGGACGTGTGATGGATCATATGCGCCGCAAAACATTGAAACTTGATGGTTTGAAGACCTTGGTCTTGGATGAAGCCGATGAAATGTTGCGTATGGGCTTTATTGATGATGTTGAATGGGTGTTGGAACAAACGCCTAGCACACGTCAAATTGCCTTATTTTCTGCCACCATGCCCGCCGTTATTCGGAAAATTACCGATCGTTATTTAACCAATCCCAAGCATGTGACCATTAAGAATAAAACCAGTACGGTGGAAACCATTCGCCAACGCTATTGGTCGGTCAGTGGTCGTCATAAAATGGATGCGTTGACACGTATTCTTGAAGCTGAAGATTTTGATGCGATGATTATTTTTGTGCGTACCCGTGGTGCTACGGTTGAAGTGGCTGAAAAACTTGAAGCGCGTGGTTTTGGTGCAGCAGCACTCAATGGTGAAATTGCACAAAAACAACGCGAACAAATCGTCAATCGCTTGAAAAATGGGCATTTGGATATCTTGGTGGCAACGGATGTGGTGGCGCGTGGCTTGGATATTCAGCGTATCTCCCATGTGATTAACTATGATATTCCTGGTGATACAGAATCTTATGTACATCGTATTGGACGGACAGGTCGTGCAGGTCGTCAAGGTGATGCGATTTTATTTGTCGCACCGCGTGAACGTCGCATGTTGTATTCCATTGAACGTGCCACACGTCAAAAAGTGGCAGAATATCAAATGCCATCGACCGCTGATATCAATGATAAACGTGTTGATGCGTTCAAACAGCGTATTCAAGCGACGCTGGCAGAAGAAGGCTTGGATTTTTTCGCCAAAATCATCGAGCAATATGAGGCGGAACACCAAGTGCCAGCCCAAGAAATTGCTGCGGCATTGGCGAAGATGGTGCAAGGTGATAAGCCGATGTTGTTGGCTGAATCCAAACGTTCTGAACGTAAACCTCGTGTTGAGAATCGTTCTGAAAGAACATCTGAAGCTACAGATCATTCAAAACGCGAACGCCGCCCTGCCAATCCAAGAACACGCTCACTTCCCCGTTTAGAACGTGGTATGGAACGCTTTCGTTTGGATGTAGGCTCTGATCATGATGCTCAAAAGGGTAATATTGTGGGCGCAGTTGCCAATGAATCGGGTATTGAGAATGAATTTATCGGTCATATTGAAATTTATGATCAATACACCACCATTGATTTACCTGAAGGCATGCCAAATCATATTTTGCAAACCTTGCAAGAAGCCCGTGTGATGGGGCGTAAGATGAAAATGTCGCGTGAAGAACAAGAGGATTTATCCCATGATAAAGAACGTATTCAGCGGGGACGTCGTTCTTCTGGAGACCAAAGTCATGAAGGGAAACGCGGTGGAGATGGACATCGTGGTGGTGGTCGCGGCGCCCCCCGATCTCGTTCGGGTGGTCGAACGCCGCCGAAACGTCGTTCATAAGCGATAAACGAAGTTGGTAAGAGGTGCGGCGAGAGTCGCGCCTCTTTTTAATTGAATGCTCGATTGATAATATAAGCCATACAGAGCAGTAACAGCCGTCTGGCTATTAAGTAACTGACAGCCTTTCACCACAAGAAGTGGATGAAATAAAGGCTTGATGAGCGCGTTGATCTACATTCCCACGATACAGGCGCATGAAAAAGATCATGTTATCCCATCAACCTATGCTTTCTCGCGCCTCTTCCTAAAAAATCACCAACTTGTCATTCCTGAAATCTTTAACTGGGGATCTATCGATACATATAAATACGCCCATAGACCCCCGACACAAGCATTCGAGGGTGACGTGGTGACAGACTCGTGGATGAGCAGGGCGCATGACATATTTCAAGAAAATACGTAACATCAGTTAAGTAACCATTGTTACAACACCTTCGCCAAAATTTAGCGAGTTTATCGTAAAGGAAGCTAGTAACCACACCATTTTAGAATATTGTAGAATATTAAAAATAACATCGTCAAAATCTCGATATGATTTTTAATGTACGCTTTATAAATCAATGTGTTACAAGCACTGAATTTTTTCGCTTAGACATAGCCTATAATTGGCGAAGGTATTGTTGTTACGCGTGCTATTTAAATAAAAAACCGCTGATGGTCATGGGTTTATCATCAATGGGTTTGATAATGGTGACGGTTTCATGGCTGGTACCATGTTCATGAACCACAGACATGACATAAATATAGAAATCACCACCAAAGCGTGGATCTTTTTGCTGGGAAACCAAATTAAATGCTTGAATTTCACCTTTTTCTTCAATTTGCGCTTTCATTTGTTGTTCCCAATATTTTTTAGGCATTTGTTTGAAGAATTTTGGATCGAACAGCGCTTCAGCTTGTTCCCATTGATGCTTTTGAATAGATTGATTGAGTTGTTGGAGTATTTTATTGGCTTGAGGTTGTTGATCGGCCGATGTGATGCAAGATGAAAGTGAAAGTATTGAAAATAGGATGAAAAAAGTGCGAAAGCGCATGGAAAGTTCCTTGTTGCAATGTGGAGTTTGCCGCTGATAATGCCGTCCTTATGAAAGAAGACAATAAAAGACCCAAACAAAAACTAAAAACTGGCGAGAAGTTATTATTTATTGTAGCTGGTGCATTTGTGGTGTTGGGAGTGATCACATTTGGCATTATGCAATATGTGATGGCAACCAGTGATAAGCCACTTTTTGAACAGCACACTCATTTTGACTTAAGTAAACTGGGTGAAAAAGGTTCTCAAATTTATCGCCACCAAGCCTGTTCAGAATGTCACCGTGCGATGTCTGAAGGCACCAATATGGGCAATAGCTTGGATGGTATTGGATCCCGCTATGGTGTTGCTTGGATTGAAAAATTCCTTACTCATCCAGAAGAAACGTATAATCATCGAACCATGGATCATGGTAAGAAACCAAAGCAGGCCTATTATGTGGCAGAACTTTCCAAAGAAGATATTCACGCTTTGGCAGTCTTTTTATCGGAATTAAAATCAGATCAAGGTTCATCATCATCACCTGTTCCACCGAAAGGCGAATCACCATTTATTGATCAAATGGTAAAAACATGGGCTCCTGATGAGTGGAAACATAAATACACAGATATTCGTGACAAATTACCACAAAAAACAGGAGAAGCAGAATGACGGAGCAACCGTGGGAAGATGAAGAGTATGTTAAATATATCTTATGGTTTGTATTTGCCTGTGTTATTTATAGTATGATTGGTTTTTCTTGGGGAGCCTTGATGGGTGGTATCTCAGATTTTCGCCATTTTGTGGATCACCGGATGCATGGTAACTTGATTGTGCGTGCGCATACGCATATCAACCTATTGGGCTGGGTGGAAATGGCTATTTTTGCTGCGGTTTATTATATTGTACCTCGCTTGGTGAAACGTCCTATTTATAGTATGAAACTCGTGAAATGGCATTTTTGGGTGCATAACTTGGGTTTGATTGGCATGGTGGTGTTTTTCACAGTGGCTGGCGTGGCGGGTGGTATTGCCAGTGAACATGTGTCGCCAGAAGAAGTCGAAGCGATTGTGAAGCCTTGGTTAGCAGTGATGGGTATTTTTGGCACTTTGGTGTTGATTGCTAACTTTATTTGGGCATACAATATTTTTCGTACCTGCCAAGGTTGGAGGAAGTCGTAATGTCACGTTTGCTTGGGATACTGATTCTTTTTGTCGTACCTTCTATTTTTATGGCGGGGTGTGATGGTAACTTTAGCATGGGTGGTGGTGGCGTGTTTAAGATTGGACAGGAAGTTACACCTGTGAAGACCAAGACACTTGCAGATGTGAATGGTGATATGTCGAAGTTGACCAGTTATCGCTATCCTGATCCTCGGATGTATCAACTATCTTTTGATAAGGCACTTAAAGCAGGTAAGCCGATTGTGCTTGAATTTGCCACGCCAGGTCACTGCACCCAGTGTGATCAGCAGTTACAATTGCTTAAAGTCATGCTAGATAAATATGGTGATAAAGTAAATTTTCTCCATATGGATCAATATTATAATCCCGAAGCTTATGATGTTTTTCAAGTGCGTGGCGAACCTTGGACATTCTTGATTACCAAAGATGGAAAAGTGAATTATATAGCACCTGGTCGCGTGCTTTATCAAGAGATTGACCCTGCGATTCAACAGCTGTTGGATGTTGGAAAAAAACATGGCTAAATCTTGGCGTGAAGTGAAGTGTGAACTAAATTCAGATAAATCGGGTGTGATTTGGGATTTGATTCTTTATGTGCCAACAGTGGGGTTTTTGTTGTTGATAGGCTTGCGCTATTGGTACACAGATGAATCGAGCATGTTGGGTGAAGGCTTGATGTTTTTGGGTTTTTTCTTTTTCATCGTGGCGGCGAATCGTATTTCTAGGCGTTTGTTGCTGATGCCTTCTTCGCCTGTGGGTTTGGATATTCGAAAAGAACATATTGCGATGATTTTGAAAAATGGTGAAAAACGCTTGTTGATGCGTGATATTCGTTTTTTTTCAGATAAAGCGGGCAAGTCCTTTGGTTTAACAGGCATGGATGAACGTGGATCCAAGCAGCAATATGTCTTTCATAAAGGACAGTTTTCTACAGATGACTTTGATAAAATCGGTAAGGCGCTGGCTTTTTATAAGTAACTGAGTTACGCGAAAGAAACAACCAGAGAGTCACAGAGGCACAAAGAAAAGCATTTAAAGTTGTGAGCCAATTTAGTTCGCATGCTTCTCTGTGGGAATAGTTTTTAGGTATACATTCCCACCGAGGACGGTGGGAATGAGAAGAAACTTAACCTCTTATGTGTCTAATGTGGTGAAAAAAGAAGTCAACGCTAGTTCCCATGCTCCTGCGAGGGGATTCGTACCTTTGAAAATAACGCCTATTCTTCATTAAGTGCGTAACATCAGTAAGTAACTAAGTTACGCGCTTGACTGAATAAATCGTCACCCTCGAGCGTTTGTGTTGGGGGGGGCTCTATGCCTAGATGATCGATACAAGATTTCGAGCAGGACGAGGTAACTTGATACTTAAACGCTTACATCTCACCCATTGACTATTTATATATGCCCGATTTCTATGGTTGGGCATTGTTTAAAGCGTGTGAATGCATCAATGAATATGCTATTTTCTTTGATTGAGACGGGTTTTAAGGATGTCTCTGACCATCCATCCAATGGCACAGATAGCGATGCCAACAACAATACTCATGATTAGGTACTCAGTTTCTTCACTGACCAAGCCGCCAATAAAAATATGCACAGTATAAGAAAGCATGAATAGTGAAACGCAGGCGCTAAAGCCATAAATGAGAGATTCTCGCATGGCGGACATCATGCGCGGAGGTTATTTTGAATGCAAGTATGTTGTTAGAGAGATGGATATTCATGATTTATGGGCTTGACATGAATTTGAATCTTCATAATGTTGCGGAAGATTAAAATAGCTTCATATAATTTTAACAAGGAGGGAGTATGAAAAATTCAGTATGGCTAATCATTGTCGCTGGCTTTGTTACAGGTATGGGTAATGGATCAGTGTTTACAATTGCTACACAGCTTGCGATAGGTCGTGGACCTTTTGCAGAAGCGGGCATTTGGGGTATGGATGCGTATTCACCATTTACGATGGAAGGTTTTGGTAACTGGGTCATGATTGTATTTGGTATCGCTTTTGTATTAATTTTGGGTTATGCATTAAAACTTCACGGTGTCATCGAAGGTTTGCAGGAAGACTAATAGGGTAAGGGAGAATATTATGGCGGCAGTTGCATCTGTGTTGGGCATTGTTTTGGCGTTTTCGAGCATGTGGTTTGCTTGGTATCTTTTGATGCCTGGTCAGCATGACGATTAAATCAAACGAATAAAGTTTGAAGATGAAAAGTTTTGAATTATTTAAAGGAAAGGAGTGCAGAAAATGATTAAGTATATGTTTTCGAAAGAAGAAGATATTCCAGGCGGCACAGCCTCGATTTTCTTCGGGTTTTCGTGTTTAATGTGGTTTATTGTAGGTACAGGAATTGGTTCGTTTAATGCGGCGAAGTTGGCGTTCCCTGATTTCTTCACGCATTATTATGCGTTGCAATTTGGTCATATGCGTCAAGTGCATGTGCATACTGTAATTTTTGGTTGGATTGTGGGCGCATTTGCTGCATCAGCATTGTATATTGTTCCAGCCTTGGGTAATACCAAGTTGTGGTCTGAAAAATTGGGCGTTTGGAACTGCATGGCTTGGAATGTTGGCTTAATGTTGGCATTGTCGACATTGTGGTTCGGCATGACATCAGGTCGTGAGTATTCAGACTTTATGTGGCCGATTGATTTGTATATTGCATTCTGCATGGTAACACCGCTGTTTATCAATATCTTTATGTCGATTTTAAACCGTCGTACGCAGGGTATTTATACCACAAACTGGTTCTTTGCGGGTTCATTCTTTATGTTGATTATTGTGTTCTTGGTGGGTAATGCGCCAGAATTTTTTCATCTGACGGGTTTGAATGAAGCATATATGACTTGGTGGTTTGCGCATAACGTATTGGGCTTGTTGATTACACCCGTTGCGGCAGCGATCACTTATTACATCATACCGAAAGTAACGGGTAATCCATTGTACTCCCATCGTGTGGGTCATTTGCATTTTTGGTCTATCGTGGTTTTCTATTCCACACCTGCAGCGCATCACTTGATGAGTTCGCCATTGCCTGAATGGTTGAAATCATTCGCATCGGTGGAAGGTGTATTGATTCTTGTGCCTGCGGTGGCTTATGTATGTAATATCTTGTTAACCATGCAGGGTCGTTGGTCGATGTTTGTGGAAAATATTGAAATTAAATACACCATTACAGGTGTGTTGCTTGCCATTCCATTGAATATGCAAGGTGGTTTCCAACAAACGCGTGCGATTAACTGGTATGTTCATGGTACTGGTTGGATTGTAGCACATGCCCACTTGGCATTGCTTGGTTTCTCAACGTTCGCTGAAGCAGCCGCAGTGTATTATGGTATGCAAACCATGTTACGTCGTAAACTATATTCGTTGAGCTTGGCTAACTTCCACTTTTGGATGTTGTTGATTGGCTTCTCTTTGTACTGGGTTTCCATGACCATCGCTGGTTTGATTCAAGGCGCAGGTAAAATCTATGAAGTACCATATTTGGATATCGTGATTGCAGAGCATCCTTATATGATCGTTCGTTGGTTGGGTGGTACCATGGTCTTCTTGGGTAACATTGTTTGGTTGTACAATATGTACATGACAGTGAAAAAAGGTGAGAAATTAGAACATGGTGTTCTTCCGCACGAAGTAGCCTACGTACGTTAAGTGAAGAGCTGGAATCATGTGAAAGCATGATTCCAGCTTAATAACTCTAAGGGACAATAAAAAAATATAGGGAGGACGGTTAGAATGGGATTTCGTGAATATCGAATTGGTTCGATTATGTTTGGCGTAGCATTGGCTACATCCATGGTAGTGACTGTTTATATGCCAGGTTTGGATATTTCGAACACAACAGCAACAGCAACAGCATTAGAAAAGCAATTGACCTATGGTAAGGTCGCAGGCTTTGATTATGGTGATCCATTTTTACATGGTGATGATAAGCCGATCAAGGTGATCTTGAAAAAAGATCCGAAAACAGGCGCAGCGATTGATGAAACAGTCGCGTATGTGTTTAAACCGGGGACTTCATTGCCCAGTGGTTTGGTTCATGATCATATCAATGGTGCGGCGATTCAAGCATTGAGCGTGAGTTTGGGTAAAACCGACCAGGTCAGTGTGGAAGCAGGTGGCGTTTATTTGGTTGTAAAATCTGTCAAAAATGGTGTGGAAACACCGTATATTGAATTGGCAAGTGCAACCCGTGGTTGGACCATTGATGCGACATTGAAAGCCGCTGATCAAGAAATCTTGGCGGGTGCTGGTAAGGTGATGTTTATTCGTGAAGGTTGCTGGTGGTGCCATACCTTGTTACCAGAGCAAACGCATGATTGGCAATCGTTTGGTCGCCCTCCAATGTTGGGTGATTTTAATGGTGAATCTCCAACTACCTTTGGTTCGGATCGTAAAGCACCTGATTTGTTGCATGTGGGTTCTCGTAATTCCTCCAAAGAGTGGATGATGATGCATTTCTTTAACCCTCGCTTGGTTCAACCGCATTCTATTATGCCACGTTATGATTATTTGTGGGGTGGTGTTGATAAAAAAGGTAATAACATTGATCTAGCCAAGTGGGATGAAGAGTTTGATGCGTACCGTGAGGGCTCTCGTGTGTATCCGCCTGAGGTGCCTGAATATGCTGATAATTCAGAAATTCGTTACTTGATTGACTATGTTCTAGACTTGAAATAAGGAGGATTGAAATGTCTAAATTTTTACCATTACTGGATGGTTTGAAGCTAAGTCATCCACTTAAAACCATGTCGGATGATCGTAAGGTTCAAGAAGCACAGTATATTTGGGAACATGAAAGTTTGGGTGGGATTGCCGAAAATAACAATCCTTTGCCGCGCCCCGTGGTGGGATTGTTGATCTTAACATTTATCACAGCGATTGCTTGGACGTTTCCGTTGTTTGGGCAACGCCCCAACGCTGCTATTTATGCGGATTATATCACCTTGATGCATTCAGCACCTGTACAGCAGGTTATGAATGATAAAACACTGACGACATCGGCACGTGATGAAAAAGCGATGAAGATGATTGTGGGTGCTTTGGCTGATTCTGATTCTCCTTATGAGTTTCAACGCATTCAACATCCTATTTCGATGAATGATTTGCGTATCATGGAGCCTGGAATTATTGAGCTTCAAAATCAACATGCAGATTTGCGAGAGTATTCCATCATTGGTAATGATGTGGCGTTGGCGAACTTTGAGGGGAATTGGAAAACAGATGCGAATGGTAACTTTTTAAAGGGTCCAGATGGCAAGAAAGTTCGTGAGCGTTTGCAACCTTGGTGGGATAAAGGTTACATGACATCGGTGTACTACTTCTTTGGTTTTTGTTTTCTTGTGATTATCACAGTAAAACGCTTGCCTCCCATTACTTGGAAACCAGATCACAGCATTGCTCATTAAGATGACTCAAGGAGATTTAATATGATTGATATGGATAATGTTCAGTTTGCTGGCTTGTTGCTTATTTCGCTTGCTCTTGTGATACCTGTTCTTTATAGTTTTTTTGTAGATAACCATAAAAAAGGAACACCTGATCCACGTGATAATGAACATCAATAAGATTTGATGGTGTAAGTATGAAAAGGTCGCTCTTTGAGCGGCCTTTTTTGTTTTTGTATCTTTGTACTGTGTTGTTTTAAATAGACTTGCCATGAATTAACATGCCGTTAGTGTGCGCCTTTCTTTGAAAGGCACTGTGATAGCTTTCTTGTTCGGTATAGGCTCGTAGCTCAGGGGTAGAGCACCACCTTGACATGGTGGGGGTCGGCGGTTCGAAACCGCCCGAGCCTACCATTTTCTTATTAATATAGCCTCATTCTGGCTTGCCCGCCCTGCATTGTGTGGGGTTTGAAGAGGCAGAGGATGATTCTCATGAATATTCAATTACCCGATGGTTCTTCTCGTAGCTTGCCAGATGGTGTAAGTGCATTTGATTTAGCCAAAGATATTGGTGAAGGTTTGGCGCGTGCTGTGATTGCAGTGACGGTCAATGATCGTATGTGTGACTTATCAACTGTCTTATCTGATGGTGATAGTGTTGCTTTAATCACTGAAAAATCACCCGAAGGTTTGCAAGTCATTCGGCATTCTACATCGCATTTGATGGCGATGGCAGTGCAAGAAGTCTTTCCAACGGCACAAGTCACCATTGGTCCTGTGATTGATGATGGTTTTTATTATGATTTCGCTTTTGAACGTGCATTTACACCCGAAGATTTAAAAGTCATTGAAAAGAAAATGAAAGAAATTGCGCGTCGTAAATTGCCTGTCACACGTGAGGAGTGGGAGCGTAATGATGCGATTTCCCATTTTGAAGACCTGGGTGAAAAGTATAAGGCTTTATTGATTGGACGAATCCCTGAAGGGGAAACAGTGAGCCTTTATAAACAAGGTGAATGGTCGGATTTATGTCGTGGTCCGCATGTTCCCAATACGTCGAAACTCAAGCACTTTAAGTTGATGAAGGTATCGGGTGCATATTGGGAAGGTGACGCGAAGAATGAGCAATTACATCGTATTTATGGAACGGCATGGGCTTCCAAAGATGATTTGAAAGCCTATTTATTCCGTTTGGAAGAAGCTGAAAAACGGGATCATCGTAAGCTTGCCAAAACATTGGATTTATTTCATTTGCAAGATGAAGCTCCGGGCATGATTTTTTGGCACCCGAAGGGCTGGGCAGTTTGGCAAGTCGTCGAAAATGAAATTCGTTCGATTATGCAAGTGAATGGATACAAGGAAATCAAAACCCCCATGGTGGTGGATCGTAAGTTATGGGAACAATCGGGTCATTGGGAAAAGTTCCGAGATGATATGTTTACCACCCATACAGATAATCGTGATTATGCGATCAAACCGATGAATTGCCCATGTCATGTGCAGGTGTACAACCAAGCCTTACATTCCTATCGTGATTTGCCGTTACGCTTGGCTGAATTTGGTTCATGTCATCGTAATGAACCATCAGGTACCTTGCATGGTTTGATGCGCTTGCGGAATTTTGTGCAAGATGATGCGCATATTTTTTGTGAAGAGAGCCAAATTCAAGATGAAGTTAGTGATTTTATTGACTTGGTTTTTTCAACCTATAAAAAATTTGGTTTTGATGATGTGATTATCTTTTTATCCGATCGCCCTGCGCAACGGGTCGGGACGGATGAACAATGGGATAAGGCTGAATCATCTTTGCATGAGGCTTTGAAGTCCAAAAGCTTGGATTATGGCTTAAATCCCGGTGAAGGAGCCTTCTATGGTCCTAAGATCGAGTTTTCTTTGAAGGATTGTTTGGGGCGTGTCTGGCAGTGTGGTACGATTCAAGTGGATTTTTCCATGCCAGGTCGTTTGGGTGCGGAATATATCGCGAAGGATAACAGTAAGAAGACACCCGTGATGCTGCATCGTGCAGTACTGGGTTCATTGGAACGATTTATTGGTATTTTGATTGAAGAGTTCGAAGGAAAGTTTCCTGTTTGGCTGGCACCTGTGCAGGCTGTGGTGTGTAATATTTCAGATTCTCAATCGGAATATGTGCAAGAAGTGACGCAAAAAATGTGTGATGCAGGGCTTCGTGTAGAATCGGACTTGCGCAATGAGAAAGTCGGCTATAAAGTGCGCGCCCACACCTTGGATCGCGTGCCTTATATTTTGGTTGCTGGTGATCGTGAACGAGATGAGCAAACAATCTCAGTACGCACACGCAGTGGTGATAATTTAGGTGTCAAGACAGTGGATGCATGGATTGAAGCAATGAAAATCATGCAAAAAGAATACAAGTAAGACCAGTAGGGGGCTTTCATCGCTAAGAAAGAGCTAGCAGTTAATTATGATATTGAGGCAGCAGAAATGCGTGTCATTGGTCATGATGGAGAGCAAATTGGTGTTTTGAAGCGTTTGGATGCCATTGCCAGAGCAGAATCCGTTGGGCTCGACCTCATTATGATGTCACCCAATGCCAGACCACCTGTATGTAAGGTGATGGATTATGGGAAGTACAAGTACGATCAAAGTAAAAAAGCCAATGAAGCCAAGAAAAAGCAACATATTATTCAGGTGAAAGAGGTGAAGGTTCGTGCCAGTACAGAACAGAATGATTTGGATATTAAACTTCGAAACGTAAGAAAGTTTCTTGAAGCTGGTAACAAAGTGAAAGTTTCACTGCGTTTTCGTGGGCGTGAAATGGCCTATGTGGGACGTGGTAGAGAGCAATTGGAACATATTGCTGAAGAAGTGAAAGACTTGGGTAAGCCTGATAAAATGCCCAATATGGAAGGTCGACAGATGATTATGATCATCAGTCCCTTGAAGAAATAAAGGTTGGTGATTTATGCCTAAGATGAAGTCAAACAGTGGTGCTGCAAAACGTTTCTCAAAGACGGGTAGTGGCAAATGGAAGCGTAACAAAGCAAATGCTCAACATATTCTGACCAAAAAATCGCCGAAGCGTATTCGTGGATTTCGTGGAACAACGCTTGTTGCCACATCAGATAAAAAAGCTTTGGAACGTTTAATTCCAGGTCGCTAATTCGTAGTTATTGGTTTAGGAGAGAAAAATGCCTCGCGTAAAATCAGGTGTTCAGGCGCATGCGCGCCACAAGAAAGTTATCAAAGCGGCCAAAGGTTATTACGGTCGTCGTAAAAACTGTTTCCGTGTTGCAACGCAAGCGGTTGATAAAGCAGGTCAATATGCATACCGTGACCGCAAAAATAAAAAACGCACTTTCCGTGCTTTGTGGATTGTACGTATCAATGCTGCGGCACGTTTGAATGATCTAAGCTATTCAAAATTCATGCATGGCTTGATGCAAGCGGGTATTGAATTGGATCGTAAAGTATTGGCTGACATTGCTGTTCGTGATGCGGATGCATTTGCAAAATTGGCTGAAACAGCGAAAGCAAACATTCAGTAAGGAATATCCGAGTTGACTCGGTATTGATGTATAAGGTGGCAGGGCTGTGATGGCTCTGCCATTTTTGTTTGTTTTGAAGAAAGTAGTCGTTCAATGAGTTTGAAATCAATGGTGGAAAGCAAACATTTACCGCGGAGGCGCGGAGGCGCGGAGAGTGTGATGGTGATTTTTCTTGTGTGTCTTTGTGATTTATAGAGGTTAATCATGGGTGAGTTGGGTGCGCTAAAGGCGGAATTACACACACTGCAAGAGAAAGCATTGGCTGAGTTTACTAAAGCTGAAAATTTAAATGCGTTGCAAGCTTTGCGTGTAAGCTATTTGGGTAAAAAAGGTGCTTTAACGGATGTATTGAAGGGTGTGGGAAAATTGCCAGCTGCGGAACGTCCTGTGATTGGTAAAGAAGTGAATGCGGTAAAAACAGCGTTGGCGGAAGGTTTGAGTGCTTGTGAAGGCAGCTTGGCAGTCTTAGAAAAGCAACGACGCATCCAATCTGAACGTTTGGATGTTAGCTTGTCTGGTCGTCAATCTGCGTGTGGTTCTTTGCATCCTGTGCAACAGGGGTTGGATGAAATCACGGCTATTTTTTCACAGATGGGCTTTGAAATTGCCCAAGGTCCTGAAGTTGAAGATGAATTTCATAACTTTGATGCTTTAAATATCCCGCCTGAACATCCCGCACGTGCCATGCATGATACTTTTTTTGTGAAAGACACCGATGACGCTGCGATGTTGTTGCGGACGCATACATCGCCCGTGCAAATTCGTACGATGAAACGTTTATTGGAAGAAGAACATGCGTTGCCTTTGGCTGTGGTCGCACCAGGGCGTGTGTATCGTTGTGATTATGATGTCACCCATTCACCGATGTTTCATCAGGTTGAAGTATTTAAGGTGGGCGAAGATATTTCGCTGGCTCACTTGAAAGGTGTATTGCAGCATTTTTTATCCACCTATTTTGAAAAAGATGTATCGCTGCGTTTGCGCCCACACTATTTCCCCTTTACAGAGCCATCGGCAGAAGTTGATGTGGGTTGTGTGTTTTGTGCAGGAAAAGGTTGCCGAATCTGTAAAGGAAGCGGTTGGTTGGAAGTGCTGGGAAGTGGCATGGTTCATCCCAATGTCTTGAAATCTGTGGGTATTGATTCCACGGTGTATTCAGGTTTTGCCTTTGGTTTGGGTGTGGAACGTTTGGTGATGTTGAAACACAGTATTCCAGATTTACGACTCTTTTTTGAAAATGATGTTCGCTTTTTGCGGAGGATGGGCGCATGAAACTTTCCTACTCTTGGATTCAGGAATACGCAGATTTTAAGGTGAGTGCCACACAATTATCCGATGATTTGGTACGTTTGGGGCATGAAGTGGAATCGGTGGAGCTGCCACGTGAAGCCGTCAAAGGTGTCCGTGTGGGTCAAATTTTGTCCATGATTCCCCATCCTAATGCAGATAAATTGAAATTATTAAGTATTGATATCAATGAAGCCGAACCTTTGGCGATTGTCTGTGGTGCCAACAATATGGGTGAAGGCGATAAAATTCCCGTGGCAACGGTTGGCACGTTGTTACCCAATGGCTTGAAAATAAAAAAAGGAAAAATTCGTGGTGAAGTAAGCTTTGGCATGTGTTGCTCAGAAGAAGAGCTGGGTTTGGCAGAAAAAGCTTTAGGTTTGTTGATTTTGCCAACTGATGCGCCCGTAGGTGCTGAAGTGGGTGAATATTTACAATTGGAAGAAGCTGTTTTTGACATTTCGATTACTCCGAATCGTGGTGATTGTATGAGTGCGCGTGGTTTGGCGCGTGATTTGGCAGCCGATGCGGGTTTGTCATGGCTTGAGCCTGAACTGAAAAGCCTCGATGAAGATGCCTGTATGGCGGTGAGTTTGATTGCTTGTGAAGCGGAAGATGATTGTCCGTTGTATATGGTACGCCGTATTGAAGGCTTGGAGGTGGATGAAGCGCCATTTTGGATGAAACAACGCTTGTTGGCGGCAGGTCAACGTTCGGTGAATGGCGTGGTGGATGTTCTTAATTATATCATGTTGGATATGGGGCAACCGATGCATGCCTTTGATGCGGACACGCTTAAGGGTGATGTCTGTGTGCGCGGAGCAAAAGAAGGCGAAGATTTTGCGGCACTGGATGGACGTGTACTTAAACTGCATGCGGGTGATTTGGTGATTGCAGATGCTGAAAAAGTTGCAGCCTTGGCAGGAATTATGGGTTCAGAAGCGACAGGTGTGAGTGAAAAAACTACGAATATTTTGCTTGAATCTGCATACTTTAGACCTGCGAGCATCAGCACAACCCGTCGTCAATATGCGATGGTGTCCGAAGCTTCGATGCGTTTTGAACGTGGTGTTGATCCTGCGATGGTGGCTGTTGCCATGCAGCGTGCTAGCGCTTTGTTGTTGACATGCTTTGGTGGTACGGCAAGTGCGGTCAAGGTGTTGGGTGATGTGGATGCATGGTTGAAGCCGCGTAAGTTCACATGCGATATAGCGCATCTTGAATCTCGTTTGGGTGTGGCTATTCCTGCTTCTTTGGATGATGTATTACGGCGTATGGGTTTTGATTTGGAGCGCAATGAAGGTCAGCTTCACGTTAGCGTGCCTACACATCGCCCCGATGTCAGCATAGCCGAAGATATGTCAGAAGAATATGCGCGGGTGATTGGTTTTGATGCGATTCCTGCGGAATTGCCTGAATTACCCACCATTCAGCCTATGAAAAAAGATACTTCTGTGCAAGATGCGGTGCGTCAAGGTTTTGTACAAATTATCAATTATGCATTTATTTCGAGGCAGGAACAGCGTCTTTTTTCAAACCAAGATCAGCAAGATATTGTTTTAGAAAATCCAATTTCAGATGCCATGTGCGTGATGCGCCACAGTTTGTTTCCAGGGCTTTTGAATACAGCCAAGTATAATTTAAATCGTCAGCAAGCGGGTGTTTCATTGGTGGAACATGGACGTATTTATAGCAAATGCGAGGGGCGTTATCATGAAGATAATATCTTGGCGTGGTTGATGACAGGTGAGTTGCTAACACCCCATTGGTATGCGGCATCCCGTGATGCGGATTTTTATGATATGAAGGGTACTGTGGAAACATGGTTGTCAGCACGCGGTTTGACCGCACGTTTTATCACCGATGATGAAGTGTTGGGTTTGCAAGCAGGCCAAACAGCAAAAGTTCTGGTGGGTAAAACTGTTTTGGGTCATGTTGGTAAAGTCGATGGCGACTTGGCAGCTTCTTTTGACTTGGATAAGGCGGTGTTTGTGGCATCGTTGAACTTGGATGTGTTACCCCAAGCAAAGTCAGCGAAATTTGTTGCATTGGCTGAATTTCCAGCCGTAGAACGTGACTTGGTGTTCTTGTTTGATCAAAAAATACATGCCGATGATGTGTTGCAAGCAGTACGTAAGCCAGCAGGCTCATTGTTGATGGGTGTGTATGTTTTTGATCGCTATGA
>NVWS02000025.1 GCA_002746295.2 Zetaproteobacteria bacterium
ACCCAGTTTTAAACTTTCGGGATGTTTCGATAAGCTATCCACGACTTCAGGTGATAAATAATGAGAAAAGGCATCATGAATAAAGGCGCGCTTATGGGATTCCACAATATATTGAAACAAACTTACAGGCGCAGTGGTCAATAAAATAGCCAAAAGCATATATATCACTTCGAGCCATAAACCGTAAGTCACAAACAGCCAATAAGACATACCTAGCAATAAACAAGGCATGCCAAAAATCACCAAACTTTGAATAAATGGGCTACGTCCCATAACCAAGCGTCCACACAATAAGCCCAACATCACGACAAGAAGTAACTCAATAAAATCCATATAAGGAGGCCGCGATAATTCTTCATTATTCAAAAGATTTGAGATAGCTGCGGCATGACCTTCCACACCAGGAAACACAGAATCAAAAGGGCTGGGGCGATAGTCAAACACACCCACGGCGGTCACACCCAATAAAACAATCGCACCTTTAAGCGTGTCTTTCGGCATACGACCCAATAAAACATCAGCTGCCGACACATGCTGAAAGGTATACCCTGGACCATAATGATTGATAATCATACTTCCTGATACATCGGTACGAATATTTTGATGGCCCAAAGTGAGCGATTCAACTTCACCATCATGGATGCTCACAGATACTGGCGGCCAATCTTTAAAGATACGTAAAAGTTGTAATTCAATACTGGGATAAATATGTTCACCAGATTGAACAATTAAGGGAATACGCCGCACCGTTCCATCTGAATCAGGAAAAAAATTAAAAAAACCTGCGACATCGGTTTGCTCTGTAAAACGGGGTAAGTTCCCTTCAATGGCTGCCAGTTGAGGTATATAGCTGGGCATATCACCCGAAAATTTCGCACTTATCCATGAGTTTTTCAATAACGACAATTGTTGTCGTAAGCGTTTTAAACCCAATTCGGGAACATCAACACCTTGGGGGTAAAAGAAATAACCAGGCACCAACTGATGTTGATACTTTTTCAATACTGCGGCCAATTGACCATCCACATCGCCTACCGCTTGATGTTCTAGCAATAATTTGACAAGGTTTTTCTCATGCTCTTTGACCTCAATCAACCTAGCACTTTCAACAATAGGGTTCAGTTGTTTTTCAGAAAATACAATATCAAAGCCCAATGCTTTGGCGTGATATTCGCCCATGATACGATCAACAATGGTGGCTATTTTATCACGAGACCAAGGCCAGCGACCAACCTCCGATAAATCATTGTTATTCACACCCACAATAATCACACGCTTATCATGGGGTATTTCACCCCGTATTTTAAACTGCTCATCCAAAATTTTAAGCTCAAGTTGATCCGAAAAATCAGGGTGAAGCAAAGCAATCATGACAGCAAGCGATGTCATCAATAAGATTAAAGGAAAACGAAACCAACGTTGGTGTTGCTCAATCCATGGCGCTATTGCCTGAAACATAGATGTCTCCCTTACTTGTACATCACAAAAGTTTATCTTGAAGGTAATCTAAACTCAAGCAAGGAAGCCGCTTGCAATATGCTATTTTTGGGTTTCTACCTGCCAACAGGGCGACCACAAGGGTCGCCCCTACGATTAACGTTTAAATCAAGTGACCATCAAACAATCATACCCGCACCCACGGTATTGTTGGTAAAACTATCAATGACAATAAAACTTCCTGTACCACGGTTATCGGCATAGGCATCAAAACTCAAGGGCTGTTGCAATTTGAATGTCACTTGTCCTATATCATTCATCGCCAAGCTATCCGCTGGTTCATGACTCAAGGTGTGAATATCCGTTCTATAGTCAATCGAATCCACCATCACTTTTAACTCGCTACTGGCATGTTTGATGATGTATTTTTTGCGGGTTTCCAAAGGCTCATCGCCAATCCAGCACATATTGGCAGTCAATGATTTACGCGCTTCAATATATTGCCCTTCATGCACCAACATATCACCGCGTGAAATATCAATGTCATCGTTCAAAGTAATGGTGATACTTTGCGGTGCAAAAGCTTCTTCAAGATTGCCGTCAAAAGTCACAATTTCTTTCACGGTTGATGTTTTACCCGATGGCACCACCATCAAGCTATCCCCAACCTTCACCGTTCCCGATGCAATCGTTCCCATAAATCCACGATAGTCTGGTAAGTCTGCTGTTTGCGGACGATTCACAAGCTGTACGGGCATGCGAAATGGTTTTTCATCCAAATCATCCAATACAGAAATAGACTCTAAGGTTTCTAGCAAGGTGTCGCCTTCATACCAGTCCATCTTGTCACCACGAATCGTGACCATATCACCTGTTAAAGCCGACATCGGAATACAAATCAAATCCTTAATGCCTTGTTTGGCACAATAAGCTTCCATATCCGCTTTAATACCCTCAAACGTGGCTTGGTCATGATCCACCAAATCCATTTTATTGATAGCAACCACCAAGTGAGGCATGCCCAACAAACCCAAAATATGGGTATGACGTTTGGTTTGTGGCAGCACACCATGACGTGCATCAACCAAAATAATCGCAGTATTGGCAGTCGATGAACCTGTCACCATATTGCGTGTATATTGTTCATGCCCAGGGCAGTCCGCCATAATAAATTTGCGTTTGGGGGTGGCAAAATAACGGTATGCCACATCAATGGTGATACCTTGCTCACGCTCTGCCGATAGACCATCCGTCAACATCGCCAAATCAATGTCAGCCGCAGATGACACATGGGTTGTACCTTTCTTTTTACGCACTGCCATCAATTGATCTTCAAATGCGCCCTTGGTATCAATCAGCAAACGACCAATCAAGGTGGATTTGCCATCATCCACACTACCGACCGTTACCAATCGCAACAATTCGATTTCTTTTGTTAGTTCAAAATTAAATTCAGTCATTAGAAGTAGCCTTCTTTCTTTTTATCTTCCATCGAATTACTACCGTGATCAATAATACGCGTTTCACGTTCAGAGCGACGTGCCGCAGCCGCTTCAATCACAATTTCATCCATATTGGTCGCATCCGAACGCACAGCTCCTGTACAAGGGCTACAACCCAAGGTACGAAAGCGCGACATAATCATTTTTGGTTTTTCACCTTCAAGAAGCTGATTCTTGTTTTCTTCATAATAGGGAATCAGCATATTGCCACGCTCAATCATCGGGCGTTCTTTGGCAAAATAGAGTGGAACAATCGGAATGCCTTCGTCACGAATATATGACCAAATATCCATTTCAGTCCAATTGGAAATAGGGAATACACGCACAGATTCGCCATCATGAATACGTCCATTGTATAGATTCCATAATTCTGGGCGTTGATTTTTTGGATCCCATTGACCAAACTCATCACGCATGGAAAACACACGTTCTTTGGCACGAGAGCGCTCTTCATCACGGCGCGCACCACCAAAAGCAGCATCATAACCACCTTCTTCCAAGGCAGCCAAAAGCCCTGATGTTTTCAAAGCACCACAACAACGTGCCACACCAAATTCTTTGGGGTTCATGCCTTTGGCAATCGCATCATCGTTCTTTTTCACAATCAAGTCGGCGCCAATTTCTTCACAAAAAGCATCACGAAATTCATACATTTCTTTGAACTTAAAGCCTGTATCCACATGCAATAAGGAAAATGGAAGCGGTGCCGGGTAAAAAGCTTTGCGCGCCAAGTGTACCAAAACACTGGAATCTTTACCGACAGAATAAAGCATCACTGGATTACGAAATTGCGCCACCACTTCACGAATAATATGGATGGATTCTGCTTCCAGTGCTTTAAGTTGGGTTAATTTATGTTGACTCATTATTTTAATCCTTATTTTTTAATCATAATGCGATGTTTACCATCACCGCATGCATCAATGGATAACACCTGATATCCTTGTTCTTCACAGGATCGCGGTACATTTTCCAAAGGTTCACCTTCTTTCAAAATCACTTCCAACTCTTGCCCAACATCCATTTTCGCCAATGCCAACTTTACTTTCACAAAGGTCATCGGGCATGTTTCGCGTGTAATATCTAAAAATTTCATTCTAATAACCTCACACAAAAATAATATGACCATTTTCTGATTCGTTCAAAAAAGTGGCAACACCCACTACATCTGCGACTTCTTCAATCAAATCATCACGTTCCAACTCTAAAATATGTAGCGCCATTTCACATGCCAAAATTCGAATGCCCAAGGCATGGGCAGCCTCAATCAATTCTGGCAATATCGCAACATTGTGTTTCTTCATCATACCTGTCATTAAACTGGGGCTGATGCCGCCAAAGTTTAAGCGAGATAGCGGCAAATTCTTACGCCCGCCCATCAAAAAGTTAAACACCTTTGCCATGATGCCTTGCCCAAGCCACTTTCGTCCTTGTTCTTTTTTCAATACATTCAAACCCCAAAATGTAAAAAACATGGTCACTTTACGATTGGTCGCAGCCGCTCCCGTTGCCATGGTAAATGCAGCCAATATTTTATCAAAATCGCCACTAAAACAAACAATGGTAATATCCTTCTTAGATTCAGTCATTTAAATAC
>NVWS02000026.1 GCA_002746295.2 Zetaproteobacteria bacterium
CTGCTAAACGTAAAGCACGCGGCTATAAATTCGCACACTTCAAAACTATGGCTTACTTAATGACTGGGAAATTGGACTTTTCCAAGGTTAATAAATTTTGCTTACCCACTTGATTTTCAAAAGAGCCTTCCGCGGGTCAATATCAAATCGCTTATAACAACGTCAGCAATAGCATACCCCCGACGGTGTTTACGGATAGCAAGGGTGAGCCACTTACAAGTATTTCAGCGGCAAGCTTAGGTACACAGCTTGATGATCAGAAAAAAACGGCAAAACAATATCTGTTTAAGGAAGTTTTTTATGATTCCGATTTGGAGCGAGAAAATATTATTTCATCCATCAAAGATGGTGATAGTATTTACGAAAATACCTAAAAACTCCATTCGTATTCCTGTAGCTGGCGGTGGCACTTATTCGCCCGATTTCGCCTATGTGGTGGAATATGATGACGGTCAAAAAACATTGAACCTGATTGTCGAGACCAAAGACACGGACAAAACGAGTTTACGGGATGAAGAAAAGCAGAAAATAAAACATGCGGAGGCTTTGTTTAATCGTTTTCAGCATGATTTCAAAGTCTCTTTTGAAGCTCAATTTAAGACAGATGCAATAACAGATGTCATGAGGTCGGCTTTGGCTAAATATTAAAATTCACCAACTTGTCATCCTCGATTTTTCTGCCCGTCATTTCCGAAACCTTTTATCGGGAATCTGATGATAGATCCTCGATACAAGCACGCGAGGGTGACGTATTCGGGGATGACGATGGGAAAATGTCAAAATCATCCAAACAAGCAATCACGGGGGCATGATCGGAAAACCATGTTTCAGTATACACAGAAATATCAGTAAAAGTGGATGCAATCAAGGGTGTGCAAAGGTGATAATCAATGCGCCATCCCACATTGTTTGCACGCGCCTTGCCTCGATTCGACCACCAAGAATATTGCTCTTTTTCGGGGTAAAGTTGGCGGAAAGCATCGACAAAACCATGCCCAGCCAACAAATCATCCATCCAAGCACGTTCTTCGGGTAAAAAACCTGAATTTTTACGATTGCCACGCCAATTTTTAATGTCGATATTGTTATGTGCAATATTGATGTCACCACACAAGATAATATCGCGACCTTCTGCCTTCAAACCACTGATAAAGGGTAAAAAACGTTTCAAAAATCTCATTTTAAAGGCTTGGCGTTGATCCGATGATGAACCTGATGGAAAATAAGCACTGATGATGGAAAGGTTGCCAAAATTTGCTTGCACAAAACGACCTTCACCATCAATATCTGACCAATCCACACCCTCATCCACTGCAGCCAATCCAATATAAACGGCATCAGGCTTCATGCGGCTATAAAGCGCAACCCCTGAATAGCCTGCTTTTTCCGCGATATGATAAAAACAATGATAGCCCTCAGGCTTGGCTTCTTCTGGAATTTGGTGTTCTTGAGCTTTGAGTTCTTGCAGACATAAAATATCGGCATTTTCAGCCTGAAACCAATGCCAAAATCCTTTGCGCGTTGCAGCACGAATGCCATTGAGATTGGCAGTGATAATTTTCATGAAATATCCAATGTATAGTATTTGCTGCAATACTGGCAAGAGAGTGTGACTTGCTTGTTTTCATCGCAAAGTTCTTCAAGGCCTTCTTGATGCATGCTTTTTAAAATATTTTCCATACGTTCGCTGGAGCAAGCACATTGATAAGCATAATCATCATGTCCAACCACCTTGCAGTGTAAATGCTGAAAATTTTCTAGAATTTTTTCAGGGACCTCGGTTTGTAATGCTTCATTGGATACCTTTGCCAAAGCTTCTACTGCTTTAAACCAAGCATCATCCGAACAACCAGGCATCGCTTCAATCAAGATGGCCAAATCAGCCACCAGCACCACATCTGCGCGCACTTGCACCGATTGATTCAGGTAATGTACGATATGGTCAGCCATGTATGCCGACTGATGCTCTATGGTGGACACATAAGGTTGCCCAAAACCCAAATCACGTACGGTTGAAATCTGTAGCTTCTCACCCATCCAAGCAGCCATACCCTGCTGTGGGTTACGCTGCCCTTGTTCATTTTCTTGCCAATTCACATAGCCACGCACAGATCCCGCACGTGATTCACATAGAACACGTTGTATGGGGGCTTGTGTAGTTTGGCTATCCAGTTGTAACACCTGCCGCACACCGCCTTTACTGACGCTTAACAGTAACATGGATGCCAACAAACCTTGCCCAAAAATTTGCGCGGGTTCACCCTTTAAACCATGCGTTGTCGCTGCCACTTCAAAAATATGCGAACCACGAATGATTGCGCCCCGACATCTTGCATCGGGCAATAAAAAACGAATCAGCGTGTCTTTATTTGTATCGTTATTCAAGTATAAATCCATCATTTCTATCACTCCTAATCGTCACCCTAGAGTGCGTTTATCGAGGGTCTATGATTAGATTCCCGATACAAGATTTCGGGAATGACGCAGTGATTGAATATTTGAATCACTATAAAACCTATGTTTTGAGCCATGTATGAACCTCTGGGAGCGTGGCAAATGTTTGTTGCGCTCCTGCTTCTTGTAACTCTTGTGCTGAAAAGGATGCGGTCATTCCCACGCCATACGATTGCGCACGAACAGCCGCTTGCATATCGGCAATACCATCACCGATCATGACCGTATGCTTTATATTCACCTGCATGGCAGAAGCTGCCAACAACAAACTTTCAGGATCAGGCTTACTTGCCCTACCCTCTAGTTTACCCACAATGGTATGAATCAACGATGTCCAACCAAGGTGTTGCAATTGATTTTCGGCACGGTGTTGCCCTTTGCTGGTGACAATCGCCACTGCCACCGCTTGTTGTTGCATATCTTTCAATAATGCTTCCGCACCCAACAAGGGTTTCAAGCCTGTCAAATAGTCCTCATCATGAAGCTGAATAAAACGCTGGGTAGCAGCTTCTTGATGCTCACCAAAAAGTTTTTTCATACTGCAATCGCCTTTACCTGTATGTCTGCGAATCTCCAAATCAGAAAGCTCTGGCAAAGAAAAATCATGTAGCGTTTGTTGCATCGCACGCACAATCGGCGTGAAAGCATCGACAATAGTACCATCCATATCCAATAAAACCGCTTGTATATGCTTATTCAAGATGAAATAGTCATCATGCTCGAAATTTTCTCACTTCGTCATTCCCAACACCACCCAATCGTCATTCCAGAAGGCTTGCATCTGGAATCTTAGACCCTCGATACAAGCATTCGAGGGTGACGTACTTGAAGCTGATGTATTTGAAGATGACACTAGCGTTAATGTACTATGCTCAAGCGGCACGTAATCGTTCCATTTCTTCAATCATCCAGCGACGAATTTGTAAGCTCTGCACACCCGCTTTGCCATCACCGACTGCTTTCTCATTCAATGTGGTGATGGGCATGACGGCATTGGTGGTGCTGCTCATCATCATTTCGGAGATGCCCACTTCATCCAGAGTCCAAGGACGTTCTTCCACATGCATGGCGTGTACTTTGGCAACAGCAATCGCCATATTACGGGTAATACCACCCAAGACTTGACGATCCAAAGGATGCGTCACCAACACACCATCAATGATGGCAAGAATATTGGTCGAACACCCTTCCAAAACATGACCTTGTTCATTCAGCCAAAAAGCTTCATCGGCACCACGCGCATGGGCTTCTTGCTTGCCCATCACACTGGCAAGCAGTGCAATGGATTTGATCTCACAATGTTTCCAACGAATATCTTGCAAGGTGATGCCCTTCACACCCGTTGCCACCTTTTCATCCGAAGGCTGAGGAAGGTGACGAGAAGTGATAATCAATGTGGGGGTGAGTTGATGATGGGGCAGGTGAGAACGCGGAGCTACACCACGGGTGATTTGCACATACACCATCGCATCAGAATAAGGGTTGCGTTCATACGTTTGTTGAATCAAGTCAGCCATATCATCTAAACTGCACGGTAAAGGAATCTGCACAGCTTCACATGAACGTTGCAAGCGTGCCAAATGTGCATCCAAATCCAAGAAGTGACCATCCAAACATGCCACCACTTCATAAATACCATCCGCAAATTGAAAACCACGATCTTCAATATGAATGGTCGCAGCATCTAACGGCATAAACTGCCCATTCACATAGGCTGTCAGTGTTGGACTCATGGCTGCACCTCTTCTTTGTTTTTTTCTTGCCACCACAAACGCAATTCATCCCATTGCTGTCCAAACCAATTCGCAGCTTCAACATCACGTACTGCCAACATCGGTACTTGTGTGAGTATGGTTTGTTGTTTTTGATGCTCTAACACAGCCTCGATAGTACCAATCTGCTGACCTTTCTGAATGGGTGCGCGTTGTGGTGTTTTATATTTCAAACGAAACTTCAATTCTTTTTCTAAACCCTTGGGAACTGTCACAGCAATGCTATGTGCAGGTTTTAACCAAACATGATTGGCTGTACCACCATAGACTTCAATATCACGGCGAATCTCACGTTCCATCGGACGCATAGTGATAAAATTACGAAAGCCATGTTCCAACAACACTTTGGATTGAGTCGCACGCTGACGATCTGATTTTGTACCAAACACCGCCGAAACAAAGCGTGTGCCATCGCGCTGAGCTGAACCCACCAGACAATAACCTGCTGCTTGGGTATGCCCTGTTTTAAGCCCATCGGCTCCTTTCATCGTCCAGAGTAAACGGTTTCGATTGGGTTGATTGCGACCATCATAGGTAAAATCACGTTCTGCAAAGACTTTATACTCTTCAGGAAAATCACGCCAAAGTGCTGTGGCAAGCAATGCCATATCCAAGGCTGAACTATAATGTCCTTTGGCTGGATAACCTGTCGCGTTGACAAAATGACTGTGTTTCATACCCAAAGCTTTGGCTTTGGCATTCATTCGTTCTGCAAATGCAGATTCACTGCCTGCAATATGTTCAGCCATGACAATACACGCATCGTTGCCTGAATAAGTGGCAATACCATGAATCAAATCACCCACTTTGGGATGCATACGCGGCTCTAAAAACATCGTACTACCACCAATTTTCCATGCCTTCTTGCTGACAGTGAGGCGTTCATCTTTATTCAAACGTCCCAACTTTAAATCTTCAAAAATAAGGTACAAGGTCATCAGCTTGGTCAAACTTGCAGGTGCAAGCTCTTCTGTTGCATTGTGTTGCACAATCACCTGTTCGGATTGTGCATCAATCAATGCCCAAGATTTGGCTTCCAAGGTGGGGGAAGCAGGCCAATCACGACCATGTGATTCTGCATGGGCAAGCGATGCCATACTTAAACTTATGATACAACCAATCAATTTTAACCAGGCCATTGCCAGTTTTCCTCCGTTTCAGCGATCCATTCTATAGTTTTTGGAAGTGCAGGTTTGTTAAGACGTAAAGTGTGTGCATGCAACATTAAGCGTTGATGACGTTGACCTTGATAACGCCTATCACCCAAAATCGGGCAGCCTATGTGTGATAAATGAACACGCAATTGGTGTGTACGCCCTGTATGTGGTGTGAGTTGTAGCAAAGCGATATTGCCGCGTCGCTCCAAGACTTTTGCCTCGGTATCACAAGCTCTCCCTGCCGCCTGTACATGAAAACGTCCCAAGCGATCCTTTTGTTTACCAATCGGAAATGTCATGCGTTGTTCATCCCATTCGGGTGCTGGAGAAACAAGTGCAAGATAGGACTTTTGCACATGCGAATGCCATAAAGCCTGCAAGTGTTGTAATTTTTTGGCATCCGAACAAAGCAACATCAACCCCGATGTATCTCGATCCAAGCGATGCACAGGTCGCAAAAGCTTGGCTTGCCTTGGATGCATGTTTAGATGCTTTGCCAAAGCATCTGGGATACAACCTTTGCTACGATGTAAGGCTTCTTGGGCATATTGCCCACTGCGTTTATGAATCAAATATAAATCTCGCTGTTGCCAAATCAACTGCTCGCCTTCAAATGCCAGCAACGCTTCATCAAGCATCACCAAACGCAGTTTTTCTCCACCTTTCAACATCAAGCCTGCTTTACGGGTGCGTTTTTTATTCACATAGACACTGCCATCATCAATCGCTGTGCGAATCCGACGTTTGGAAAGCGACACATCATGCACCAAGGCTGCCAAAGCAGAATCCAAACGCATGGGTTCACTATCTTGGAAGGTAAACTGACGGTCAAACATCGTTGTATTGATTATCATTTAAAATAGTTAAAACCTCATCATGTTTTGTACAACATTGTGCATGTTCTATAATACTGTTCACGGACACATATAAGTGTTCGTTCAATGTATCTAAAATGGGTGGCCACATATCACCATATAAAATCAAAGGGCGTTCTTGAATCATACGAATGGCGAGCAAATCCCATGTCATAGCTAACTCTGCAAGTGTCCCTAAACCACCAGGCAAGACAATCCAAGCATCACAATCCTCAATCAATTGCTGCATACGGGTAAAGAAATCATGGGTACGAATTTCTTCAGACAAGCTATTTTCAGGCGGTGTTGGAAAACATTCAAGGGTAATGCCACGAGCATGTCCGCCACCAGCCACCATACCTTGAGAAAAAGCAGACATCATGCCTTGGTGTCCGCCAATTTGTCCATCCCAACCTGCCTTGGCAATACTTTCAGATAGTTGAATCACATCCTGAAAAATTGGGTGAGATGCACCAATGGAACTCGCACCAAAGGCTGTTAAACGTGGTCGATTCGAAGTATCTCTCATTTATTGCACAACAATCATGGGATGGGCATAGCCTTCATCTTTCAGCTCTGCTTGTATTTTTTCACTCCGCCATTCATTGGCAAAGGGTCCCAAACGAACGCGGTACAAATCATCATGATTGCCATGTAAAATATCGGCTGAAGGATAATCTTGGGCTAAACGTTGCCGTAGTTGGTTGGCACTTTGAAATGAACGAAAAGCCGCCAGTTGGATATAAATCCGACCATTGATCATCCGCTCACGCTGGTGTTCGCGACTATGCGTATTGCTCGTGCGCCCATTGGCATCCAATGTTTGAACGCGTACACGCGTTGTTCCTTGTCGCATATAACCCAAGGCTTTGGCTGCTGCATACGATAAATCAATCATCCTATCTTTGACAAAAGGTCCGCGATCATTCACACGCACCACCACCGAACGACCATTGGACAAATTGGTCACACGTACACGGCTGGGCATCGGCAGTGTGGTATGTGCAGCTGTCATGGCATACATATCATAACGCTCTCCATTGGCAGTTTTCTTGCCATTAAATTTCTTGCCATACCAAGATGCCATACCTGTGCGATCATAGCGTTCATTGCTCGCCAATGGGTAATACCAAACACCTGCCACTTGATAAGGTGTACCTATTTTCACCTTATCATGATCAGCTTGATGCGCCGTTGGAACATGCCTTGAAGCTTTTGCTGCTGGAATATATTCAGGCGAAGGTCGCTGATGAACGCAGCCACTTAAAAATAGCAAGCCTCCAACCAAGTAAAAAACATTGAACCATTGAAGTGCTTTAAGCATGCGTTTGGCAAGCCTTACAGTCCATCAATGCAGCCAATTCAGTGACTGCCATGGCATAGTTATATGAACGATTCCAACGTGTAATGACATAAAAATTATAATCCACCA
>NVWS02000027.1 GCA_002746295.2 Zetaproteobacteria bacterium
CAAGAACCTTATGAAAAATTGGGCGACATCAATATGAAGCAAGTCACATACACATGTTCAATTCTAAAAAAGTCATAAAGTTACTGTGCTTTTTAGATTCCCGATTAAAAGACCACGGGAGTGACCGTGTGCGTAACATCAGTTGGTAAGAAAAACGATAACTAATTAGCAAAAGGAGTAAGGATGAAAAATAATAAAAATATTAAAATGGGAGATGGAGTTGTAATTAGTGCTGGCGATATCGCTAAACGTTTATTTGAAGACAACCCAGCTATTCAAGAGAAGGTACGTACAAGGCTTACTGCTTATAGCAAGAATACTGATAACGAATTCCTTGAGAAACTTACGGGCTTTAATAGCAAAGAGAGGGAGGGTCATACAGCTACGGACCGTAAAGATAAAAACAAACGGTTATTTAAAAACGAAGAACCACAACTATGCTTTATCAACAACTTAATGAACCTTTATTGGTTTTTTACCCCTAAAGATGCTAAAGACATAGTAATGAATAAAATTAATTCTGTGACACTTAAGAAAAAATTTAACGATCGAATGAGCGAACTCATTTTTTTTGCAACGATGTATGATCAGTATGTGAAACGTGAAACTGCTATCCAAGAGAAACTTCTTAACGATCCTGATTTTGTTAAAGAAAATATTTTTGCTATTGATGGTAACAACTCTTCAACGACACCTGTTGCTCGCGATGGCACAGTGAACAAATTAATGAAAATAAACTTTTCTGGGTTGTCTCAATTGGAGGAAATTAAGAGCCTGGAAGAAGAAGATATTTTATCCGAATCGCAGTTGATGGCAAAAAAAGCCATTCTTTATATGGATATGGAAAACCAAAAACTTGCTCTTCAGTGTGCAAACAATGCACTTGAAACGGATCCAGAAAATGGGATTGCTTGGATGGTTAAAGGTCTGATTCTGATTCATGATAAAGAATACAATCGTGGTTTCAGGACTTACCGTAAATATCAAATGAAAGAGTCAGATGACAGTAATATTTCAACACTGCTATTAAAAGCTTGGAAATTCTTGCCAAGTACATTGAAAGAGATGCGACCGTTCGCTGGTTATACTTCTACTCAAGTGTACCCATATCATCCTATTTATAATGAAAAATATTTGATTCGATCTTTTATTTTAAGTGCCAAAGAATTTAATGCTCGCCTATTTCACGATAAGGATACGGATAAAGAAGTTTTTTTAGATTTGCTTAAAAGAGATTTTGATAAGCTGTCATTTACAGATGAAATATTGAGACCTTATTATTTCATGAAGCTCTTACCGTTAATTCATGAGGTAGCCCCTGAAGTTGAACGCTGCTTTGCGAAACAGTGGGTAGATAGTATTCTGTCAGTCAACCCAACAAGTGACCTTTTGAGGGATAACAAAATAAAAGTTAGTATTGGTGAATTAAGTGAGGATCGTATTTTTCTAACTAAATTATCTTCAGTACTTTCATTTAATGAAGTTATTAGCTTATCAAAGCATATGCACAATTTGTTTACTGAGTTCGAACGTCAGGGCCACTTAGAATACTTTAGCAATCTTTGCTGGAAAGAATTGGAGAAAAATAATGATAATGTATTAACGCAACTAAATATTTGCGACTCAGCATTGAAATCCTTTCCATTTAAAAAAACCAATATTGATAATTCTATCTTAAAGAAGTGGAACTACCTAAAATTGCGGTTAATAGCAGGACAATCATTTGAATATATGAATAACGAGGACTGGAATGGACTTGCATCTTTCTTTGTAGAAAATATTGATACAAGCTTATTGGAACATGCTGCTGAATTAGACTTCCATGATATTCTATGGCCTCGATCTCATTGGAAGCAAGAAGAGGTATGGTTCAAGCTTATTCAAGGTTTTGAGTTAGATATGAATGTAAGACCTGATCCACTTCATGATGTACAGTGCCTTAAGCAGTGCGAACTCTCCGCGCTTAAAGGAAACTCCCTTCTTTCTTACCTTCTAAATGAAGTGCTGAATAATATCCTTGATGAATCTGACCTTACAACGAATCTCAAGAAATTTAAATCAAAGTGTGACCAGTTATGGCAGAACTTTTAATAAATCAATAAAGTGCTGAGAACACAATACGCATCTTAAACCTGAAGTTTCACTGTTTCTGAGTGTTTCGCCTCTATATAAAAAGGATTGTCTCGTTACCACGCAGGAGCGTGAGAACGAGAACACTCCTCCAACTTATAGTGAATCAAGTATAGAAGTGCTATTTTTTCATCACCCAATCGTCACCCTCGAGTGCTTTTATCGAGGGTCTATCATTAGATTCCCGATAAACAATACTTTTAAACTGCTCCATCTCCCTATCATTGATAAATTCAACGCTGCTATTGAGTTTCAAGATGCGTTTAATGCCACTTCCATAACCCGTATATGGCAAAATCGTTTTACAAATTGAGCTTAATATAGGGTTTCTTTGAATAGCAATACCACTTTTTATTTTTTCAACGGTTAATGAGTTGATGAGTTTCCCAGGATTGATAATTTCTATGCGATTGTGAAATATAAATATTTTGATGGAGGCGTTGATGTAATAATCCCTATGAACCAAAGCATTAACAATCAACTCCGTCAGCACTTCTTGGTTGATCTCCAGCTTGGCATTGGCGTTAAAACCCGCTTCAACTTGATAGCTTCTTAATTGACTGACGATAAAACGCATACTGTCTTCATAAAGCTCATCCAAGGTACCTTTCAGCGTTTTTTTAGAGATAAAGTGACTAACGCCCACATCATTACCATCAAAGTAGCAACAATCCACATAAAAAGATGGGGTAAATCGTTGTGGATTTTCACCGAATATAAGGTTGCCTGCTAGGGTGAGATGGTCATCTCTGAATAATTCCAGATTGTTTAACACAGTCTTTAAATCGAGATCATGGTGATGGAGTTTATTAAGTATGTCAGGGTTATCGTTTTTTAAGAACTTTCTAAGTTTAGACATGTCCAGATCATCCATTGTGGTTCTATGCACAATACTTTCGTCAGGAAAAAGGTTCTTTGACTCCGCAAAAAGCCTGCGTAATTCTTGCGGCGAAATCTTCCGCTTATCGCTTCCTGCCTTGGTCAGATAGATGCCCTGATGGGTCGCGTATGGCTTATTGCTCCCTTCATCAATTTCAATGGATAAAATCTTTTTCCCTTCAATATTTTCAATTTTCACCAAGGGGTAGATGGGCGGCTGGATATGTGTGTGGATGACATGCCCGATCAGTTGGTTCAACCTTCTGATATCATTACCCTCAAGCCCCACAACCGCACCGTCATCATCAACACCAATGATCAGTAGTCCACCTCTTGCATTGGAAAATGCCACCAATTCTTGTGCTAATTTTTCACTGTTGGTGATGTTTCTTTTGAATTGCGTGTAGCTATCTTCACCATTGGCTATGCGTTGCTTTAAATCATCCATGCGATTCTCCAGTTGGGCTTACGCTTTAGCACTTCGATGATGCTCACCGCATGAGGAGCGCGAGCGCAGCGAGTATCCCTCTCTATACTTTGCTTAGCCCACTTGATGTTTGGGCAACCTTCATTAAGGACTTTAAAGCGTTATTGACGGCTTCTTCTGTCGGGAAAGCTTTCGCTACTTCAGGTTGAAGCAACACGATGTTATGTGACGCTTTGTATGATGCGTAATACTTTCCACAAACGCCTGAACCAAGGTATTCCCTTTTATATTGAACGACTATAGAAACAGCTCTTCCGAAAGTAGCTTACACCCCTAAAGCCGCTTTAAGCGCATCCACTTTATTCGTTTTTTCCCATGTAAATTCAGGAAGTTCGCGCCCAAAATGCCCATAAGCAGCCGTTTTTGTATAAATAGGGCGCAATAAATCAAGTTCTTGCACAATACCTTTGGGGCGCAAATCAAACACTTTACGCACTGCATCGGCAAGTTTGGCTTCATCGACGTTGCCTGTGCCAAAGGTATTGACCATGACGCTGAGTGGGTGGGCTACGCCAATGGCATACGCCACCTGCACTTCACAACGGTCTGCCAAACCCGCAGCAACAATGTTTTTCGCCACATAACGCATCATATAACATGCTGAACGATCGACTTTGGTGGGATCTTTACCTGAAAATGCGCCGCCACCATGATGACCAAAACCACCATAGGTATCCACAATAATCTTACGACCTGTCACACCACAATCGCCCACAGGTCCGCCAATCACAAAACGCCCAGTTGGGTTAATATGATATTCTGTTTTATCGTGTAACAACCCTGTTTTATCCAACACAGGATGAATAATTTCTTTCATGATACCAGCCACTAAATCATCATGACTAATATCGGCTGAATGCTGTGAGGATAATACGACGGCATCAATGGCAACGGGTTTAAAGTCTTCATAACGAACGGTGACTTGTGATTTTGCATCAGGGCGCAAATATTTTAATCGTCCACTTTTACGAACTTCCGCTTGTTTTTCCATCAATTGATGCGATAAATAAACAGGCATTGGCATCAATACATCCGTTTCATTGGATGCATAACCAAACATCAAACCTTGATCCCCTGCCCCTTGATCCAAATCAATGCCTTCGCCTTCATTCACGCCTTGGGCAATATCCACCGATTGTTTATCCATGGTGACCAACACCGCACAGGATGCATAATCAAAACCCATTTCAGAAGAGTTATAACCAATGTCTTTGATGGTATTGCGTGCAATGGCTTGATAATCAATGGTGGCAGAGGTGGTAATTTCGCCCGATAAAACCACCATGCCTGTATTGACCATGGTTTCACATGCCACACGCGCTGTTGGGTCTTGTTTTAAAATCGCATCCAAAATACTGTCTGAAATTTGATCCGCCACCTTATCAGGATGACCTTCACCCACCGATTCCGATGTAAATACAAAGTTACCACTCATTATCTGACTCCTCATTCATATAGTCATTCAACTATATAGAACTATCATTTCTATCATCCAATCGTCACCCTCGAGTGCTTGTATCGAGGGTCTATCATTAGATTCCCGATAAAAGATTTCGGGAATGACGGGGTGATTTAATCTCTACGGGTCTAATTCCCCGCAGCTTGCTGCGTAGCAATAAAAGCACCGACACAGCAATACCCCACTGCTTACGCCGAGGATGTCTATTGCTTGAATCACTATTATACGTATGCCTAAGCGTAACAAGCATTCAATTCAAAGCGAATTCGCGCTGTGAATAGCGATCTTTGGCTGTTAATATTTTACACTGAAACAAAGGACTTTTTCCCGCATATATTTCTTCGCGCAACCACGTTTCTTCGGTTTCTCGATCAGCTTCGACCACCGACAAACTCCACACGCCTTTTTTGCCATTTTTATTCAAAAAATCGGCTAACCAACGGTATCCTCGCTCTTTTAAGGCATCTTTCTTATCAAAAGGAGCTGCCAGAGCAAAGATTCTCACCTTCTTTTGTCGCGCATTCATCAAAAGCTCACCCATCGCAAGTTTATTGGATTTTGGCAAGGCTCGGGTCAACAAATGTAGCGTGGCTTGGGCATCATTGACCGCACGGTGACCTTCAAAAAAATAGCCCAATTGATAAGCAATATAATCCAATTTTCGACTACCCACGCCTTCATCTTGCCAGTCCAAATCGGCAAAAGTGCAAGCCCAAGCCATATCTTTCACTTGCGGCAAACGGCGTTCCATCATGCGTCTGTCAAAGCCTGCATTGTGTGCAATCAACAACGTGGCTTTGTCCAACCATTGTTTGATTTCTACATCATCCAACTGCTGATCTTTGACCATAACATCATCAATACCTGTCAGTTCCTTGACAATCTCACTCAACGGTTCTTTTGGATCTTCAAAACCATCATAGGTATGCAATATGCGATAAATTTTACCTGTACTGGCATCATATTCAAATGCCACAAAGCCCAGCTCGATAATTTTGTCTTTCTCTGTATCCAAACCTGTGGTTTCAGTATCCACCACCAAACCAATACGCGGCATATCAGGTTTGCCTTCAAAGTATCGCTCAGGTGCTTGCAAACGTTGTAAAACGCGATAATTACCTGAGGCTTGCAAGTGTTCAATGGCGGCTTGATCTTGGCTGTTCATTTCTTCAAAGCCTTGGCAAATGCCATTTCTAAAGCACTCATTGGCACATCTTTTCTACCATGTTGTTTCTTTTTCTGATGAAACTGACGCTTCACTTTTTGTTGCGCGCTTTCAGGTTCACGTTTCAAAACATGCCCTGTTGCGTCTTTTTTCCAACGTGGTTTTTCCACTTCTAAGGGTGGCAATTCATCATCCAAGCGCATGGTCAAAGATATTCGTTTTCGTTTCGCATCCGATGCCAACACTTTAACCTTCACCACATCGCCTGTTTTCACCACTTTGCGAGGGTCATCAACAAATTTACTCGCCAATGCTGAAATATGAACCAGACCATCTTGATGCACGCCAACATCCACAAACGCACCAAAGTTTGCCACATTGGTGACCACGCCCTCCAAAATCATACCTTCTTTCAAATCTCGAAGATCATTCACACCTGAACGAAAGTGCGCCGTTTTAAATTCTGGGCGTGGATCACGCCCAGGCTTTTCAAGCTCCACAAAAATATCCCGAATCGTCATTTCACCAAACACATCATTCACAAAATTCTTGGCTTTCAGACCATGTAACAACGCAGCATTGCCCAACAATTCAGACAGACCCACACCCTTGCTTGCAGCGATAGATTCAACGATGGGGTAAGCTTCGGGATGCACACCCGATGCATCCAAGGCATTGTCACCGTCCAAAATACGCAAAAAACCAGCGCATTGCTCAAATGCCTTGGGGCCAATGCCTTTGACTTGTTGAATTTCTTGGCGATTTGGGAAACGTCCATGTTCATCGCGGTAAGCCACGATACGTTCTGCCGTGCTTTTTCCCAAACCTGCGACATAGGCAAGCAAGTGGGCTGAGGCAGTATTCACATCCACGCCGACTTGATTCACGCAATCTTCCACCACTGCATCCAAAGTACGTGCCAAACGGGTTTGGTTGACATCATGTTGATATTGTCCGACACCAATGGATTTGGGTTCAATTTTCACCAATTCTGCCAAAGGATCTTGTAAACGACGGGCAATCGAGACTGCACCGCGCAAGGTCACATCCAAATCAGGAAATTCTTTTGCGCCTGTTTCAGAAGCAGAATACACCGAAGCACCCGCTTCAGACACAATAACGGGCGTTAAATGCAACTGTGGAAATTGCTCTTGTAAATCATGCACCAGTTTTTCAGTTTCACGCGAGCCTGTGCCATTGCCAATCGCCACCAAATCCACCTGATGTTTATCTGCCAACACTGCCAAGGCTGCAATGGCTTCTTGCCAACGCTTGGCTGGTGCATGGGGGTAAATGGTGGTGGTATCCAAGACCTTACCTGTAACATCTGTCACCGCGACCTTTACACCCGTGCGAATACCAGGGTCAAGCCCCATCGTAGCACGCGGTCCTGCTGGCGCTGCCAACAACAAATCGCGCAAATTATTGGCAAACACCCGAATCGCTTCTTCTTCTGCTTTGGTTCTCAATGCCATCAATAAATCGGCTTCCAAGTGCATCAACACCTTGGATTTCCAAGCCAAACGTACACATTGTTGCAACCAATCATCGGCAGCCTCACCTTGATGGTGGATATGGAGTGATTGAGCCAAGGTTTGTTCACACCAAGTATGGGCTTGTTCTTCATCCCTACTGGGTAAAAGTTTTACCCGCAACATACCTTCTTTTTGACCGCGAAATAATGCCAAGGCACGGTGGGATGGGATCTTTTTCCATACTTCATCATAATCAAAGTAATCTTTGAATTTCTGCGCATTCTTTTCTTTGCTTTTCACCAATGTGGCAGTCAATACAGCATGTTGCTGCAAATAATCACGCAAGGCGGCGAGCGCATCGGCTTGTTCCGACAATTGTTCCATGATGATGTGTTGCGCACCATCCAAAGCTGTTTGAACATCTATAATATGGTGTTCAGGGTTCATAAAATCCACTGCAACTGCATTTGGATTCAAACGATGATCCGACAATATTTTTTGTGCCAAAGCCTCTAGCCCTGCTTCTTTTGCCATTTGGGCTTTGGTGCGACGACGTGGTTTATAAGGTAAATATAAGTCTTCCAGCCGCGTCATGGTATCTGCGGTCTGAATATCCTTACGCAAGGCATCGTTTAACAAACCTTGTCCATCAATGCTTTTTAAAATCGCATTGCGGCGTGATTCCAGTTCACGCAAATAGCGCAAGCGATCTTCCAAGTAACGCAATTGGGTATCATCCATACCTTGGGTGATTTCTTTACGATAGCGGGCAATAAAAGGAACCGTTGCACCACCATCCAATAAGGTAACTGCCGCGCTCACTTGTTGCATGGTCACATTTAATTCTTGGGCAATTTGCTTGATCATTATGCTCTCTCTTTATCTCATCAACATCTTTCAATCATTCAGAAGTACGCTTTCTAACCCACATCCAACAAGCTGCAAGTGGGTGCTGACACTCTGTTAAAACTTCGTTGCCCAAGTTGCCAGTTCACCATACACAGGGTAAATGAACCAAGCTCCCAACAAGCCATCCAAGAGCGGACTGGCTGCCAAAAGTGTGGCCACCATCAGCATACGTTTTTCGCGCATCCATCTGATGTAAACCTGCATCCACGCCTTGAAAGGTTGATAACGCTTCAAGCATTCACCCATCAATAGATTGGGTAGCGGCAAAACATGCATGCCCAACATACATAGGTTAAAAAACATGAATACTTTGGCCCACCAGTGGTGAATCGGCGGCAAACCAGTCGGCGCTAAGTGTGCTAAACTCCAAGCATACAAAAGCAACCCAAATACAGTTAAGAAGCCATGACTTAAAAAACGTACCCATGCAGCAAACAAACCATCTGATAATGGGCGTGCCAAACAAATAATCACACCTCGCGTGAATGCTATGGATGCTAAAAAAGGCAACCAAGTCCCCTTCCAGCCTACAGCATAAAAAGGGTGAGGCATGTTATGCTGACAAAAACGTTGTTCCATCCAGCAAACGACTGTCATAGATATCAAGATGGGTAATATATATAATGTTATTTCCTGAACAACAATATAGAGCCAAGTCCCCACCCTTATAAGCCTTTGCTGTTTGTCTTTTCTCTTAAACGCAACAACACTTCAACTTGCCCGAAGCTGCGTTGTAAATTAATATAAACATCTGAACCATGCAGGGTCACGCCCGTGATTTCTCCTGAGTCATGACGTGCAATTTCACGCAAGTTCTGTCCATCCCATGCCCATAAAAAAGATGGATCATTATCATCGGTGATCCACAACCAACCCCGTTTTTCATCCCAAGCTAGGTTATCGGGATGAATCAAGGCATCATCCTCCAACCATGTCGTTACCTTGGGTAAGGCTTGGCTATCATCCAACATTAAAATGCGACCTGTTTTGGTTTCAGCCAACAAAACCTGTCCATTCGGCAAGGTTTCCATATCTTCAATGCGATTAAAATACTGACCATGCAATTTTTCAGCATCCAGCCTTGCATTTTTAGCATCGCGAATCGTCAACCAACCTTTATCTTTGTGTAAAACCTTCAGTTGGTGGCTATGCAAATTATAACGATAAATGCAACCCTCTTTCCATTCATCGGCCATATAAGCAAAGCGCCCATCTTTGGAAAAAGTTAAACCTTCATGCTTAAAGTTTCCGACACGGTGTAAAGGCATAATGGCAGGGCTGGATGATGCCAATGTAGCACGATCAACACGTTGTTCACTGGGTAACTTATCAGGTTCTGTAATACGCCAAAATAAACCATCTTTAAATTCTTCACCCAACCATAAACTACCATCGGGTGCCATTTTCAATGCATCGGCTTTATGTAAACCAAACAATAAAATATGTTGTTTTCCAGTCTCAATATTGATCGCCAATAAACTTGGGGCAAGCAAGCTGGCATTGGTTTCACAACTAATATATAACCATTTTTTATCTTGGGAAACAACGATCATATCAGGATGGTGATTATGCCATGCTGAAAGGGAGTGAGAAGTCCAAGCTGGGTTCAGTTGAATGCCCGTAGGGTTAAAGTTGCAAGATGTTAACAGTAAAAAAAAACCTAAGTAATAGACCATACGTTTCATACATTCCCCCTCAAATACTCATCCACCTCATCCATAAAAAGCATATTTATCAATGGTTTATTGGCTTCTGGCATGGGGTAATCGTGTAACTGATTGCGCTTGACCCATAGATGCTTTGATTCTGGACTCATCTTGGAGATGTCTGGGCAGCAACAAACAAAAAGAAGAAAGTTTAAGATTCGATCATTATAGTGATGCGATGACTTACCCAAATGCCGCCAAAGCTTTCCAGAAAGGTTGGTTTCTTCTTTTAATTCTCGAATAGCTGCTTGCAAAGGCATTTCACTATCTTCGACTTTACCACCAGGCAATGACCACAAACCACCGCAATGGACATCATCAGGTCGTTTGAGTAAAAGTAATTCCTGATGATTAAAGACTGCGACAAGCGCAATAATTTGTGTTTTTTTAGGTACGATATTCTGCATTGATGACAATATATTCATGGGTTAAATCACCTGTCCAAATGGTGGCTTCGGCATCGCCCAAGCCCAAATCAACATGCAAGGTAAATTCTGATTTTTCAAAGACTTTCATGCCATCTTTATCACGGTAATCAGGGTGTAAATTACCTGCTTCAAGCATGGTGACATCATTGGCTTTTAGACCAACTTTACGACGATCAATCACTACACCTGCATTGCCAATGGCGACAAGAATACGTCCCCAGTTGGCATCTGAACCAGCAAAGGCTGTTTTAACCAGTGGTGATACGGCAATCGCGCGACCCACTGTGCGGGCATCTTCTTCCGTTTTTGAGCCTGAGACTTTAATGGTGACGAATTTACTCACGCCTTCACCATCACGGGTAATCAGTTGAGCCAATTCAATGCATAATTCAGTGAGTGCTTGTTCAAATTCAGTTGTGTCCTCTAAAGGTGCGTGACCCAAACCAATACCGCTGGAAAGCAGGTATAATGTATCATTGGTGGAGGTATCACCATCCACCGAAATGCAATTAAATGAACGGTTTGCCACACGTTTAAGCATAGGTTGTAATTGCTCATGGCTTAGCGGGGCATCGGTAGCAACAAAAGAAAGCATGGTTGCCATATTCGGATGAATCATACCGCTGCCTTTGGAAATGCCTGTGATGGTATAAGCACCGACCTTTCGGGATGCCCACTTGGCAAAGGTGTCTGTGGTGCGAATCGCATGGGCGGCAGCTTGCCAGTGATTCGCATCAAGGCTTGTCACAACCTCATTCATACCTGCTGCAATACGATCAATAGGAAAAGCTTCCCCAACAACGCCTGTGGAAGCGGATAATACTTGCTCTGACCCACACCCTGCCGCACTTGCAGCCAAATCAATCAACTGTTGTGACCAAACACGTTCCATATCACCCACACCCGCATTGGCATTGCCCGCATTGCCGATAATGCAGCGAATGTTTTTGCCTTGTTGGTTGATCGCTTCTTCACCCAAATCAACACAGGCAGCACGAAATTTATTTTGGGTGAAGACACCCGCAGCATGGGCAGGAACATCGGCGACAATCATCGTTAAATCTTGCCGTTTTCCCTTCAAATCAGCTGATTTCACACCACATGAGGCTGTACCAACCCTAAAACCTGGGACAGGCAGTGCGGGTAATAATGCGGGAGGATTGACTGCCATACTTAGCGTTTCCCATGACACTGTTTGTATTTTTTACCCGAACCACAAGGGCAAGGCTCATTGCGTCCAACCTTGGGATATTTTCGCTTAAAGGTTTGCACGGGTTCTTCCTCTTCAACACGGTTATAAACGATTTGTTCGGGTTCTGGTTCAGGCGTAATTTCTTCTTGTTCCACTTGTACATTATAAAGCGTACGCATGGTTTTTTCGCGTACTTCACCCAACATTTTCTCAAACAGCTCAAATGATTCGCGTTTGTATTCTTGAATCGGTTGCTTCTGTGCATAACCACGCAAACCCACGCTTTGACGCAAATGATCCATCGCCAACAAATGATCTTTCCAATGATGATCCAAGACTTGAAGAATCAACCATTTTTCAAAACCACGCATTTGTTCCTCACCCGTTAAGGCTTCTTTGGTTTCAAGGAAAAGGTTCATCAAGTCCAAGATTTTTTGCGCCGCATCTTCCACATGGTTCACATCTTCATCGTTAAGCATGGTATCGACATCAACTTCCATACCCAAACGCTCAAGCAATGCCGCTTGCAGCCCTTCATGATCCCATTCATCGGGGCGACCTGATAAAAACTCAGCACCTAGACGCTCAGCAAAATCTTCCGACATATCTTCAATCACATCATGCACCGATTCAGCTTCCAATAACTCACGGCGTTGTTCATAAATCACTTCGCGCTGTTTGTTCATGACATCATCATATTCCAACAATTGTTTGCGAATATCGAAGTTACGTCCTTCCACTTTTTTCTGTGAGTTTTCAATGGCTTTGCTCACCCATGGGTGTTCAATGGCTTCACCTTTCTCAAAGCCCATCTTGGTGAGCATAGACTGCATTTTTTCGCCACCAAAAATACGCATCAAATCATCTTCTAAGGACAAATAAAAGCGCGTTAAACCAGGATCGCCTTGGCGACCAGAACGCCCCCGCAATTGATTGTCAATACGACGTGATTCATGCCGTTCTGTGCCTAAAATATGTAAACCACCTGCTTCCACCACTTCAATATGCTCAGCATCACATTGTTCACGAATGGCTGCTTCACGTGTCGCACGTTCTTCCCCTGATAATTTTGTAGGAAGCTGGGAAATCATCATACCTGGATTACCACCCAGCATAATATCGGTACCGCGACCTGCCATATTGGTGGCAATGGTTACCGCATCCTTTCGCCCTGCTTGCGCAACAATATCCGCCTCACGTTCATGATGTTTGGCATTCAACACTTCATGCGGCACATTCATTTTTTTCAACATGTCCGATAAAGCTTCAGATTTATCAATGGAGGTTGTACCGACAAGAATAGGGGCATGGGTCGCATGGATGTCTGCAATATCGTTGGCAATGGCTTCGTATTTATCTTCGGTATCACGGTAAATAAGATCGGGCATATCTTTACGAACCATCGGTTTATTGGTGGGGACAATGACCACCTCTAAACCATAGATTTTGTGAAATTCTTCCGCTTCAGTATCGGCTGTACCTGTCATACCTGCTAACACACCATACATGCGGAAAAAGTTTTGGAAGGTCACCGATGCCAAGGTTTGATTTTCAGGTTGAACCGTCACGCCTTCTTTGGATTCTAAGGCTTGGTGCTGACCATCGGAGTAACGGCGACCTGGCATCATGCGTCCCGTGAATTCATCAATGATAATCACTTCGCCATTGCGTACAATATAATCCACTTCGCGAGCAAATAGGGTGTGGGCGCGCAAACATTGGGTGATAGCATGATTTAGGTTAACATTATCTGGGTCATATAAATTCCCCTCTTTCAGCAAATCCGCGTCATAACAAAGTTTTTCGACATGTTCCATACCATTTTCTGTGAAGGAAACGGCTTTATCTTGTTCATTTTTTTCGTAATCAGCGTCATCCAATTGCAGAATAATAGCATCAGCTTGACCGTATAACTCGGTGGCTTGCTCGGCAGGACCTGAAATAATCAAGGGTGTGCGGGCTTCATCCACCAAAATTGAATCCACTTCATCGACAATGGCAAAAGCATAGTCACGTTGTACCAATTCTTCTTGTGTAAATGCCATATTATCACGTAAATAATCAAATCCGAACTCATTGTTCGTGCCATAAGTGATGTCCGATGCGTAGGCTGCTTTACGTTCTTCATGGGTAATGCCTGCCACAATCACACCCGTGGTTAAACCCAAAAAACTATAAAGTTCACCCATTTGTTTGGCATCACGGCTGGCAAGATAATCATTGACTGTGACCACATGCGCGCCTTTACCAGCTAAGGCATGCAAATAAACGGCTAATGTTGCGGTTAAGGTTTTACCTTCACCTGTTTTCATTTCAGCAATTTTGCCTTCATGCAAAATGATCGCACCCACCAACTGTGAATCAAAATGGCGCATGCCCATCACACGCTTACTGGCTTCACGACATACGGCAAAAGCTTCTGGCAATAAGTCATCCAAGGATTCATCAGCACTCAATCGTTCACGAAATGCTTCTGTTTTCGCCGCAAGTTCCATTTCAGACAAATCTTGCATATGGGCTTCCAAGCCGTTGATTTCCTCTACAATAGGGTTGTAAAGCTTCAGAATACGGTCGTTACGGCTGCCAAAAATCTTGGTTAAAAATGAAAACATGGGGAGTGTGGCTCCAAAGGTAGCAAAATAGCGTTGATGTCCGCGTACTTACGCGTGCGCGGATATAAAACGCTGCGATTCTAGCGACCCCTTCACGGATGTCATCCAAGCATCTTACATAGGGAAAATGTAAAGATTACATGGACTAATAAACACTAAAAGATCCACCCTACATGGCGACAGCAGCAACACCATCCAACATCTGACAGAAAGTGTCAGTAGCAATCAAAAAGCGTCAATTTAAGCAACACAACGCATACCACTAATCCATAGATTTCTGCAAATTTTCAAAGCGTGTGTACTTAGCAATAAAGGCAAGGTTTACGGTACCTGTTGAGCCATTGCGTTGTTTGGCAACAATAATTTCAGCAAGCCCCTCATTTTCAGGCTTCTTATTGTAAACCTCATCACGATAAATGAACATAATGACATCAGCATCTTGCTCAATCGCACCCGATTCACGCAAATCCGACATCATCGGTCGTTTATCCGCCCGCGCTTCCAAGGAACGGTTCAGCTGGGATAACACAATCACAGGCACATCCAACTCTTTTGCCAGTGCCTTTAAAGAACGGGTCATTTCACTGATTTCCAAATCTTTACGCTCGGCTGCACGCCCAGACATCAATTGAAGGTAGTCAATCAAGACCAAATCCAAACCTTTGGCATCACGCTTTAAACGACGGCATTTGGCACGCACTTCAAGCACAGAAATAGAGGGTGTGTCATCAATATAAATTTCAGCTTCCGCCAAACTACCGCTTGCCAAAGCCAAACCTCGCCAATCATCGGCTGAAAAACGCCCTGTTCGCAAGTTCCCCATATCCACCCGTGCTTCCACAGCCAACATACGCATGGCAATTTGTTGGGATGACATTTCCAATGAGAAAATAGCCACAACTCGCCCTTCTTTGGAGCGAATCGCTGCATTTTGTGCCAAGTTCATCGAAAATGCTGTTTTACCCATGGATGGACGACCTGCTACAATCACCAAATCACCACGCTGCATACCTGATGTTTTGTCATCCAAATCATCAAAACCCGTGGCAATACCCGTGACAGCCTCTTGGTTGGCATAACGATCCTGCAATTCGGTATAAGCATCAGCCATCAAACTGCCAATTTTACTGAAGTTTGGGCGGGACTGATTAAAGCTTTCAGCCACCTTCAATACCTTCATTTCGGCTTGATCCAAATGATCGCCCACTTCACGCGTGGGCTCTTCGTAGACATCTTGAGAAATATGACCGCAAACTGAAAGAAGCTGCCTTAATACAGCCCGTTCACGGACAATATGAGCATAATGACGCACATTGGATGCGGTCGGAATCGCTCGCACCAGTTGCCCCAAATATTCCTCACCACCACACGCATCCAAATCATTGTTTTGTTTTAATAAATCTTTGATGGTCACCACATCCACAGGCTGGTGTCTACTCATCAAAAGTTCGATACAGGCAAATACCCTGCGGTTGGCATCCACATAAAAATGTTCGGAGAGCAGTACGCCTTCCAAACGCTCATAGGCTTCGCCATCCAACATAATACCCCCCAACACCGCACACTCCGCATCAAAAGAATGAGGCGGAACACGCTCACGCAAGGATAATTCTTGTTCTAACATATCAATATCCTACATCACAGTGTTTGGAGGGGCATCATTGTTTAAGTCTAAAACTAGCGCGTCATCCCCGAAATATTGTATCGGGGATCTATTGTGAATCATAGATTCCCACCTTCGTGGGAATGACGATAAAGGACAATCAACTGAATCAATTATAAGCTTTCAGCTTCAACCTTGATGGCCATATCTGCTGTCACATCTGGATGCAAACGTACACGAAAAGTATGTTCACCCACCGTTTTAATTTGCTCATCCAACAAAATAAAGCGACGTTGTACATCATAACCAGTATCTGACAAAAGAGATGCCAAATCAGTGCTAGAAACAGAACCATAAAGGTTCTTACCATCGGATGTTGCGCGAATCACTGATAATTCAAGTTCAGCAAGTTTTCCCGCAACCATTTGAGCCTTGCCCAATTCATCTTGATGTTTTTCTTCCAAAACAGAGCGACGACGTTCAAAGATTTTACGGTTACCTTCATTGGCCACAATGGCTTTCTCTTGAGGCAACAAAAAGTTACGACCATAACCAGCTTTTACGCCTACTTCATCACCCACATTTCCTAGACCGTCAACGCGTTCCAATAAAATCAACTGCATCATTTTCCTCCAAGCGTCGGATTCACATTCCGACGATAATCATACCAAATATCAAGTAGTCCAAGCACGATGAAGGGAATCACCATCATGGACCATATAAATAACAATACATACATCATGGCAATCGCCATCGGCATTTCACGTGCTTTCAACCATACGTGTGCGACACTCACACCTTGCACTGCCAGCGCACCCGCCAAAACCAGTGCCAAACTAACGGCAATATATTGCAGCCCTGCCACATTGAAATTCGCCAGAACCAAACAAGCCATCAACATATAGGCAACAGGTTTACCCAAATTTAAGGATAAAATAGAATCCCTATTGCCTGTATAAAAGCCATATTTGCAAGCAAATTTGCGCGCATAAATCACACCTGACCACCAAATAGACCACAAGCCAAAAGCCAGCAATCCAGGTAAAGACCAGCTCAACAAATGTCGAATTTCTTGCAAGCCTTCGGCAGGTAAAGCCCCCGCATCTGTGGGCATAGCCGCAAACATCGGAGCCAACAACGCGTCAACTTCTGCATGTAAGCTCAAGCCTTGACTCGAAGCGACAAAACTTAAGCCAAGCAGCACGATTGCACTCAAAGCAAATAGCAACCGTGTCGCACACCATTGCAAACCTTGCGATCCAGCCAAGCCGCTTGCAGCCCAAATGGGAAGTAATACATACAGCAGACCAATCAACACGCCCAACATCACGCTGCCACCACTCATAAAAATGATAGCAATCATGACAATCAAAGCCACTTGCAGACTGTAGCGCAAACCGCCGCCCATAAAAATCAAGGCAAACATCGCGGGTGTTAATACATTCAACAGTATGGCAACAAAACTCATAAGCACAGCCAGCAAGGGCACACTCATGAATAAGTTTGGCAACCACACCACGCTGCTCAACATGGCCACCAGTAAGCCCGAACATGGCAAATGTTTCGTTAATAGAAACTGTGCAAAAGGCGGAAGTGGCAGAGGCTTATCACGTATCAAAATAACACCGGATCAACGATTCTTAAACAATCAACCGTGATGTAAAGGCGTGAATGACAACAATGCCAAAACACGTGCGCGCTTGATCGCAGTGGTCAAAGCACGTTGATGTTTTGCACATGTACCCGTCACACGCGATGGTAAAATCTTATAACGTTCTGTCACAAATTGTCCCAACAATACGGGATCTTTATGATCAATGTTCATTGTCTTATCTGCGCAAAACTTGCAAAATTTACGACGACGTTGGAAACGTCCACGTGCGCCTGCAGGCTTACGTGCTGGACGACGGTCGCCTGTTGCTGGACGACGATCCCCCGATGCTGCTGGACGACGATCATTTGTTGCTGGTGCGCTTGCCGCTGGCGCAGCTTTTACTTCTGGTGTTTTTGCTTCTTCACTCATGTCTTCTCTCCTGAGAATTAATCTATTGCGGGATGACAGGCATCCACCCATATTTCAACTTGACCCCAGCGCTGTTCACCATCTCGACTGTAATAGCGGCGGCGCAATGTCCCTTCGATAGCAATCTCACGATTTTCTAAACGAACCAGTATTTCAGCCATCCTGCCCACAGCACGCAATGGCATGGGTTGTTCATCGATCATCTGTGCTCGTTGAGGTCCTAAATGGGGACGCTCAATGCATAGCGATGCAACAACAGCCAAACTTCCATCGGGGGTCCAACGTTGATGAATATCACTTAATCGACCCGAGAGTCGAACCAAGTGCTGACCTTTAGGCAGTCGCTTCTTCCGATGTAGATGCAGCTTCAGGTGTTGCTTCAGTTGCATCGGCTTCTGTTGCAGCGGCTTCAGGTGTTTTCGCTTCTACTTCTGTTGCATCAGCTTCTACAGCAGGCTTAGAATCATCGGTCGTTTCAGGTGTTGTTTCTTCAGTGCTTTCAGCCGCAGGTGTTTTGCGACGTGCCAATGGCGATGGTGCATCTGATAATTCTGTCAAACGGGTGGTCAAAAAGCGAAGGATGCGTTCTTCCAAACGAATCGCAGATTCAAGTGCTTGAATGGCTTGAGGTTCGCCATCAGTCACCAACAAGATGTAGTGACCACGCTTACGTTTTTGAATGCTGTAAGCCAATGGACGTGAGCCCCAGTATTCGCGTTTGACGATGCGACCTGCTGCTTTTTCAACACGTTCAACCAATTCGTCGGTTAATTGTTCGGTATTTTCCTGTGATACGTCAGGATTTACGATAAAGATAGTTTCGTAATACAAAGCGCCCTCTCGGTGTACCTCTAAGTACGCTCTGGCTTTGCGCGTCCAGAGCAAGGTATGTTATTTAATTTTACAGCAGTGCTGCAAAGAGCGCAGCACCTTAGACAGCACACTTTGCCTTGTCAAAAAAGCAAAGAATAAAATTGAGCATTATTTCAATATTATAAACCCAAATCATCCCACATATCATCCACACGCCGCTTCACCACGTCACTCATTTGAATCGGACGACCCCATTCTCGATCAGTTTCACCTTTCCATTTGTTGGTTGCATCAATGCCCACTTTAGAACCAAGCCCTGCCACAGGTGAGGCAAAATCAAGATAGTCAATGGGGGTGTGTTCTGCCATGGTGAAATCACGCATAGGATCACAACGGGTCGTGATTGCCCAAATGACTTCGTTCCAATCACGGCAATCAATATCATCATCCACAATGATAATAAACTTGGTATACATAAATTGGCGCAAATAAGACCAAACACCAAACATCACCCGTTTGGCATGACCAGCATAACCTTTTTTGATGGATACAATCGCCATGCGATACGAACAGCCTTCCATCGGTAAGTAAAAATCAACAATTTCAGGAAATTGTTTTCTCAAAATAGGCGCAAATATTTCATTGAATGCCAAACCAAGTACCGCTGGTTCATCGGGTGGTTTGCCTGTATGCGTTGAATGATAAATGGGGCTTTGACGCATGGTCATGGTTTCAACGGTAAACACGGGAAACATCTCGGTTTCATTATAATAACCCGTATGGTCACCATAAGGACCTTCTTCGGCATATTCACTCAAAGAAACATGCCCTTCCAATACAATTTCCGCCGAAGCTGGCACTTGCAAGGGGACGCTGATACAATCGGTCAACAGCGTCCGTTGCCCACGCAAAAGACCAGCAAATTGATATTCAGACAGTGTATCTGGGATTGGGGTTACGGCAGCAAGAATGGTGGCAGGATCTGCGCCAATCACCACAGCACAAGGAAACGATGTTGCGCCACTTTTCTTGGCTTCCAAATGATCTTGCGCCCCTCCGCGATGCTTTAACCACCGCATAATCAATTTATTTTTACCCAATTTTTGCTGGCGATAAATCCCCATGTTTTGACGATCTTTATTCGGTCCTTTGGTCACCACAAGCCCCCATGTCAACAAAGGCGCGACATCTTCAGGCCAGCAAGTTTGAATGGGTAGTTGATGTAAATCCACATCATCGCCTTGCCAAACAATGTCTTGGCATGCCGCTTTTTTGATGGTTTTGGGGTGCATATCCATCACTTTTTTCAAAATTGGAAACTTTGACCACGCATCTTTCAAGCCCTTGGGCGGTTCAGGCTCTTTCAAATAGGCTAAAAGTTCGCCAACACCACGCAATTCATCGGCTGATTCTCGCCCCATACCCAAGGCAATACGTTCCGCTGTTCCAAACAAGTTGGTCAGAACAGGCATCGTATAACCCTTCACATTTTCAAACAGTAAAGCAGGTCCAGCAGCTTTCAAGACACGATCCGAAATTTCTGTCATTTCCAGTTCAGTACTCACTTCACAGGCAATCCGTCGAAGAAGTTTCTTGCTCTCAAGTTCTTGAATAAATGCGCGTAAGTCCCCCAGACTCATGCTTGACTGCCAACCATTTCAAACACCGCATCCAACTTTGCTAAGACAAAGATATCATTCACTGTTTCTTGTAAATCATGCAAGACAAAACGACCGTTTGTATTTCTTGCCCATTGCAATCCTTCAACTAAAGTGGCAATACCAGAGGAATCCATAAACGAAACACCTGATAAATCAATATGAATTTCGCCTTTTTTTTGTTCAAACAAAGGTTTTAATTTCGCTCTTAATACTGGTGAACTTTGAATATTTACATCCCCTTTCACACGCACCCAAACTTCACAATCACTTGTTTTCTCTACCTTTACATCAAGTTTCATAGCAATTTCCTTCCCTTATTTTTTTTGGGCGATAAAGCAACATCCAGAGGTTGCCATCTTCCATGGCTTCATGCCTTACTTCATCCATAATCGCATGAATCAAAGGAATACCCAAACCACCCGGTGTCATATTTTCAGCACAACATGGCTCAATATCACCACAGTCCCACCCCGATATATCCACCACGGGTGCATAATCACGAAAGGTAAACTTCAAGCTGACTTCACCATCAGCTTCAACAGGCATATCCGCTTCAAATATCAATGGCTTGGGCTCACCTCGGTAGCCATGTCGAACAATATTGGCATACAACTCATCCACAGCCAAACCCACACGATTTTGTTCAATTGCAGACAACTTGGATCGTGCACACAATACATTCACCATCGAACGTAAGACCAACACACAATCACATGTTGCATGCAGTTGAAGACTCAGTTTATTCATATTCATCACCCAATAGTGCCATACTCTGTAGCACATCTTCTGCCATTCTCTCACCATGTTTATCTTGTAATAGCTGATACACTTTTATAGCACGCTCGGCGGCATCTCGACGTTGCCTTATCGTATAATGACGATCGATTGCAACCATCAAAAGAGCTTGCGCTGTTTTTCTTGGCGCACCAACTTTTCGCAAAAGTTTTAACGCCTGTTCAACCCAAACCTCGTGTTTTTTTCCTTTCACTTGAGTGGGTAACGAAGCCAATCCCAACATCGCGCGTGCTTGTAACAATAGACCATTCTTTTCATCACCCGCATTATCCAACACTTGATGGTATGCCCGTCTCGCTCCAATAAAGTCCGCTTGCTTTGCCAACATATACCCCAAACTTAATGCAATATCGGCAGGATCATCTTTTTCGAGACTTGGCAACGCTCCTTTTCCATCATGTAAAATGACCCATTGTATTTGCGCACGTTGCGCACTTTTTTTCAGGTGATGCAAACGAGAAATACGCAAAGCCTGCCGCAAAGCATCGTTGGCTTCAGAGAAATTACCCATGGCCTTCCATGCCATGGCATCATTGTACCAAGCCCGCGCTTCCAATGCTGGATCACTGAGCAATTGAGCCATCTGCAAGGCGCGTGAAAAAGAATGTTCCGCAGATTTCCAACGCTCTTCATGCATCGCTTTCACACCCATATGGGTAAAATCTTTCATGCGATTTTCATACGGGTTATCAATATAAGGTTTTGTCTTGCCACCGCAACCACTCAACACCACCAACAAGCATAAACCAGAAAGAAATTTTATCATGGTTGAACTTCCAATACAGGTGGTGCGAGCTCAACCGAATCCACCACAGATTTGGGTTTTTCTCCACCACCCAGTAGCCACGATTGTTGTAACTGTTGCAAAGTGAGTTTCATTTCTGCCAGCGCTTCTTTGGCTTCCCTTGCAACACCCGGAAGTTCTGGGGTTAATTGTGTTAAGTCTGAGGAAACAACCGTTAACTCTTCAGATAGCGTATTGACCTGCTTTAAGAGTATATTTAATTTCCCCAAAGCTTTAGGCACTTGCTTGCCAAGACTTTGACTCATCGGCTCGAGACCTTGCATCACTTTCTCAGTTGCCACCAAGGTTTTTTGTACATGGCTCACAATTTTCTTATGATTCACAGAGGCAATGACTTGATCCAAATCATCAATCATTTGATGTAGTGTCTTCATTGTTGCCGCCAAATCATCACCCTGAATGCCTTGCGTCATTTGATTCAAATGAGCAAAGGAGGATTGCATGCTTCCCTTAGGGTCATTCAGCCATAAAGAAAGTTTTGCTAACTCTTCCAGCAATACATTGGCATTGCCCACCGCAGGCTTTAAATCAATCAACAATTGCTCCAATGATGCTTCTGTTTGATATTCCAAAAGTTGACCATCATCCAAAGACTTTTTTTCAACATTACCTGCTGTTATTTCCACAATTTGCTCACCAATCAACCCTTCTTTCACAAAGTGAATGACCGAACCTTGATGAAGCATATGACGATAACGCTCCAATAGTTTCAAACGAATCCGTACCTGACCCTCATGTTGCAATTGAATGTCATCAATATGCCCCACACTAAAACCTTGAAACTTTACAGGTTGTCCTTCATAAAATGTTGAGGCTGATGGCGGCTCAACAAACAATGTGAATTTTTCAGCAAAGACATTGCTTCGCATACTGACCAAGATGACGACAAAAACCAAAGCACCCAAACCCAGCAACACAAACCAGCCCACTTGTCGTTTCATTTTGGATACAAAATCCATTTCTTCGGTCATGCTTGCTCCATATTTGCATCCATGTCACATGTCACGCTATAACTACGATGAAAGGCTAAGCCGGGATTGTCGGACTTTGAACTGGTTAAATACAAAACACCGGGGTTCAGTATTTTTAATGTTTTAAAGACTTTTCGGCGAAATTTTACGGCAAACTCTGCTTGCATGCCCAAGTGTAACTCCTGTGCAATCACAATATGTGGTTTTTTCAATAAACAGTGTCCTAAACTCATTAAACCATGCATATATACAGGTCGCTCTCCCGCCTTTTCATTGAGCTTACCATCCAATTCAAGAAAGTGAGCCACTTGATTCAAATCTTTTTCAGCCTGTTGCAAGCTTGCATGGTCATCGGCATACAAAAATGGCAGCAGTAAATTTTCTTTTAAGCTTAAATTTGCCAGCAAGCCGCGTTGTCGAATCATACACCCCACGTGCTCACAAAATTCAGCACTACCTGCGGGCAACACTTGCTGGTCACGTTCTAACCAGACACCTTGTGAAGAACAACCTTGAGAAAGCGGGCATAGAAAAAATTTTGCCAACAGATCTTTCTGCATATATTCATGCATCACCAAGCGGACACTCTCACCTTTGAAAACATGATCCTTCTTTAATGTCTGGTCACATAACTTTAGATCATCCCAGTGCAATGCATCACTCATAGCCGCCATAATAACACCCAGGCCACATCCAAACTTAAAATCAACATCATCACACCCATCACCCCTGATGAAACACGCACAGGGATTTGATTGGGATCAGAGCCAACACACCGTCCTTGATCAATCAACACCATACAAGATAATGATGGATAAATGAGTCCTTTTAGAAACATCGCAATCACTTCTTTGAACTCTGTTCCCCGTTGCACTTCGACCAAAAATTCACTGAAGTTCAACACATACATCCATGATAATAACAGCCCACCCACCCAAATGGAGATCACTACAAAAATAAACGTTAGAATCACGCCACACAATGCAAACGCCAACACCCGTGGCAAATAAATATATTCGAATAAGGAGATGCCAAGGCTATGTAAAAACACATCTTCACCACGCGCCTGCATATGCCCCACTTCGGTCACCACTGCCACGCCCGAACGTACCAATAAAAATAACATCACCACCATCGGCGCAACTTCTTGCACCAACAATGTATTAATTAAGCTGCCAATCAGTGATAAATCTTGCACGCTGCGTGCAAACACAGCGATATTGTAGACTGCCAATACACCTGCAACCAACGCCATCACCGTTACCCAAACCAAGCTTTGCACGCCTGTAAAATAGATCTGACGAATCACAACATTGGTCACCGCTGGACGAGATAACCAGCGCATACGTATAAACGCACGCGAAGTCCAAAGCAGCAGATGCAGGAAGCGCCAAATGCCCAGACCCATATTGAGAACCCACGCACCCACATCATCAGCCCGTTCATTTTGTCGTTGAATAAAACCCATCGGCACTGTATAAGATACTTTCCTTTGAAAAACAAGCCTACTTCCTACACCTCCTGCAACACATCCAAACTTGTCGCCAGCCTTCACGCTTTTGACATCCTCCATGTTATTTTTAAGAAAACAGGTTTAAACTATCTTCCGATATTCTGTTTCAAAACATTCTTATGGATTCAAATAATTGATGTTACCCACTCTGTCATCCTATACTTCCACCTGCTCGTCATACCCGAAATCTTTTATCGGGTATCTATCCATAGACCCTCGATACAAGCATTCGAGGGTGACGTGGTGACAGACTCATGGATGACTAGGCGTAACATCAGTGAAGCAGGTCACATACGCATGTTCCATTCTAAAAATTCATGGGAATGACCCTGTGCGTAACATCCGCCAAGTAACTTAAACCAACATAGCAAGCTGCGACTTCACTTTTTTTGATCTCTCTGTTTCAATCGCCTCATGCAAACTTCACCCACTCAACATCTTCATATCCTCGGAATTTGTGGCACTGCCATGGCAGCCATTGCCAAACTTGCACAAGAAAGTGACTGGAAAGTGACTGGCTCCGATGCTGGCATTTACCCACCCATGTCCGATTACTTGCAGAAAATTGGCATCACCATCACACCATTTTCATTGCAAAACCTTGTGCCTAAGCCTGACCTTTGCGTGATTGGCAACGCCATGAGTCGCGGTAACATCGAGGTCGAGAGCATTTTAGAACAAGGTTTGGCATATTGTTCTGGACCTGAATTTATCGGCCGACACATTTTACCCCAACGCCATGCTATCGTCGTGGCAGGTACGCATGGCAAAACCAGTACCGCAGCCATGCTTGCACATGTATTAGAAGTGACAAAACAGTCACCTGGTTTTTTGATTGGCGGCATCCCTGAAAACTTTGGTGGTGGCGCACGTTTGGGACAAGGCAAGAGCTTTGTGCTGGAAGGCGATGAGTATGACACCGCCTTTTTCGATAAACGCTCTAAATTTCTACATTACCATGCAAAAACCCTGATTCTCAATAATCTTGAGTATGACCATGCCGATATTTTCCCCGATTTGGCAGCCATTAAACGGCAGTTCGCCCATCTTTTACGCACCGTACCCAAAACAGGTTGTATCATTCGCAATGCCGATGAGCGGAATTTTGATGATGTTTTGGCGCAAGGCTGTTGGACACCCATCACCGAGTTCGCTCACTATCCCCATGCACACGCTGAATGGCAGTGGCAAGCACTCAAAGATGATGGTTCACATTTTCGCATCTATCACCACAAAAAAATCATCCTAGAAATAACATGGCAAAGCATCGGTATCCACCAAATTGCCAATGCCTGTGCTGTGGTGGCTGCTGCACATTCTTTGGGGGTGCAGTTCCCTGTTATACAACAAGCATTGGCTTCCTTTGCAGGTGTGCGACGACGCATGAGTTTGATTGGCACAGCAGGTGGTGTGCGTATTTTTGATGATTTTGCCCACCACCCTACCGCCATTGCAGGCATGGTCTCTGCCGCCAAGGCAGCTATGCAGAGCAAAGGAAAACTTTGGGTGATTGTCGAACCACGCTCCAACACCATGCGTACAAATATTCACCAACAACGTCTGCCACAATGTTTTGATGCTGCGGATGTGGTGATATTTATACCACCATCGCACCGTAATCTTACCGATGATGAAGTGTTGGATATAGATGCTGTCTGCTTGGCTATCGGTAAAAAAGCACAGGTCATCCAAGATACCCGAAGCATCATTGCATACATTGCCATACACGCTCAAGATGGCGATGACATCTTGATTTTATCCAACGGTGGTTTTGAGGGTATTCATCAACGTTTGTTAACAACACTCAAGGAGAAAGCATCATGAACACACTCAATCAACAATATGGCATTGCCAACACGTTGGCATTTACCTTGGGCAAGGGCGACATGCCTGTTGCCAAAATTAGTAATGACTTGGGAAGTGCGTCCATTGCTTTGCAAGGCGCACATATCTTGAGTTTTCAACCCAAAGGCGAGGATGATTTAATTTGGATGTCTGACGATGCAAGTTATGCAACCCAAAAATCATTGCGTGGTGGCGTGCCTGTTTGTTGGCCTTGGTTTGGACCACATGTCACAGAAAAAACATTACCCGCACATGGCTATGCCCGCACTGTGAACTGGAAGCCTATCGCATCCAAAGCTTTGGATGATGGTTCCACATACCTTTGCTTTGAACTCGACCACACAAATGTTGCTGAAAATTTACAGGTGCATCCGCTACAGGTAACATTACATATCACCGTCGGTTCGCGTTTACAGCTTCGTTTGGAGACCAAAAACTGTGGTGGTTCGGCGTATCAACTCAGCGAAGCCATGCATACTTATTTTAAGGTGGGTGATGTTCGTCAAGTTCGTGTGGAGGGTCTAGATGGTCGCGAATATTTGGATAAAACCGATCATTTTTCACGCAAGCAACAACAAGGTGATGTTTGTATTGAACAAGAAACCGACCGTGTTTACCTCAATACAAGCGGGCAACTTCGTATTTGTGATGCCGCACTCCATCGCACTCTTGTCATTGATAGTGAACAAAGCCATGCCACCATAGTTTGGAATCCTTGGATTGAAACGGCCAACAAAATGGGTGACTTGGGTAAAGATGGTTATTTGCAAATGCTATGCGTGGAAACCGCCAATGCTGCGGAGAACACCATCTCACTTGCGGGGGGTGAAACCCATCAGATGAGTTGTACATATAGCGTGGAAAAACATGCGAGATAAGCTTTAAAATTAGTTAGTAACGTGATCGAAGGTTGGCGACTTGTTTCAAGCGCCAACCTTTGCTGGAGGTCGAAGCCTCTACTTTATTTTCAATATGATCTGGAAGCTTGGATAAAAAATCAAAACCTGTTCGTTTTTCAATCTCATCAATACTACTGACATATCGGCTCAACGATTCATTGCCTTTTACTTTTTGGGGTATGATAAAACTTAATGTTTTGGGTGCATCGCCTTTCTTTTTTGATGGAACAATATAAATTTTGTAAAAGGCATCAGGAATTTCTACACCCGAACGAAGTTTGGTAATATTTTTATCAAAAATAGGACCTGTAATCACCCACATATCCTTAAACCAAGTGGCAAACTTGTTGGCTTCCACATCTTCAAGACGTTGCCATATTTTTTGGTTTAAATGAGGACGTTGCGGTGTGATATTGGTCATCACAAAGGTATCCAATTGCCCAGGGCGACCATAAATATTAGAAATCGCATAATTGGGTGCCATGTGTCCACGATCATAACCGCTTTTCAAATAATCGTCATGACTCACTCGGCGAATACTACGCCAATCACTTTGAAAGCGGGATGGTCGTTTTAGTGTTTTCTTTTTACCAATCGGGCGCAGGTGATAGGTCACCCACAACGGATTACCTCGCCATTCGGAATAACCGACCATAAAACCTTCATTGCGAAACACACGTGTCCACGTATTCAGAGAGAATGATTGTGCCTTGGGTACGCCTTCATAACTATACCGATCACGCTGTGAATAGTCATAAACAACATACGACATGCCGCCCAAAATCATGGCAAACCAAGCATATTTATTAGCAAGTAAGGGTTTTAACAAGGGTAGAAAAATACGAAACAACTGTTGTCCATTCATAAGAATTAAACGCTAACGCTGCAAGCGGTAATACGCTGATTGCTCTTTGTTCCAAAAACGGCGATACTCCTTAGCTGACACTGCGCCATCATGGTTGCTATCCATGCGCGAAAATCTTTTTTGAGTACGTTCTCGAACCATCGTCATATATTCCGCGTAAGACACACTATCAGACATATCCCCATCTAAAGCCATAAATGTATCAATAATTTTATCCGTGGGGGTCTTCACTTCTGCATGACCCACAAAAGGCAGTGCTAAAAACAACAATAAAACGCTAAGCTTGCGCATAAAAACTCCTCAAACAAAATGAGAGCAAGCATAGCAAACTTTAAATAACAGGCGAGGGCAAGGTGAAAACATATTTGGATCTCATGCAATATGTGCATGAACACGGTACACAAAAAGGTGATCGCACAGGCACAGGCACACGTTCGGTCTTTGGCTATCAAATGCGCTTTGATTTACAGCAAGGCTTTCCTTTGCTGACCACTAAAAAAATTCATTTAAAATCCATCATCCATGAACTTTTATGGTTTCTAAAAGGTGATACCAATACGTCCTACTTACAAGAAAACGGGGTAAAAATTTGGAATGAATGGGCGCGTGAAGATGGTGATTTGGGTCCTGTTTATGGTTATCAATGGCGCAACTGGCCGACACCTGATGGTCAACACTTGGATCAAATTGCCATGCTGATTGAGCAAATAAAAAATAAACCCAACTCACGGCGTTTGATTGTATCAGCTTGGAATGTCGCCGACTTGCCCGATGAATCTATGTCACCCCAAGGTAATGTGGCGTGCGGGAAAATGGCACTGGCACCATGCCATGCTTTTTTTCAATTTTATGTTGCGAATGGCAAGCTGTCTTGCCAACTTTATCAACGTTCTGCTGATATTTTTCTCGGTGTACCCTTTAATATCGCTTCATACGCGCTACTCACGATAATGGTTGCACAGGTTTGTGAACTGGAGGTGGGTGAGTTTATTCATACCTTGGGCGATGCTCATTTATATAGCAACCACCATGAGCAAGTTGAAACCCAATTGGCACGCGAACCCTTGACCCTACCCTCCATACATTTGAACCCCAACATCAAAAACATCTTTGATTTCACCTACAATGATTTCAATCTCGAAGATTATACCGCACATGCAAGCATACGTGCGCCCATTGCAGTTTAAACGGGGGATGATATGGATATTTCACTGATTTGGGGCATGGATAAACAGCGTTTGATTGGTTGTAACAACACCTTGCCATGGCATTTACCTGCCGATATGCAGTGGTTTCGCCAACATACCCTAGGAAAACCCATTCTGATGGGGCGTAAAACCTATGAATCCATTGGCAAACCCTTACCCAAACGTTTAAATTTGATTCTTACACGACAAAAGAATTTGGATATTGCAGGCTGTACAGTGGTGCATAGCCTTGAAGATGCCACACAGGCTACGGGTGATACTGCTGAAATCATGGTCATGGGTGGTGCAGAAATTTATCAGATGTGCTTACCCCATGCCAATCGTTTATATATCACCCATATTGATGGTGATTTTAATGGCGACAGATGGTTTCCTGATATAGATTTATCGACATGGCAGTTGGTTTATCAAGAAAAACACCAACCCGATGAGAAAAACACATACCCCTATTGTTTTGAAATATGGGAAAGGTGAAGAAGATGGAATGGCTGTTAAACTTCGCCAAACTTTCTGATTTGGAGTATTTATGACCCACATTCGCATTGCAACCCGTCGTTCACCCCTTGCTTTATGGCAAGCTGAATATGTTTCAGAGACATTAAAAAAACTGGATGCTTCGGTGACCACTGAATTGGTCAAAATTGTCACCAAAGGTGATAAAATTCTGGATGTACCGCTGGCTCAAGTGGGTGGTAAAGGCTTGTTCACCAAAGAAATTGATGAAGCATTGCTCGATGGACGTGCTGATATTGCCGTTCATTCCATGGAAGATGTACCCACGCAACTGCCCGAAGGCACCAGTATTCGTGCCAATCCCAAGCGTGAAGATCCGCGTGATGCCATTGCCACGATCACAGGTGGAAACATGGATTCTTTACCCAAAAACGCCCGTATCGGCACATCAAGCTTACGCCGTATTGCTCAATTAAAATCCAAATACCCCAGCTTTGAATTTATCTCTATTCGCGGCAACATTCAAACCCGTTTATCCAAACTCGGTGAAGAAGTGGATGCTGTCATTTTGGCTGCTGCGGGGGTCTGCCGTATGGGCATGGAAAATAAAATGCATCAATTCATGGATACAACATTGATGTTGCCTGCTGTTGCACAAGGCACACTGGGCATTCAAACCCGTGATGCTGATACGCTTATCAATGCCTTGGTGGATCAAATGAACGACCCTGAAACAGTGATTCGCACACGTGCCGAACGCGCATTTTTAGCCCGTTTGGAAGGTGGTTGCCAAGTGCCGATTGCAGCCTTTGCCACCCTTGATGGCGAACAGTTGCTATTGAAAGGTTTGGTGGGCGATGTGAATGGTGATGTTGTCATTGCCCGTGAAATCGAAGGCTTGGCAGTGGATGCTGAACAGATGGGCATCGCTTTGGCAGATGAAATTTTGGATGCAGGCGCGCGCCCCATTCTTGAAGCGTTATATGCTGCGGAAGCTGCTACAGCATAAATAAGCGTCCAAAATTCAAGCCATGATGCAGATAAACCTTGGCTGTCAAGGTTCAAGGTTTACCTTCAAGCGTTGCACAACTATGCTGCGCGGCTTATCTTTTATTTTTCCTTCTCATTTTCCAGTTTAAATAGGTTTTCTTATTATGTTACAAAACTTCTTCGGTCTTTTTTCACGCGATATTGCTATTGATTTGGGTACAGCCAACACCCTTATTTACGTGCGTGGTGAAGGCATTGTTCTGAACGAGCCTTCAGTGGTTGCAGTTTATGAAGGCAACGGTCGCAACAATCGCAAGGTGCTGGCGGTGGGTATGGAAGCCAAACGTATGCTCGGACGGACTCCTGATTCCATTTCAGCCATTCGACCACTCAAAGACGGGGTGATTGCAGACTTCGTGATTACCGAAGAAATGCTCAAACAATTTATCCGCAAGGTTCATAAACGCTCTTGGGGCTTAGCCCCACGCATTGTGATTTGTGTGCCTTATGGTTCAACACCTGTAGAGCGCCGCGCCATTCGTGAATCGGCGCTATCCGCAGGGGCGCGTGAAGTGTTATTAATTGAAGAACCCATGGCGGCTTGTATTGGCGCGGATTTACCTGTCACGGAAGCTTCGGGTTCGATGGTGGTGGATATTGGTGGTGGTACCGCTGAAATTGCAGTCATCAGTTATGGCGGTATTGTTGATTCACGCTCTGTACGTGTCGGTGGGGATAAGATGGACGATGCCATCATCAACCACTTGCGTCGCAAATACAGTTTATTGGTTGGCGCGCCCACAGCGGAACGCATTAAAATGAACTTGGGCAGTGCCTACCCACAAGAAGAACGTCGTGATATGGAAGTCAAAGGTCGTGATTTAATCAATGGTGTACCCAAAACCCTACTCTTGGATGATTCCGAAATTTTGGAAGCCTTGACCGATTCCGTCAATGCTATTGTTGAAGGTGTAAAAGTTTGTTTGGAAAAAACCCCACCTGAATTGGCTGCGGATATTGTGGACAAAGGTATTGTATTAACGGGTGGTGGTGCTTTACTGGTTGGTTTGGATCAATTGTTACGTGAAGAAACAGGTTTACCCGTCTCTGTTGCTGAAAATCCGCTGAACTGTGTAGTTTTGGGTGCGGGACGTGTTTTAGAAGAATTGGATCGTATGCGGGGCGTTCTTTTCGAGGAGTAAAACTTGTTGAAGCAGCGCCATACATGGCGATACACGCTGCTTTTTGCCGCAACGCTACTGTTCTTTTATGGCGTAGAAAAATTCCCTGTGGGACAATATATATCATTGGGGTTGGGAAACGTACTTTATGGGGTGCAAGCGCCCGTCCGCTGGGTCGATGATGCCTCACTATGGCTGAAGAAACGGCAGATTTTACAAGCCGAACTACTTATCGCGCGTAAAAACATTGCCCAACGCAGTGTCCTTCTCCAACAAAACAAAAGCTTAAAAGAAGAAAATAAACAGTTGCGATCCTTGCTCAAAATGACAGACATCCAAGGATATCAATGGCGAGCATCTCGCGTATTGGGGCGTACGCCCGAGCAAAAAAGTCAGCATCTTATTTTAGAGACAGTAGCAGCTAAGGTCGATGATGTGGTCGTTGCCAGTACAGGTCTGGTTGGACTGGTGGCTCAACATCAGCAACAGATGGCCGTTGTGCGCACCATCCTTGATGGCTCCATTTCTGTACCTGTCACCTTACCCAACACCTCATTGGCAGCCTTGGTGCGCGGTCAGGGCGAGCATTTAAGTGTAGATTTCATTCCACTTTCTCAAGCCCCTAAGGTGGGTGATATTTTACAAACCAGCGGTGCAGGTGGCTTGTTTCCACCTGGTATTTCAGTCGCCTATGTCACCCATATTGAGCCCGTTTCAGGGCGTATTTTCGCCAAGGTTGAAGCTATTCCTACAGCGCATTGGCAACGCGAAGCTTGGCTTGCCATCGCTTCACGCCGGCACCCTCTCCCCAATCCTACACCATGATGCCGTGGATACTTCTGTTGTCGGTGTTCGGACTTGTATTAAACTTAGCTTTTGCAGAAAGTCTGATTCAACCCGATTGGTCATTGGGTTTACTCTTGGGTGCCTTGCTTGCTCACCGTGGTTATTGGCCTTGGGTGTTTGCAGGCACAGCGCTACATGACTTGGTCTTGCACTGGTCACCTTTTATCACCTTGCCTTGGGTGATGATCACCCCGCTGGTGATGATTTGGAGCGATGCACAAGTCGGTGCTAGCTTGGTGCAACGCTTTGTTATTTTGGGCTTCCTCACCTTGATACTATGGATTTGGGACTGGCTACCCGAAGCTGCACTCTTAACATTCTTACTTGCCACCGTTATTTGGCACTTCGTGGCACAAAAACATGCTAAACCAGCTTAATGTACGTGCGCGTTTTGAAACGCGCATCACACTGTTGCAACTATCCCTATTGCTACTCATGCTTATTTTATTATCCCGCATGGTCTATTTACAATGGATGCAACACGATGGTTTGATGCTGCAAGCGGAACAAAACCGCCTCAATGTTGTCCCCATTTTACCCACACGCGGCAGCATCCAAGATCGCTTTGGGGAAGGTCTGGCGGTGAATCATGTCTCTTATCAAATATCCATGATGCCAGAGCGTGTGAATGATATGAAGAAAACCATGGCACAACTGATTGGTTTTATGCATTGGTCACCCCGACAAATTCGCCGCATTCAAAAACGCATCAAAAAATCACGCAAGGATCGACCTGTTTTACTGGCAGATAAATTGACATGGCAACAAATAGCCCCACTTTCAGCACGTTTACACCATCTATCAGGCATTGATGTCAAAGCAGGAACCCATCGTTATTATCCTTACAAAGCGCTTACATCGCATTTGATTGGTTATTTATCCTTGGCTCGCCCTGAAGATGTTCGTCGTGGTTTTTTACGCAGTGAACATGTGGGGCGCAGTGGTTTGGAACGTATTTTTGAACAACGCCTGCATGGTGTCTTGGGCAACCAACAAGAAGAAGTTGATGCATTTAACCGTCGGGTTGCAGTCTTGAATCAATCACCACCTCGTATGGGTGAAAATATCCACTTAAGCCTCAATATTCGTTTGCAACAAGCCGCTGCCAAAGCCATGAAAGGGCGTACAGGTGCTGTTGTTGTCATGGATGTTCATACAGGCGAAATCCTTACCTTGCTCAGCACCCCCGGCATTGATACCAACCATTTCACCTTGGGTTTGGAGAAAGAAGAATGGTCTTCATGGCTTAACAATCCACAACGCCCTTTACTGAACCGTACGGTGCAAGCTGCCTACCCACCGGGATCAACATGGAAAATGGTGACGGCTTTTGCTGGCCTTCGCCACCACAGTCAATTGGCACGGGGTCACACGCGCTGCCCTGGTTATGTTCAATTGGCTGATCGAAAGCTGCGCTGCTGGAAACGCACAGGGCATGGCAAGGTGAATATACATGATGCATTACAACATTCTTGTGACGTTTATTTTTATGAACTTGCTGACCAATTGGGTATGCCTGCTTTACGTCAAGAAGCACTGGCTTGGGGGTTTGGCAAAAAAACAGGTGTGTTATTACCACGAGAATCACGGGGACACCTTGCTTCTCCCTTGCAGCAATTAAGCCATGGACGCAAACGAACATGGGTTCGGGGTGAAACGATGATTACGGGTATTGGGCAGGGGCAAACGACTGTCACCCCCATTCAAATGGCACGTTTTGCGGCTGCGATTGCCAATGGTGGTGATATTTTAAAGCCCCATTTGGAACTTGGGAAAGCCCCTGAAATCATACGTCATGTCAAGGTCAACCCTGATGATCTTAAGCGTGTACGTGAAGCCATGTATGCGGTTGCCAATAAACCGGGTGGCACGGCTTATTATCGTTTACGCCATGCTGCTTGGAAAATTGCAGGCAAAACAGGTACAGCCCAAGTCGTTGCCATGTCCCAAGATGATGCCCATAAAAGTAAGGTACCATCCGAAGATGCACATAAAGATCATGCTTGGTTCATGGGATATGCACCCTATGACCATCCCAAAATTGCATTTGCCATTGTCATTGAACATGGCGGGCATGGGGGCAGTGCGGCAGGTCCTGTAGCATTGGCGATGATTCAAGAACTCAAAGACGAGGAAGATCAACGGACACAAAGCCATGCTTACTGAAACCTTTCAAAAACTGGATAAATTCTTACTCCTCTGCTTGCTTCTCATCGCAGCTTTGGGACTCATTGTGCTTTATGCGGCGGTTTATCAAGGGAATCATGCGATTTTTCAAAAACAGTGCATTTATTGGCTGGTCGGACTCACTGTATTTTTTATCATCTGTTTCGTACCTTTGCGCAGCTTTGCCTTAATGGCTTGGCCTTTTTATTTAATTTCGCTGTTATGTCTTGCCTTGGTGCCGATCATTGGAGATGTACACATGGGTGCAAGACGCTGGCTAGATTTGGGTCTAGTGTCTTTTCAACCCTCAGAGATGATAAAGTGGGCTTTGATGTTGGTCTTAGCTCACTGGTTTGCCTCCCGCGAGCCCAATACATGGAAAAACTTCTTCGTTGCCGTGGCTTTGTGTGGCGCACCTGCGGTATTGATTGTGATGCAACCTGATTTGGGTACCACACTGGTGCTTCTGTTTGCAGCCATTGTGGTCTTGATGGTTGCTGGGTTTGCTTGGAAATGGTTCTTCGGTGCCATCGCCATGAGTCCTATCCTTGCTTATTTTATCTGGGGGCATTTGCACGGCTATCAAAAACAACGGGTACTTACCTTTATTGATCCTCAATCGGATCCTTTGGGCGCAGGTTACCATGTGATTCAATCCATGATTGCCATTGGTTCAGGCGGTATTTTTGGCAAAGGTTTTCTGGAAGGCACACAGGTTCGCTTACATTTCTTACCCGAACAACACACCGACTTTATTTTTTCAGTGTTGGCAGAAGAAGCGGGGCTATTGGGTGTCACAATATTGTTAAGCCTCTATGCCCTATTGATTTCTCGTATGCTATCCATTGCCAACCATGCCCATACCCGCTTTGGTTCGCTGCTGGTGACAGGCATCAGTGCTATTTTTATTCTTTATGCTTTCGTCAATATTGGCATGGTGTCAGGCGTTTTACCCGTAGTGGGCGTGCCTTTGCCTTTTATAAGTTATGGTGGTTCAGCATTGCTCACCATGATTACAGCCTTGGGCATTGTGATGCGGGTTTCGATTGAATCCAAAGGTATGATTCCATGGCAACGTGCCAATAATCCTTTGGTTTAAACACAAAAATTTGTAACGATTCAGTGCATCATCCTTGAATGCTTGACTCAGGGATTCCCAAAACAACCACATCGTCACCCTCGAGTGCTTGTGTCGATGGGTTGTATCAAGGGTCTATGGATAGATTCCCGATACAAGATTTCGGGAATGACGCGGTGATTTAATGCTTGTGTTGGGGGTCTTCCCTGTCGTCACCCTCGAGTGCTTGTGTCGAGGGTCAATGGGCTAGATTCCCGATACAAGATTTCGGGAATGACGGAAAATAAAAGCAATGACTTGGAATGACGAGCATGAAAAACAAAAGCAAATAAAAAAAGGGAGCCTCGAAAGGCTCCCTTTTCAACAATCAAGCATCAAGTGATGCAAGGATTGAACAATAAACTTACATCAAGAATTCGAAGTCAAGTTTAGTTGTCTTGGTAGTCACTGCGCCAGCCTTATCTGCTCCATAAGTCAAAGCAATCACGCCATTTTGATACATTTCATATTCAGCACCCACCAAAATTTTATCAGTTTTGGCTGCACCAGTTTTATCTTGACCCATACCAGCTAAGAAAACCATGTTATGCGTAGGTTTGATCGTTGCACGAAGTGAATAACCTGTACGTGAGCTTACAGTGCTTGCGTTATAAACATTCGCTGTGGCCAAGGTTCCAGCACTTGCACTTGCATAATCGGCATATACACCATATTGCATGTCAGCAGCTTCGCCTTGAATTTGGAAGTCAACACCGTAACGTTTCGCATCTTGTTTTGTGCCAATAGCAGCAATTTGATTTTGTCCAGAAACAACGATTGCGCCAGCACCAATTTCCATATCACCCACATCAAAGAAACTTTGTACACGAACCATCGGCGCAAGCTTCCATGAAGCACCAACACCAGCACTTGGATCAACCAAGCCCAATGTCACAGCAACTGTATCATTGGCAACCCAAGCTGAAACACCCGCCGTACCTTGAGCCATAGCCATAGAACCATTGATAGATAGAGCGCCGCCACCCATCAAGCCAGCATGTTGACCCCAAACACTCATCAACTGAAGACCAGCATCTTCACCAAAACCAGTATTGTAGAAGTTTGCGCCGACTTTTAAATCACCCATGTCCCAAGAGTTCATCAACTGAACGTTACCAAAACCACCAGCACCACCAGGAGCCGCTGCAGTACCAGCACCACCACCAAAGCTTACTTCAGCAAAAGCACCTGTATGTTCGCCCACACGACCTGCAATCATCAACACTTGGTCAGCAGTTGCATTAATAGCGTTTGTTGTCACGCCTGCTACTGATGTTTTCACAAATTGCGGACGAATCATTGCAGTGATGTTCAATTGTGCTGGGATGCCCAATTCATCATCTTCAATCAAGGCTTGGTCGCCCATATCTGTGAATGAACCTTTCTTAAAAGCACGACCGAAAGCGTTCAAGGTTGGAAATGATTGGAAATGGCAGCTCAAGCAAGCCGCGCCAGTTTGACGTGCGAATGCTGGAATCGCTTCAGAAGTGGTGGGTGCGATAGCGACAGCAGAAACAGCAACAGTGGCGAATGCAGCAGCAGAAAGAAGAGTCTTCTTCATAGTGTGTAATCCTCGTTTAAAGAATAATTTTTTCTCAAATCGGTGTGTGATAAAGCTCACATACCTGAGAGATGGGCGGACTGTGGCAATGAATTTGATATGCGTCAATTTTGATACAGTGATGTGTATCATTTTGTCACACACACCAACATTGGAAGAAGCCTTGCCCATTCCTCATTCCAGAGCGCTTGTATCTGGAATCTAAGACCATCGATAAAAGCACTCGAGGGTGACGGGGGAGGCGTTTGCATTCGGGGGTGACGGTAGGATGACAGTCAATCAATCAATGATTGATTAAAGTACAGCGGGGTTTTATTCTGCGCAACGTTGTTTAGCACCCTTAGCTCAGCTGGATAGAGTGCTGCCCTCCGAAGGCAGATGTCAGTGGTTCGAATCCACTAGGGTGCACCAATTAAAAAAACTTGCGGTAAAAGGACAAAAAGACCCATTATAACACCCATAAGGGTGGCGAGACTCCAGTCCCAATATATCAAGGAGACGCACAATGACTGATTTAGAAATGGAGCAAATACGCTCAAATATCAATAAAATGGTTGCTGATGTAGATTTTAGCCATAAAAACTACAAGTTAGACGAGGAAAAGCATAAGCTAGATGAAAAGAAGTATATGCTTGATGCTATCAAGTTGGTTTTATACGGCGTTGCTGTCGGTGCAGCCGTGGTTCTTGCGACTGTCAAAATATTAGGTTGATGAAAGATACGCCAATCCCTGACGAGTTCAGGTTTTTTCTTTCCAAACATGGATTAACAGGTCGTGAGGCAGGTGCTTTAGTCGGCGTGAATAGTCGGCAGATTCGCAGATATACAAGCGACGATGTTAAAGTGCCTTATGCTGTGTGGTACACGCTCAATATGAAGCTGGAGAGCCGCGAGGTTTAAGACATATAGTGATTCAAGTATTAAATCACCACGTCATTCCCGAATTTTTTTATCAGGAATCTTAATGATAGACCCTCGATACAAGCACTCGAGAGTGACGACTGGGGTGATAGAAATAGCAGTTCTATACTTGAATGACGGGGTTTTACGGTGCGATGGATAAAGGATTTTTTAAGACAATGGGGAGGCACTAGGGATCACATAGCTGTATCAGGAAGACCCGTAAGCCTTGCGCCTGCGGGTTTTGTTTGTTGCCACTGTCACGTTGCACTAAGGTTGTGTCTCTATATACCCCATGAAGTCGGGGTATTTATTTAGGGGGCTGAATTTCAACCAACTTTTCCAAATCAGATTTATTCACCCTTGATGTCATCTTCAGCACTTGAAATCACCATCTCTTGCGGTGTTGGATGACTTAAAAAGGCTTGATTGGACATGCTTAAACCATACGCCCCTGCCAAGCCAAACACCGCAATATCGCCAATATCTGCGGCACCAATAACCACATCATTGGCAAGTTTATCTGCGCCTGTACAAAGTGGCCCTCCAAAATACACATGTTCATCACGCACACGCTCTTGGTAGGTATGCAGTTTGGGGCGATTCATCCAAACAATCCCCATTGGATGGTTGATACCCAACGCAGCAGGGCGACGAAAATGATTGATACCACCCGCGCAAATCACTTGTTTTTTACCACGTGATTCTTTGATGTCTAAAATTTCGGTGCAGAAAAAACCTGAATCTGCCGCCAAATAACGCCCCAATTCCAATTCAAAGTGACGACCTTCAAACTGATAATCCGCAATCAACACTTGCAGACCCTTTGCCCAAGCCTCGGCATCAAAATCATGCCCTGTTTCCAAATAGTCCACACCAAAGCCGCCACCAAAATCAATAATATCGCAGCGAACATTTGCATAGTTGCTTTCAATATTTTTAGCCAATTGAAAAACAAGCTCGCAATTCTTCAATAAATCTTCAAATTTGAGGACACCTGATGCAGCATAGACATGCAAACCCCGAAAATTCAAATGCTCCAAGGCAAGGATTTCAGGTAAGACTTCATCGAGTTTTTCTTCATCCACACCAAATTTCTTAGAACCACCTGAAAAAGTAGTTTGCGCTTCATGAATATCAAAGTTCACATTGATGCGCAGTAAAATATCCTGTGATTTCCCTTGTTCACAGCAAATTTGATGCAAACGATAAGCTTCTGTCAGTGATTCGATATGCACGGTGCGAATGCCATGCTCCACACACCAACGCAATTCTTCAGGTGATTTCCCAGGTCCTGTATAGATTAAACGATGGGGATGAAAACCTGCATCCACCGCCTTTTTTGCTTCACCCAAACTGGCAATTTCAATGCCTTCAACCTTGGATGCTAACGCTGCTTGCAAAAAAGCAGGGTGGGGGTTCGCTTTCATGGCATAAAATATTTCAACACCTTGCGGCATCATGCCTTGCAATGTTTTAATTTTTTGACGCATCGGCGCAGTATCATAGATATAGCAATTGAGTGTATGCCCTTGGGCAGCTTCATCACGAATTTTATCTTCAATATGTTCAGGAATATGCATGATTTACACCTTCACCTTCTTGAGTCGTTCTGCCAATTCTGC
>NVWS02000028.1 GCA_002746295.2 Zetaproteobacteria bacterium
AGGCGAAAAAAAATCAGCTCGGGAGGCGCACTCCCGAGCCAATAAACGATAACAAATGTCTCTGCATTTATTTCAACCGTCATGAAAAGTGTAAAGCAAGCGTCTTGCCAAAGGTAAGTTCAAGCATTGTTCCTCATATATTCACTGCTCGACTATTTCATCCGCTTCATAATATAAGTAGGCTTCCAAGTATGAAATACATCCATATTCAATATGAAAAAACTAAAATAGGTGAGCTAATATTGGGTGCTTATGACAAACAACTGTGCCTTCTTGATTTCAGGCACAGAAAAACGCGCATGACCATTGATAACAGGCTTAAAAAAGGTCTTCATGCTGAATTTATCGAACAAGATGATGAAATTTTAACACAAACAAAGCAGCAGTTGGGCGAATATCTTAATGGCGACCGAAGAAAATTTGATCTTCCCATGCTTATGATCGGTACCGATTTCCAAAAACGTGTTTGGCATGCGTTAATGAACATACCCTATGGCGTGACCTCAACCTACCTGCAATTGGCAAAAAATATTCATCATAAAAAAGCAGTGCGTGCCGTTGCGAATGCCAATGGGGCAAACGCCATGAGTCTCATCATCCCTTGTCACCGTATCATTGGCAGCAATGGAAAACTTGTCGGTTATGCTGGTGGCTTGGCTGCAAAAAAACAGCTATTGATACTAGAAGCCTGTCGAATTTAGTGCAAGAGACGGCTCAAAAGTAAGAATCTCACCCAAATACAGACCCATTAGCCTATGCCTACAACTATTCTCACCAGCCTTGCCCTGCTTGCTTTTGCTGCCAACGCCATCCTTTGCCGCTTTGCCTTGGGCGAAAGCGACATTGATCCTGCAAGTTTCACCAGTATTCGCTTGCTCTCAGGTGCTTTTAGCTTATTCATGATTATCAACCTTCAACGACAAAAAACACCACGCCTCAGTTCATCCTCCATCCATGCCTCCACTTCCCATTCATCCATCACAAGTATATACCCACCACTCATGCTTTTCACCTATGCCAGCACATTTTCCTTTGCATATATGAGTTTAAACACAGGTACAGGTGCCTTGATTCTTTATGGTGCCGTACAAATTAGCATGTTAAGTTTATCCATCATCAACGGGCATCGGCCACAAATGTCAGAATGGTTGGGCATGAGCCTCGCTTTTACAGGCTTTGTTTATTTGATGTTGCCAGGTGCCGACATGCCATCCTTGCAAGGCTTTATATTGATGAGTTTATCAGGCATCGCATGGGGCATTTACAGCATATTGGGCAAACAATCCCAATCCCCCTTGTTCGATACCCAGCGTAATTTTTTGTATGCCCTGCCGTTAACGCTGATACTCAGCCTATCGTTTATCAGCCAAAGTCATCTTTCCAGCCAAGGGATATTACTTGCCATCACTTCGGGTGCTTTGGCATCAGGTGTTGGTTATGTGTTGTGGTATGCCGCTTTGACAGGCTTATCAGGCAGTCTTGCAGCAGCCGTTCAACTTCTGGTACCCATATTTGCAGCACTCGGTGGTGTCTTATGGATGAATGAAAGCATCAGCACCCGTTTTATCACGGCTGCAATCATGGTTTTGGGTGGTATTTTTCTGATTTCCTATCGTCCACAAAGCAAGTGAGTGCTTGACCCACGCTTTCGCTTTTTTAGTTTCAATGCATGTATCTTTTTTTATTTTCTTATTTTTCAACCCAGCATGATGCTTGATCCCAATGATTGGTCTAATCTTCGCAAGCAAGGTCATCAGATGTTGGATGATATGTTTGATTACTTGCAAAACATTCGTGAAAAGCCTGTTTGGCAACAGGCTCCAGCATCGGTTCAAGCTGAATTCACCGAAGGGTTAAGTCAGCAAGGTAAGCCACTTTCCCAATTGCATGAAACATTTATGCAACAAATTTTACCGTACAGTGTCGGCAATGCTCACCCTGGTTTTATGGGCTGGGTACATGGTGGTGGCACACCCGTAGGCATGTTGGCAGAGATGTTGGCCGCAGGATTGAATGCCAACTTGGGTGGTCGCAACCAAATCCCCATTGATGTGGAGTGGCAGGTCGTGGGTTGGATGCGGGATTTATTCGGTTTTCCGCAAAGTAGCAGTGGTATTTTGACCACAGGCACATCCTCCGCCACCATCATCGCTTTCACCACCGCTCGACATGCGCTACAAAAACCCGCATCCAAAAATCTCGCCGTCTATGCTTCCTGTGAGGCGCATGGCTGCATCACTCGCGCATTAAAAATTATGGGTATGCATGCATCCATTGTGCGTAAAATACCAAGCAATGCTCAACATCAAATGGATGTCGATGTCCTTCTCACTCACATTCAACATGACCAACAACAAGCCACCATACCTTGGCTGATTGTGGGTACTGCTGGCAGTGTCAATACAGGTGCCATGGATGATTTATCCACCCTTGCCAAGATCGCCAAAGAAGTCGGCGCTTGGCTACATATTGATGGTGCTTTGGGCGCACTTGCCATGCTTTCCCCCTCCCTTGCACCCCGTCTGCAAGGTATCGAACATGCCAATTCGTTGGCCATGGATTTTCATAAGTGGGGGCAAGTGCCTTACGATGCTGGTTTGGTATTGATACGTGATGGCGAACTACACCGTCAATGTTTTGCCGCTGGTGATGCTTATTTGCAACGGGAAGCCGAAGGTTTGGCGGCTCACTCACCTTGGCCTTGTGATTATGGCATGGACTTATCACGTGGATTTCGTGCTTTAAAAGTTTGGTTCACTTTCAAACACTTTGGCAAACAACGTTTGGGCGAAATGATCGAACACAGTTGTCATCTCGCCCAATCACTCGCAAAACAGATCCAAAATATCGACACCTTGGAGTTGATGGCGGTCGTATCTCTCAATGTTGTCTGCTTTCGTTATATCGGCAATGGTTCACGCTCAGATGAAGCTTATAACACACTTAATCGCGCCATGCTTTGTCATATACAAGCCTCAGGTTTGGCTGCCCCATCGTTAACGTACTTGGATGGTCGGGCTGTGATTCGTGCTGCAATTGTTAACCACCGAAGCCAAGAAGAAGACATTGGCAAACTCCTTGCAGCAGTGCAGAAAGCAGCACAAGCCTGCGATAATTAGTCGGTATCGAACTAACCTTTCATTCATCATCCGAATCGTCACCCTCGAGTGCTTGTGTCGAGGGTCTAGATCCCCGATAAAAGATTTCGGGGATGACGAGCTGGAGCGAATTCGAGAATGTGGGAGAGGGCGTACATTGATACTTAAACGACTATATTTCTGTGTAACGACGGGAGTTTTCATGCCAGATATTTTAGATTCAAGTGGTCATACTCCTTTGATGGGGTTGGTTAAGCTTGCACGCCATGCTTTTTCAGGTGCCGATTTAACCCCCATTGCCCAACAATTGGCAACGCGCTTTGAACATCGAGACAACGATGCCAGCGCTTTGATGGATTTGGCAACCATCCACTTCCTCATGCACATCCCTGAAACGGCCCTAGAATTTCAACATCATGCCATGCAATTACAATTACGTTATACCCTTTCCAGCTCTCCAATGACAGCAAATATGCGTTTACTTGCCTTGCATGGTGATGGGGATTTGATGGATAACTTACCCGTAGAGTTTTTACTTATTGGTAGCCAATCCATCAGCATGGATGCCCACTACATCGCCTTGGGCGATGAACTTCCCGATGACCTGAATGATTACGATATAATACTTATCGCCGTTGGTGAATCTGACCGTAACAAACCTTTGCTACGGCAACTCAACAGCCAACTCCAAGCCTGCCCCATCCCTATCATCAATCATCCTGAATACATCATGCAAACCACCCGTGAAGGTGCGGCAGAAGCATTAAAAAATTGCCAGGACGTGATGATGCCGATGTCCACACGCATGACCCGTGAAAATATCCAAGCCATGCGCATGGCAACACAAAATCATTGCACATTCCCCATCATTATTCGCCCAATTGAATCCCATGCTGGACATGGACTTGCACGTTTGGATAGCCCGAAAAACATCCCTGCCTACCTTGCCGAACAGACCCAAGATACGATGTTTTATATTTCTCCCTATGTCGATTACAGCTCCGAAGATAGGCAGTTCCGTAAATATCGGGTGGTGTTGATCGAAGGTCGCCCATTTCTGGCACACTTGGCTATTTCATCGCACTGGATTGTGCATTATCTCAATGCCGACATGCTCGGTGATATGCAAAAATGTGTCGAAGAAGCCGAGACCATGCAATACTTTGATGATGGCTTTGGAAAAAAACATACCTCTGCTTTTCAAGCCATATATGAAGCATTACCTCTGGATTATTTAATTCTTGATTGTGCTGAAAGCCATGAAGGGAAGTTGCTGGTGTTTGAAGTGGATACCAGTGCCATTGTACATGACATGGATCCCATTGATTTATTTCCCTACAAACAACCGCAAATGCATAAGATATTCCATGCGTTTCAAGCCATGCTGACAACCCGCGTTAACACTTGAGTCGTTTTCCATCCTTAAAATCTCTGCTCATTCAAGGCAACGACCAGCGCCTAACATTGGATGAACAGGGCAACAATGCCTATTTTTGTCAACCCAAAGTCAATCCAAAACTGCTTCGCTTGGGTTCATCCACGGCCAGCAGTATATCAGCTGAACAATGGCAGCTTGCCAAAAATATCCATGCAAGCATGAAGCAAGCCTCACAACACACAGAGATGCACGATGTTCAATATCAACAGACCGACATGGTCGTGCAAGGCTTACGTGATGCCTGTCATCTCCCTCAAAATACACATATTCAATTGGCGGACTCTGGCACCGATGCCCATCGCCTTGCCATGCAATATTTTTATAACAAAAAGCCGAAAGCAGCATGGCATGTCATCATGGTGGATGCTTCCGAAACAGGACGCGGTGTACCGCAAGCCTTACAACTTGAAGGCATGTCCATCCGCTGTGAACATATCCCCATTCGCCAAGCATCGGGGGAGCCTTTATCCCCACATATCATCGATAATTCCATAAAACACGCTGTTAAATCGGGCATTCAACAGGGATGGGAAGTGGTTTTATTGTTGGTCGATGTAAGCAAAACAGGATGTATCGCTCCCAGTTTGGATATTGCCTTACAACTTCGCCAACAACACCCAAAACAGCTTCACCTTTTGCTGGATGCTTGTCAGTTTCGTTTGGGTTATGAAACCCTGAACCACTATTTACAACACGGTATTCCTATCGCCATTACGGGGTCAAAATTTCTCGCTGCTCCTAGTTTTTGCGCGGCTCTTCTGATGCCACATCACGTTCAGAAAATGCAAACGCCTCAAGCACTTGGTGTTCTCCTACGTTGGCAACTGGCTTTGCATCATTTACAAGCCTTGAATCAACTGCCTGCACACGCCTGTGCAACATTTACAAAGAACTTTGCAACACAGATCAACCATGTATTACAACATCATGATGCTTTTTTCCGCTTACCCACGCCCGTGATTCAACGTCAGAATCAACCTGAAAAACATTGGCAAAACCACCCCACTATTTTCCCTTTTTCCCTCAAAACAAAACAAGGTCTTGTTTCACACCAACAGGCACTAAGCCTTTTTAAACATCTACAATGTGATGTTGATAACCCCATTCAGTTGGGTCGACCCATGCCCTTGCATGCTCATCCCAGCACTGAAAGCATCGGTATTTTTCGTTTGTGTGTCAGTGCGCCCATGATGGTTGATGCTATTCAGCATAAACAACAACAAGCCATCATCCAACAAGCCATTGACAGCCTACAGCACTGTTGTTCGTTGAGCCTGTCTTGACACAGACTAAATTTATATCATCGAATCGTCACCCCCGAGTGCTTGTGTCGAGGGTCTATCATTAGATTCCTGATAAAATATTTCGGGGATGACGGGGGGGGTGAATTTAAGCCTCGACCCCATTTTTTATTTGACCGTCAGGTAATATCAGCCTTCGGTTAATCTCAATTAAATTACCAATAATATTATGGGCATAGTTGCTATCATTCATCAAAGATATTGCCATATCGGCTGTAATTTGACCGTGACGAATCATTTTATCGAGTCTCCGATGTAGAAATTCATTATTTTTTTTCAGCATACTATCCAAGGCATCATGAGTAAGTAGCGATTGTTCACCTTCTCTTATTTTTTCTAACCGACGCAGTACCTTGGCGATACGCCTTCGAATTTGATTGTACTCTTTACGTATATCTGGATTGGTAGATACCATAAATTTTAGCATATTTTTTTGTAAATGTTTTACATCTTTCAAGGTCAGAATAATCGCCTGATTACAGAAACGGACATTATCAACTTGTGGTAATACATGACTATGCGAAGGCATCCGGCTGATAAATTGGAGTAAGGCAGCATATAAACTTTTAATATAATGATCATAAGCATCATTCACATCGTATTCACCCCGTGTGTTACGCCCATTGATAACATGTTTCAATTTTTTATTGGAAAAAATATCATGTTTTTTCAATAACAATCCGTGAGCAATGATTTCAGTCCCTTTACTGTAGATATGTAACGTCTCCATGCGCAGGGCTTCCAGTGCCGTATCGCTGAATTCAAGTGCTGAATCATTCAGATATTTAGGTTTGGCAAAATGGTCAGGGACTTTAGGAATAAGCCTTTCAAGAAAAACCACTAAACGATCAACAAACGGCAGCATGACAAGGATACCAATCAGATTAAAAAAGGTATGAAAGACAGCTAGTTTGAGTGTATAATTCTTCGCCCCGATACCAACATATACACTCATGATATCCACCGCCTGCATTAAAGGCTGCATCAAAATGATCGCGATAAGACCTGTAACTGCATTAAATATAAGGTGAGCACCAGCCAGACGTTTGCCTTGCTCATTTGAACTAAGCGAGCCTAAAATAGCTGTAATTGTCGTACCAATATTGGCACCAATGGCTAACGCGAGGGCATTTTCGTAAGTGATTTGTTGGGCTGCCAATGCCGTGATAATTAATACCAGCGTTGCATGGCTTGATTGCATAATGACTGTCGCCACAACACCAATGAGTACGAATAAAAACAACCCACGATAACCAGGCACTGCATATTCAGCTAGGTTGATGGTATCTTTAAAGGCTTCAAAACCTTCCTTCATATAATAAATACCAAGGAATAAAAAACCAAGCCCCAGTAGAACATAACCCATACCTTTCAATTGGCGTGATTTTTGAAACAGAAGCATGACACCAAACACCAACATAGGCATTGCATAAGCTGATATTTTCACCTTCAGACCAAAACCTGCAACCAGCCATGCCCCAGTTGTTGTCCCTAGGTTTGCTCCGAACACAATGCCAATACCTTGGGCCAGTCCAATAAGCCCAGAGCCTAAAAATGAAATGGCAATAACACTGACCAGTGAGCTGGATTGCATCATTGTGGTCGTTAAGATACCAAAGCTTACGCTCTTCCAAAGACGGTTCGTTGTTCGTTTGAGAATTTTTTCAAGAATGCCACCAGTAAAGGTTCTAAAGCCTTCTTCTAGTGAAAGCATTCCAAATAAAAATATAGCGATTCCCGCAGATATCTCTTTAAAACCTGGGCTAATCCAAAATCCATAAGCCAATATAATAAAAAATAATGGAAGTAAAACTTTAGCAAGCACTGTCTTTAACACCTGTTCATTTCTCCACTTGATTCATATATTTCCACCAAGAACGATGGGGGAAAACATCAGCTATTCAAGCCTTACCTTTAGCTCAATTTGAAATGACTCACTGTTTTTTGCATGTCACTGGCTTGTGATTCAAGACGTTGGCTTGCGGCGGCGGTTTCTTCCACCAGTGCTGCATTTTGTTGTGTGGTACTATCCAATGAAGCAATGGCTTGATTGATTTGTTCAATACCTTGCGCCTGCTCACTGCCTGCCGCTGCCATTTCAGCAATAATATCACTCACTTTACGCACCGATCCCACAATACCTTGCAGAGCTTCACCCGATTCATCCACCAATTTCGAACCTTCATCCACACTGCTCAAACTGGCATTGATTAAACCTTTGATTTCACGCGCAGCTTCAGCACTTCTGCCTGCCAAGGTTCGTACTTCACCTGCCACTACTGCAAAACCACGCCCTGCATCGCCAGCTCTTGCTGCCTCCACGGCTGCATTAAGTGCCAACAAATTGGTTTGAAAAGCAATTTCATCAATGACCGTGATAATATCAGCAATTTTTCGACTACTTTTATTGATGCCTGCCATCGCCTTCACAGCACGATCTGCAACTTCGCCACCATTTTCAGCTTCTTCTCGTGTTTTCACTGCCAACTGATCGGCCTGACGCGCATTGTCCGCATTTTGCTGCACGGTACTGGTCATTTCTTCAATACTTGCCGCTGTTTCTTCCAATGCTGCACCTTGTTGCTGCGTACGGTCTGACAATGTGTTGTTACCCCCCGATATTTCAGTCGCTCCTTGCGATACATCATCACCAATCATCCGAATATCTTGCATGATACCAGCTAATTTTTCGGCTGTATTATTAGAAGCCTGTTTGATGGTATCAAATGATCCTTCATATGAACGTTGAATTCGATGGGTTAAATCACCTGCTTCCAATGCTTTCAAACCTTCCACAGTATCCTGTATCGCTTGCTCCGTGCTTTCCAACAACTGATTCACCGCTTTTCCCAGTTCTTTATAAAAGCCTTCCTTTCCTTTCAAAATCACCCGTTGACTCAAATCACCCGCTTGAGCGGCTTGCAACACAGGCGCAATTTCTAGGTTCAGAATAAGCTGTAGTTTCTCTGAAGTATTATTGGCAGCTTGTTTACTATCATCAAAGAGACCTTCATAACTTGCCGTAATCCGATATTCAAGATTACCTTGCTCCAGAGCAGAAAAAGCAGAGGAGAGATCTGTAAACCCTTGTTCCAAGGTATTATTCAAAGTGTTGGTCACTTCTGCCAGTTGAGCATAGCAACCTTCTTTGCCATCCAATGACACTCGTTTGGTAAAATCACCTTGTTTGGCAGCATCCCAAACGGGTGCCATTTCGTCATTCAACACAGTTGATAAATTACTTCGCATGGCTTCCAAAGAGCGCATCAATACACCCAGTTCATCTTGGCTGGTACTATGCAAAATATCCGCATTCTTACTCAAATCACCTTTACGAATACGTTCAGCAAGCTTAAGTGCTTGATTCAATGGCTGAGTAATACTTTTAATCACCAAAAACAACAAACTACCCAACAATAAAAGCGATATAACAAGAACAATGCCTTCCACCCACTCCATATGAAGAATTCGTTCTCTGGAAAGGTCAGACATATGCATCACAGCTTCATTCATAGCTTTTAAGGTGCTTATATTCAATTCTGCTACTCTTTGTTGATGTTCAATAAAGGATGGTGAGCCAACCTTACTATCACGCAGACCTTGAACGGATGTGCGTAACTGTTTCCACTTAGCTGCTACTTCTTCCAGTTTTGTTAATAAGACTGAATCGCTAGAGCCTGCAAGTGTGATGCTCTGAGACATAGCTAAATCAGTAAAGGTTTCACCACCTTGACGCAAAGCAGATAAGGTCAACTCAAATAATTTTGCTGTTTTATCCGAAGCCAACACAGCATGGTGAGGATCGGCTTGATTAGCCAGTAACTCCTTCTCCACAGATGGATTGTGTGTAATCGCTGCACTCACCACCAAGATACCCATCAAATCACCCACTTTAAAGTTTCTTTTAGCGCTGGCTGAATTTGAATTAGGACAATTAATACAATCTTGTTGGGTCACATACGCTGTGGCGTATTTGATCAATAGCTCAGAGCCCACTTGCGTTAATTTTGAAAAAGCTTGCTTAGGGTGTTGGCTCAATGCATCCCAAGCCCATCGATCAAAATCAGTTTTTAAACCGTTATCTTTGTTTAAATTATATTTACTCAAAAGCTGGTATTGATAACCTGCATCTTCCCCCAAACTCGCTGATACCTCTTGCACAAATGTTGTAGAAAATGGAATCGCACCTTTGATGCTCGCATAATGGGTACTTGCTGTAAACTCAGACCGCTCACGTCTTAATTTGCCTACAATATTTTTCGTGTAATAAGTACGGTCAGCAGTGATTTGAGTGGATGCGACCGATGCCAATGTTTCCGCTGATGCACGCAATTGATCCAGCGATACTTCTTGCATCACTTCTTTGGCGAACTTTTGTGTCAACATGCGCTCTCGCCCAGCTAGATTGATATTCGTACCATCCAACTCCTGCTGTTTCAATGTCATCACCGTATATACAACAATACCCACCAAGGTCAGGGCAAATAAAACGCCAATCAATATTAATTTTTTACCGACTGCCAATTGGTTCAATGCGTTCATTTTACTTCCCCTATCTATTTATCATTCTTTTAACATAAAAATCACCAGTTCGTCATCCCCAAAATCTTTTATCGGGAATCTAATGATAGACCCTAGATACAAGCACTCGAGGGTGACGGTTGGATGATGATCGAAACGGTAGTTCCATACTTAAACGACTATATCACCTATTCATGAACCATCAGGTATTTACGATTGACTATCTTTTCTTAACGATTCAATAAATTGTTGAATGCCTTTTTGAACGTCTTCAGTACTGCGGAGCATAGACGATGCCACATTAAGCATTTCACCCGATGATTGCGCGACATTGCTTGCTGATTCAGCCATCTGATTTAAAGAATCATTGGCTTCTGACATGCTTAGATTGGCTTGTTGTGCAGCATTGGAAATACCATGTCCTGCACTCGCTTGTTGATCCATCGCATGCACAACATGTGAAGTAAAGTCATTGATTTCTTGAATACTTTGACTGATAATATCCATAGCTTCTGTGGCTTGTTCACTCTCCTGTTGAATACTATCCACTTGTTCACGAATTTTATTCGTGGCTTGTGAAGTTTGATTCGCCAACTCTTTCACTTCACCAGCGACCACTGAAAAACCACGCCCTGCATCACCTGCTCGTGCGGCTTCAATACTGGCATTCAATGCCAATAAATTGGTCTGCTCTGCAATATCTGAAATGGTTCCCACAATCGAACCCACTTCATGCACCACAGATGTCAATTTATGCATCATGACTGCTGCTGCATCCGCCTCTTTCACAGCCTGAATAGATTTGGCTTGTGTATCCAACACTTGCTTCGATACTTGATTGATACTCACACTCATTTCTTCCATCGCTGAAGATGTGCTATCCACATGAATACTTCCTCTATCCACACTTTGTACCGTTTGAGAGCTTTGTTGTGTCAAAGAGGATGCCACTGCATCCAAATCATGGGCGGTACGGTTCACTTGACCCACCGCACTCGACAACCCATGCATCAATGATCCCACATTATCTTCAAACTCCGTTGCCAAATCAGCCTGCGCCTTGGCTTTATCCATATTGCCTTGACGCTGAACAATCACACTAGATCGTGCCATTTCTTTGCCTTCAAATATTTCATATTGAAGAATAGATTGCATCGTTTTCATCGCATCAACAATCGCTCCCATTTCATCAGCACCATGTTTCACAGGTAATGTGCCATAATCACCTTCAACAATACGTTGCATACCCTCCACAATCTCTTGCAGAGGTTTGAATGTTTTTAGCATCATCAATAGCGATAATAGCAAGGATCCTAAAACACCAAATAGCGTTAACACCACAGCAAACATATAGGTTTCAGACACTTTTTTTTCTTCTGCATTTAATAAGCGGATTAAACTTTGATCCATGGCATCGTATAAAACCAAGGATGCTGCAATGGATTGCGTTCCTTCAGAAAAATACTGACTACTATCCACATGAATACTCTCTGCATCCAACAGTTTTTGTTTAACCGATGCTAAATAAATGTGACTGGTCGCCTCAAGTTTGGACATCGGTGATGCCAAGCTTTCTTTTAACGTTGGGTTGTAGACTTGAATCACATGCATCGCATCTTGCAAAAGCTGCTGACTTTGCATTTTTGTTTTCACATACAGTTCCAACATCATGTCATGCTCTGAATTTGTGATGGTGTGACGCACTGCAATACCACTACCTAAACCTCGCAAACGCCCCATATATTCATTCAACATAGGAATGGTTTCCGATATAAACTCTGAAAGGTGAGCAATGGCAAGGGATGGATCTGTACTTAATTTTCCGCGATGCATGAGATCTGAAGATACCGACATCAAACCTTCAATAATTTCACTATGTGAACGAAAGCTTTCCTTGGCAGTCTCACGTTGCCATTGTTTTTCAACATTCAACCACTGCTGTTGAATAGAGCGAATTTTCTCATATTGATCTACAAAAGCCGAAGCTTTGGCAAGCTTGAGTAATGCTTGAAACGAGGTATCAACTTTTCCCTCATTCCCCATAATTTTACCGATTAAATTTTTATTGCCCTGCAAGTAAGCATTGCCCATGCCGCGATGTTGCGGTAAATATTCCAACACATTACGAATGGAAGCAATCAATGGCACAGCTGTAACCCGTAATTCTGTGGCACCTTTTTCCGCTCTTAAAACAGTAATAAACATGCTCCCCAATAAAAACAGTGTCAGCAAAGAAATACTTGCCGCTGCTAAAATAATGGTCTTGAGCTTGAGTGTTTTAAGAAACGAATACTTCAAGGAAGATGGAAACGTGGCAGTGCCTGCATTCACCTGCTTATAGAGACTATCAGCAGCATTAATTTGGGCTTGAGTTGGCTTGGTACGCACAGAAATATAACCTGAAACCTTGCCTTGCTTATCATATTCAGGCGAAACATTGGCAATCACCCAATAGTAATCACCATTTTTACAACGATTTTTCACCAAACCTGTCCAAGGTTTCTCCGCAGAAATCGTATCCCATAAATCTTGAAAAGCTGGGGATGGCATATCAGGATGACGTACGGTATTGTGTGCTTTCTGCTTCAATTCAATCGCACTAAAGCCTGCAAGATCACAAAAGGCTTGATTGGCATAAACAATTCGACCTTTTAAATCTGTTCGTGAAACCAAAATATCTGTGTCATTCATTTTGTGTTCTATCTGAGTAACAGGCTGGTTATTGCGCATAGGTATCCTTTAAACCATGACCCTATTTCAACAGGAGGGTTTTAAATCTAAAGAAAGTTTGATGCCAGTTTATTAACTGATGTTACGCACTCCGTCATCCTATGCTTCCACCTGCTCGTCATACCCGAAATCTTTTATCGGGTATTACCCATAGACCCTCGATACAAGCATTCGAGGGTGACGTGATGCAGACTCGTGGATGACCAGTCCGCATGACGACATATTTCAAGCGAATGCGTAACATCAGTAACCTAAAACCAACGCATCAGAAAACGCACCAGCTTTTTCGTGCCTGCTGAAAAGAGTTTTCCCGTATAAAAACTACCTGCCACACGTTTATTGGCCTCTGAAAGGGTGGGATATGGTGCAATCATGGATGTCATCGCCCCAATTTTCATTTTTTGACTCATCGCCAACACCCAAGGTTGCAATAACTCACCTGCATGCAAGCCGACAATGGTTGCGCCAAGAATCTTACCCTTCTTTTCCGTCACAATCTTTATCATACCTTCAGTGCGATGTTCAGCCTGAGCGCGATCATTTTCAGCAAATTTCCAGCGTAAAATACGAATATTTTTGCCTGCTTTGTTGGCATCATCTTCTGTCATGCCCACATGTGCCAATTCAGGATCAGTGTATGTCACCCAAGGCACGGCTGAATAATCCACTTTAGCGGGTATTTTGAACAAAATATTGCGAATCACGATACCTGCTTGATACGCTGCCATGTGGGTAAACTGATAGGGACCTGCCACATCACCAATGGCAAACACGCGTTTGTTGGAGCTTCTTAAACGCGCATCCACTGCCACACCGCGTGGTGAGTAATCAATACCTGCCGCTTCTAAATTCAAACCATTCACATTGGCGCGGCGACCTGTGGCAATCAATAAATGAGAGCCTTGAATACATGCCTGTTCACCTGACAGCTCACAATACACCGCCATACCCTGCGCTGTTTTTTCAATGCGTAAATTTCGACCTCCCTCATAAAAGTCCATACCTTCTGAGGAGAGTCTATCAATGACGATTTGTGCCAATTCCCTATCATCTTTCATCAAAAGTTTTGCCACTTCCATGACCGTAACTTTTGCACCCAAACGCCGATGGGCTTGTGCCATTTCAATGCCAATGGGGCCGCCGCCAATGACAATCAAATGCTCAATCGAATCGCGATTGTCAAAAATATTTTCATTGGTGAAATAGTCCACCGTATCCAAACCTTCAATGGGCGGTACAAAGGCAGACGACCCCGTTGCCACCACAAAATACTTGGCTTGCACCTGCACATCCCCTGCTTGCACTGTTTTTTCATCGACAAAACTTGCCGCAGCTTGAATGACCTTTACACCCAAACCTTCAAAACGATCCACAGAGTCATTGGGGGCAATGGCAGCAATCACACCTTGAACATGGTCGTTCACTTTTGCCCAATCCACCTCAGGGCAAACAGGCTTGATACCAAATCCTTCCGCTTCACGCATGGTTTGTGCGACATGTCCTGCGGCTAAGATGGCTTTAGAAGGTACACAACCTGTATTCAAGCAGTCACCACCCATGGCAGATTTTTCAATCAATACCACGTCAGCCCCCATTTGTGAAGCACCTGCCGCCACAGATAAACCACCTGAACCGCCACCAATCACACAAATATCTGTTTGAATCGTTTTCATGCCTTCACCCCTTTTTGACTGTTTTTTTATCATGGTTCAATTTTCTTTGTGTCTCTCTGGTTAAAAAAGTTCTCGTTCCCACCTAGGACGTGAAGAACGGGTCAATGGGTTTAACTCTTACCTTTCTGTTTCCATTTCTTATAGACGACAGGCACAAGTGCCAACACACCCAAACCAAACAATGCACCCATCATGGTCGGAGTCATAATGTTGGCAGCAGAAAAAGTGCCGCCTTGATCAAACATTTGACCCAAACCGCTACCAGCCAAGGCATAAACAAAGGTTCCAGGGATAATGCCGAAAAATGTTGCCACCACATACACGCGCAATGGCACACCCAAGAAAGCAGGGGCTAAGTTCACCAAAAAGAAGGGAAATATTGGAACAACACGCAAAATAAACATATAGCTCCACACATCTTCTTCAAAACCTGCTTGTAATTTTTTGATGGTATTGCCTGCTTTGGCAAGTAAAAAATCACCCAAGGATGTTTTGGCAATGAGAAATAAAATCGTCGCTCCCAATGTTGCGCCTGTCACTGCCATCGCAGCGCCCCAAACTGCACCAAAGAGAAAACCACCTGTGAGTGTCATGACCATGCCACCTGGTAATGAAAAGGCGACAACGGCAATATAAATTCCCAAATAAATCAAGGATGCCAACAAAGCATGGGCTTCAACGTATGTTGCTAAAGTGTGACGATGTTCTGCCAGTGTATCAAAACTTAAATAATGCCCCAAATCGAAAAAAAAGAAGGCGGCAACAGCTGCGGCAATGAGCATGATGGGTAGTATTCGTTTTAACATGTTTAAAATCCCTTATTTTATTGATGTTACGGACGTGATGAAGAACAAGCGTTATTTCCAAATATAGTGATTCAAGTATTAAATCACCACGTCATTCCCGAAATCTTTTATCGGGAATCTAATGATAGACCCTCGACACAAGCACTCGAGGGTGACGATTGGGTGATAGAAATGATAGTTCTATGCTTGAATCACTATATATATTCCCGCGCAGAAGCATGGTAACGAGATTATTTTATCACGACTTTAAATGCTTTTCTTTGTGTCTCTGTACTCTGTGGTTGTTTCTTTCGTGTAACATCAGTTACTTCACGATGAGTGTATAATCAAGTGTGGGGTTAAGCGGGCAAGAATAATAATATGCCCCCTTTTTTAAGGTAATGGCATAATCTTTACGCTCACCCTGATGAATCCCACCGCCTGAAACAGAAGGTAGCGTTAAACGTCCAAAACCTTGCCCTCGCAACCAAAAACCTAAATCATAGGGTACATCACGGTTATGAATTCGGAAAATATAATCCCCCACTGAAAGCGTGAGTACCTTGGCTTTAAAGAGGCGTTCTTTCTGAGTTTTTGCATTGATTGTTTTGCAAGCATCTGAGTTTTTTGCGTTAAACTGGTAATCTTTATGTTCAGCCTCAAGAAATTGGCAAGCCGTTTGGGTCAATGTGATGATATGGGGTGAAGCATTGACCAAGCCACTATAACCCGTAAATATCAGCATCATGCCTATCATATATTTCCACATACACACTCCCCAAACCTTTTATTATACTATGGCGGTTTGGTCGCAGCGGTGAAAAGTAACTTACAAATCAACTCGAACCATACGGTTTATCAGCATATTTCATGTTCATAAACACCTGAATTCAAGCGATAAATTAAATTTCCACATAAAAAAAGGCAGGAGAATGACCCCCTGCCTTTGCATCTTTATTTAGTTTTTTGAGTCTGAAGACCCCTTTAAGATTTAAACGACTATAGCTAAATTTTTCGATATTTCCTAAGGTTCTACGGATACCTTTTCCATCACATCGCCTTGCTTGATTTGATCCAACACATCCAAACCTTCTGTGATTTTACCAAAAATAGTATATTGACCGTCCAAATGTGGTGTTGGTGCAAAACAAATATAAAACTGACTGCCTGCTGAATCTTTATCTTGCGAACGCGCCATCGCCAAGGTTCCACGTTCATGGTGACGGTCATTAAATTCGGCCTTCACTTTATAACCAGGACCACCCATACCTGTCCCATCGGGATCTCCACCTTGTGCCATAAAGCCTGCAATCACTCGGTGAAACGTAAGCCCATCATAAAACCCTTTGCCTGTCAAAGCCTTGAAATTTGCCACAGTATTGGGTGCCGTATCCGCATATAGTTCCAAAACCATATCACCATGTTTGGTTGTGATTCGAATATGATTCCCTTCTGGAATACCAGCATCACCTGCTTGAGGTGCTTTTGTAAACAAACCCATCTTACTCTCCTTACCACTTTCTTGATTCGCACATGCAGTTTGCCCTATTGCCATACATAAGAGCAATAAAATAGCACATATATGCATACGTTTTGCAAGCATTATTCACTCCCTTTGCTGTTTAACATCAGGTGTTGAGCCGAAGGTAAAATACGAATCGGATGCAGCACCTGACGATGTTGCCCAGCTTTTAAACACGCTGTTCCCAACAATATATCACCGTACATGACCACAACATCACCCGACATTTTCATATCCATTTGAATACGCTGACCATTAAGAAAACGTTTCGTTTCATGTTCTGAAAGTTGAATATCCGAAAAATCACGCAACCATTGCCTTAACGGTAATACCGCTGAGGCAGCATCCGCTTGCACTTGCTCCATGCTCACCATCATCGCTTCAGGCCAAGCACCCGTAGACGTTCTACGCAACATGGTCACGCAACCACCCAAGCCCAAGGCTTGCCCTATATCCCTTGCCAAAGAGCGAATATACGTTCCTTTGGAGCAATGCACATCCAAGGTCACCGTGGGAAAATCAAAACCAAGAAGTTCAATCCTGTGAATACAAATACTACGTGCTGCCAACACCACATCACCACCTTCTCTGGCAATCGCATGCGCCCGCTTACCATTCACACGAATGGCAGAGTATAAGGGAGGTACTTGTTGCTGCTCCCCCACAAATGTAGGTATCAATGTTTTTATATCATTCAAGTTGGCAGATGATTTGAAACGCTCCAATACATCGCCTTCACAATCCAAGGTATCGGTTTGATAACTTAAATCAAAGCTTACCGTATAACGTTTTTCAGCATGCAAGCCGAGTTCAGCAAAGCGTGTCGCTTCACCCAATAAAATAGGTAACATCCCCGTTGCCAAAGGGTCTAGGGTTCCGCCATGCCCTGCCTTGATGCGTTTTTTTCCAGCTTTAGAAAACAAACGCATCATTTCATTGACAGCTCGTCGTGATGTCCATCCCAGTGGTTTATCTAAAAACACAACACCCGATACACTCATGTCTGTAAACATACACTCACAGCATCAAAGACTTGCGTGCTTACCTGTTCAAGTGAGCCGTTTAAAGAACAACCTGAAGCATATTTATGACCACCGCCTCCCAATGAGGCTGCCAATGCACCGACATCATACGGGTATTGTCCGCGTAAACTTAGTTTCCATATATTGGGTGATTCTTCACGCAAAAACACCGCCACACAGACACCTGCAATACTGCGGGCATAATCAATAAATCCCTCACTATCTTCCGCGCCCATGCCTGTTTTTTCATACATCACATAAGGCACAGAAATCCATGCCGAGCAGCCATGGTGTTTTACGTCCAAAGAATCCAAGGCATACTTTAATAAATCAAAACGTTGTTTGGGAAAGTTTTGATAAATTTCACGTGATGCCTGCTCTGTAGAAGCTCCTGCTTCTAAAAGATTAGCAACCATGCGGTGCGTATCTGCGGTAACAGTACTCAAACGAAAACTCGCTGTATCGGTTAAAACAGCCGCATAAATGGGCGATGCCATCGCTTCATTGAAGGATAAATCATAACTCTGAATCAAATCGTACACCATTGCACCCGTGGCACAGTAACGCGCATCCACGACATTGATGTCACCATACAGTGTATTACTCGCATGATGGTCAATATTAATCAATGTTTTGCCTTCAACATAAGAAGAAAGCATACCCAAGCGAGAAAATGCTCCCGCATCGACGGCCACAATGGTATCGCAACCATCCAATGCAGAAAAATCTTCACCATGCGTAATCAGCTCTGAACCCTGTAAGTAACGACAAATACGTGGAACAGGATCAATATTATGCATCACGACATCAAAACCTTTCGATGTAAAAGCATGATACAACGCAATTTGTGAACCTATGGTATCACTATCAGGACTCACATGTGCAATGACATGAATTTTATTTGCCACACACAAAGCATCTTTCACAGTTTGCCAGTTCACATCTTCATAAAGGAACTTCAAGCGCGATGCAACTTATTCAAAAGTTCAACCATATCATTGCCTTGATCCAAATTACTATCCCAAGAAAATTTCAAATGAGGTATACGCTTACGTTGCATGGCACGGCGCAATTCATATTCAAAATGCGAGGCAAGACGCATCAAGCGTTCCGTTACCAAGTCTGCTTCTTCACGCTTCATACCATGCACTTTAATCACTGCACTTTGATTATCACGCGATACATCCACCGAAGTAATGACCGTGCCTAAAAGGCACGGATCATTGATGTCACGTTGTAACAACGTCGTCAGAAGATGTTGTATATCGGACTCCATCCGATGCTTGGATGGCTTTTTGAAACTTTTCATCAGCAGTTATAGTGTCGCAGCGATTTCTTCAATGATGTAAAATTCAAAGGTATCACCTTCTTTCACATCATTGAATTTCTCAACACCAATACCACATTCATAACCTGATTTCACTTCTTTCACATCATCTTTAAAGCGACGCAAAGAAGCCAACTCACCATCATGAATCAAGACATTATCACGCAATACACGCACTTTCGATGCACGCATCACATAACCTTCGGTGACATAAGCACCAGCAATCGCACCGATTTTCGGTACAGTAATCACTTGGCGAACTTCGGCTTCACCCGTCACTTTCTCAACTTGATCAGGTGATAATTCGCCTGCCATCGCAGCTCTCACATCATCAATCGCATCATAAATCACTTTATAAAAACGAACATCAATCTTGTGATCCGAAGCCAAACGCTTGGCCTTAGTTTCAGGGCGAACATTAAAACCAATCATCATGGCACTGGATGCTTGTGCCAACATAACATCCGATTCCGTAATCGCACCAATGCCTTTATGGACAATTTTCACCTTGACTTCATCGGTACCCAATTTCACCAAAGATTCAGCCATCGCATCCACAGAACCCGATACATCACCCTTAATAATCACAGGCACTTCTGCCATATCACTCTTCACGGCTGCAAATAAATCATCAAAACTAGCACGTTTGGTGGATGCTTCTTTCAACTGACGGGCTTGTTCTTTACGATAGGATATAATATCACGTGCCTGACGGTCATTCTTCACAGAAACAATTTTAGCACCCGCTTCAGGAACCGATTCTAGCCCCAACAACTCAAACGGAACCGAAGGACCTGCTGTACGATGTTGTACGGCATTTTCATCGACAATCGCACGAATACGACCTGTTACAGTGCCAACAACGACAATATCACCCTTCTTAAAGGTACCATTTTGTACCAATACAGTCGCCACAGGACCACGACCACGATCCAAGCGTGATTCAACCACCACACCACGACCCACACCTTCAGGGTTGGCACGTAATTCCAAAATTTCTGTTTGCAAGGCCAACATTTCTAACAAGTCATCCAAGCCTTGTCCTGTATGGGCAGAGACTTCAACAAAGATGGTATCTCCCCCCCACTCTTCAGGAAGAATACCATGCTCGGATAATTGACGTTTTACATTTTCAGGATTGGCACCATCTTTATCCATTTTATTGATGGCAACAATAATGGGTACACCCGCAGATTTCGCATGGTTCAATGCTTCCACAGTTTGCGGCATCACACCATCATCGGCTGCGACCACAAGGACGGCCACATCGGTCAATTTTGCACCACGAGCACGCAAACTGGTAAAGGCTTCATGACCTGGTGTATCGACAAAAACAACCCGTTCACCACCCGTTAGTTTCACCATATAAGCACCAATATGTTGGGTGATACCACCTGCTTCACCAGCCGCAACCGTGGCTTTCCGCAATGCATCAAGAATCGATGTTTTACCATGATCCACATGTCCCATAACCACAACAACAGGTGGACGTGGTGTTAATAATTCTTCATCCACACCTGTTTCTTCTACCAGAATATCTTCAACTGCCGCTTCATTGATGACTTTGGCTTTATGACCAAATTCTTCCACCACAAGCATGGCAGTATCACTGTCAAGATTATCATTGGATGTCACGATTGTGCCCATATTCATCAATTGTTTGACGACTTCAATGGTCTTGATCGCCATGCGACTTGCCAATTCTGACACGATAATTGGATTGGTAATTTCAACTTCACGAACAACAAAGTTTTCATCATCCTTGGTGATGTTTTTCTTCATAAAACGACGGCGGTCACCCTTCGCCAAACGTGCCATGCGTTCTTCTTGTTGCGGTGTCAATACTTCATGGCGCTTGCTAGAGTAAGAACGACGTGCCGCTTTTTCAGCAGGTGTTAAACGACGTTGGGTTTGGCGTTGTTGACCTGGACCACCAGCAAAACGACGTTTGACTGCTGTCGGTGCTGTCACAGGTTCTGTCGGCCCTACACCAATGTTTGGTGTGGTACGACGCGCACCCATTGCTTGCCCTGGACGCTGTTGTGCGCCTGCGGCTTGTCCTGGACGACGGTTGTTACGCGCCGCATTCTCACGACGACGATCATTCCGTTCTTTGGTGATTTTTGCTTCTATCTGTTTGATAGAAGACTTGGGGGCTTTAGCAGCCGCAATTTGTGCAGGTGTTAAGCCTTTACGAATGGTTGTGCGCGGACCTGTCGTTGTACGCCCTTGCTGACCTCCAGGACGATTCGGGTTCGGACGCTGTCCTAGGCGATTCGGGTTCGGACGCTGTCCTAGGCGATTCGGATTCGGACGTTGCTGCCCTGCTGGGCGATTCGGGTTCGGACGCTGTTGCCCTGCTGGACGGTTTGGGTTTGGACGTTGTTGCCCTGCTGGACGATTTGGATTTGGACGTTGTTGACCTGCGGCGAGGCGATTCGGGTTCGGACGCTGTTGACCTGCTGGACGGTTTGGGTTTGGTCGAGGTTGATTCACACCCGATGTACTGCGTGCAGCCAAACGTTTTGTTTTTTCTTCCATCACCAATTTCTCAGCATCTTGTTTTTTCTTTTCCAAGGCTTGAGCTGCCATTTGTGCTGGTGATAATTTACTACGGGCAGGTGCTGGTGACGTTTTTTTCACAGCAACCTTGGTCGCACCCATAGGTTTCTTAACAATAGGCGGTTTCGGAGTTTGGCTTGGTTTGGCTTTGACGACTTCAGCCTTCTTCTGCACCTCATTTTTTTGCACCACTTCAACTTTCTTTGCTGCTTCAGCCTTCACAGCTTCTTTCACCACAGTTGTTGGCGCAGACGTATCGACAGTAGCCTGTTTTAAGGAAAGTGTGGATTCTCCTGAAGTATTGGATGCTTGGGCGGCGGCGCTAGGCTTTGAACGACGACGACGTACTGCAACCTGAACGGTATGACCCCGACCATCGGATGTTGAGCTGCGTCCTGCACCTGAGCGAGGAGACAATGTCTTGCCTGAACCTGTAGCAGAATCGGATTGACTCATTGCCGCCTTGATGCGACGACTATCGTCATCATTTAACATTGCTGTTGGACTATTTACAGCCACACCGCAACGGGAAGCAGCTTTTTTAATCTCTGCTACTTCTACTTTTAGTTCTTTTGCTAATTCGAGCACGCGTTTATTCGCCATCGCTTACCTTACATCCTTTTAAATGCCCGTGCCAAACACACCATTGTTGCAGCTTTTCTGTTTGTCGAGAAACAGGTAAAGTCACCACAGACACTTTCTCACGTTGAAAAACACGCATCAGCCAAGCTTCAGACACATCATTCAACGGTATAGTTTTTAATCCCAACTCTTGACGCTTTTCAACGGCACTCATGACTTGCCTTTGCAAAGCTTGCCCCGATTTATTGACCAAGATCAATAAGAGCGGCGCATTCTTCCACATTTGATGCATCACTGCATCCCTTCCCACACTTGCCAATGATTTTAAACGTATCATTTGACCCAAAACAGCCTGTTCTATGGTTGCATTCAGACGTTTTTCAAGCCCAGACCATTGTGGCAATGAAATATGACATTTGCGATACAACACACCCAAACGTTTATCACTCATCCCAGAAAAACACCCGCCCCGCATACATAAATATGAACCACGACCGGGTGCTTTTTGCAATATATCGGGCCATAACAAACCCAAATCATCCACAACCAAACGCAACATCTGGCTTTTATCCATTTTTTGACGACATGCAAAGCACGTCCTCTCCATGTTGCGTTTAACCTTTATATCAGGCAAACCAGCCACAAGCCTCACGGGCTGCGATAATTAAATCTTCGGGTTTTTCAAGACCTTCAATGCCTTGCATATCAGCCAAAGAAGCATCAGCCAAAGCTTCCGCAGTTAACACTTTTCTTTCTGCCAATTGTGATGCAATTTCACGTGTCATATTGGGCAAATCCAACAATGACACTTCATCCTCATCCTTTTTGGCAGCTTGTAAGGCTTGATCCAACAAACTATTACGCGCACGTTTTTGAATTTCTTGCGCCAAGGTTTCATCCAGCCCCTCAACCACTTGCAAATCTGATATTTCACAATACGCCAAATCATCCAGTGATAAAAACCCTTCAGCTACCAGTAAATTGGCAAAATCTTCATCCACATCCAAACTCGAAATAAATGATTCTTTGGCTGACGTTGTTTCTTCTGCACGTTTTTCAGCTTCTTGCCCTGTTGTCATCAATTCAATATGCCAGCCTGTTAATTCAGAAGCCAAACGCACATTCTGCCCGCGTTTACCAATGGCAATCGCCAAGTTTTCTTCATTCACAGCCACTTCAATGGTGTTGTTTTCTTCATCCACCAAAACACGTTCAATTTCAGCAGGTGACAATGCATTGACCACAAATTCTGCTGGGTTTTCTGTCCATTCAATAATATCCACACGTTCACCGTGCAATTCATTGACAATCGCTTGCACGCGCGCACCACGCATACCTACACAAGCACCCACAGGATCAATGCCAGGCTCCATTGAAATCACAGCGATTTTACTGCGTGAACCCGGATCACGCGAAATTGCCTGAATGGTGACCAAATTATCTTGAATTTCAGGCACTTCCTGTTCAAAAAGCTTCAACACCATACCCGCATCTGCACGGGATACAAACACCAATGCACCTTTGGGTTGATTACGAACTTCTCGCAAATAAGCGCGCACACGATCACCTTGACGATATGACTCACGCGGCAATAAATCTTCACGGTACATGACTGCTTCACCACGACCCAAATCAACATACACATTGCCACGTTCCACCCGCTTGACAATACCCGTAATAATTTCACCCACACGCGGTTCATATTCTGCCACCACGCGGTTCCGCTCAGCTTCACGGATTTTTTGATTGATGACTTGCTTGGCAGTTTGTGCTGCGATGCGACCCAACTCAATCGGTGCCAAAGCCTCACGAAATTCCGTGCCAATTTCAGCATCAGCTTGCATTTCCACAGCTTCTGCCAACGTTAATTCATTTTCCTCATCTTCAACTTCTTCCACAACTGTACGAACATGAAATAAACCAATCTCACCTGATGCTTGATCCATCTTAGCATCCAATGTTTTATGACTATAAGTACGACGAGCAGCAGTCTTAATGGCTTGTTCCATCGCATCAATAACAAGCTCACGATCCACTGACTTCTCACGTGCAACCGCATCAGCAACCTGCATCATATCAACACCCATTGTTATCAACCTCGCTAAGAATCATCTCTTATTTTTTCTTCTGTGCTTTGGAAATAGCTTTCCAGTTAATCGCTCGCGTGACTTTCACCACATCCTTCACCCCAAAGCGATGCACCACACCTTTCTCATCACGCACAGAAAAAGCATCACCATCCAGACCAAGGTTTTCACCTTCAATGGCAGGTGGATTCTCTTGCACAATCTTCAGCCAGTCACCCAAATAACGATCAAAATCAGCTTGATTCTGTAAATGCCAGTCAAACCCTGGCGTGGTCACTTCCAAATGATACTTTCCCACCACCACATCTTCGACATCCATTTGTAAACTTAAACCGCGACTGATACGCACCAATTCATCGGATGACACACCACCGCGACGATCGACGATAACTTTCACCAAACGGCTACGTGATCCACCATCCATCACCACATTCAGAATTTCAATGGACAATTCATTGGCAATTGGTGTTGCAAGTTGTTGAACTTGATCTTCTAGGCTCATTCACTACCCCATAAAACAAAAAAAAGCGAGCCTCGGCTCACTTTCACGGCGGCGAACCATAGGGTTCAGCCCCGCAACTTGCAAGATTTATCCCAAAACCTACCATTGTTTTAGATTTATAGCCCTGCTGTCACTTTCCAAACATCGCCTTTTTTCTGCAACATCAATTGCTCTCGACGTGTCATCACACGCCACTGACCATCGGCATACGCCTTGAGTGTATAGCTTTGTTCACATTCCGCATGACCATGCGGTAACACACGAACCGTACGATCATGTGTTACCATCTCAATTTTATCAAAGGTTTGAAATAGGTGCTGCACATCATCAACCACCTTGTTCTTATCACGTCCTAAAGCAATATAATCATTGGCAATCAATGCTGCGTAATGTTGTATGTTTTTTTCATGCATGGCTTGACTGCGTTGATTCAACACCTGTTCAACCGCCTCATGTTCATTGGCTGAACAGCCCACGAACATAGCCATGAAAAAAGCATAAAGGCTAAAGCGAAGCAGCTTTTTCACTCCAGCCACTGTTTGGAAAATTATGTCTCAAAATTGCCGCAACATCCTTTGCATTTTGAGTCAACTTCAATTGCATATAACTGGCAGATAAATAATACAAGGCTTCTTCAATCGCAGGGCTGGTTTGATATTTGTTCATGACCACCTGAAAGCGATTGGCAGCGGCAACATAGCGTTCATATTGATAGTAAAATTGACCCACATACAACTCATGTTGCGCCAGTTTATTGCGCATTTTTTGCAAGTATTGCGCTGCCTCTGCTGTATATTTTGAATCAGGATATTTTTTCAACAACCTTTTCAATGCATCCATCGCATGGTGGGTTGCCGTTTGATCCCGTTCTGAATCTCCCGATTCCTTGATATAACTCATGGCCAACATGTATTGCACATATGCCAAATCGGCATGACGTGGGTGCTGTTTCAGAAAGCGTATCGCCAAGGTTTCACTTAAAATATATTCCTCATCCTTGTATGCTGCATATAACCGTAACATCTCTGCTTTGGCTGCATACTCACTATACGGGTGTTTACCCGAAAATTTCTCAAGAAATACCGTAGCACGCGCATAATCATTATTATCCATCAAGCCTTGGGCATATTGATAATCATCTTTGGGTGAATTTGACATACGTTCCTGCGTTTTAGCGCATGCGGACAGCAAACTTATCATGACGATACATAAAGAAAAATATTTCATGCGCAGCATCATAGCCATGCAAGCAAAGCTTTCCAAGAAATCTATCATAGATTTGCTATCGCATATTGATGCCATATATTTGGAGATTCGCACGCCACAGGAGACTTTATGCGCATTTTCCAACTTACATTTTTCTTTTCCATCATGTTTGCTCTGCTTCCCTCAACATGGGCATCGGATATCAAACAAGGTGAACATATCTTTAAATCTATTTGCATTCATTGCCATGGCATGGGTGGGGAGCAGAAGTTTGCGCCCGACTTAACGGGTATTGGCACACGTCGCGATGTTGCTTGGCTGAATGCATGGTTAAAAAACCCCAGTGAAGTTCTCAAGCATGACCGTTACGCCCAAGCATTGTTGGGTAAAAACAAATATGGCATTCACATGCCACAAATACCTGATATGCAGGATGATGAAAAACGCGCGAATGTGATTGCCTACCTACTGACTGAATTTTAACAAACAAAAAAACATAACTTTTTGGCATTGAGTGCTTTACGTCTTTACAAAAGATCCCCGATACAAGCATTCGGGGGAGGGACGCAATAAGGGTAAATAAGCAACTAATGTTACGCATTTTCTTGAAATTATGTCGTCATCCGCCCTGATCATCCACGCAGTCTGTCACCATGTCACCCTCGAATGCTTGTATCTAGGGTCTATGGGGAGATACCCGATAAAAGATTTCGGGGATTCATGGCTCTTAATCAAGCGCGCAACATTAGTGAATAATGAATATAATACATTTACATTCATTTTTTATAGTTTTATGGTTTGCCAGATGAATCAAGTCACCCATCAAATATTGAAGTCAGCACGGCAGCGTTTTTCTGATTATGGCCCTAGCAAAACAACGATGGCAGAAATCGCTGCGGATTGTGGCATGAGTGTGGGTAACCTTTACCGCCACTTTAAAAATAAAGATGCCATGATGGTGGCATGCATGGAACAACAGCTGCAAGAAAAGCTGGATGCAGGGCAAGCGGCGGCAGCGGAAGAAAGCCAAGCCTTGGATGCACTGCGTGCTTTTTTACAAACACGTTTAGGCATGGCTTATACCCAATTTTCAGATACCCGACATTTGTTTGATTTCATCCAATACATTCAGAGTAAACATATCCGTGTCTTGTTGACATACGAGGAAAAAGTGATTGCCAGCATGGCAAACATCCTTAAGCAAGGGCTTGAACAAGGAAGTTTTACGTGTTCGAATTGTCAACAAACGGCATACGATATTCATCAAGCAACCTTGCGTTATAACAGTCCGATTGCCTTGCAAAATAATTCTTTGGAAATATTAACTGTGGATCTTAATCGCCTGATAGACCTGTTATACACAGGCTTAAGCAGCCATACATGACACCGTTATTCAATCAAACAGACCGTTATGGCTGGGTGGCCATCGTCATTCACTGGCTGATGGCATCGGCTGTGGTTGGGATGTTTGCTTTGGGTGTGTGGATGCGCACCCTTGGTTATTATGATAGTTGGTATCACCATGCACCTGAACTGCATAAATCCATCGGCATGTTATTGTTGGCTTTGTTGTTGTTTCGTTGGCTATGGCGGTTGCTCAATATTCGTCCTGAGTTGATGGGCGAAGCTTGGGAGCAAGTGGTCGCACTGTCCGTCCACCGTTTACATTATGTGTTATTGTTTTTGTTGATGGTGACAGGCTATCTGATTCCCACCGAAGAAGGCGTGGGCATTGATGTGTTTGGCTGGTTTACCGTGCCTGCGTTGATGTCATTGGATAAAGACACTGCCGATTTGATGGGAATGATGCACCGTTACCTTGCATGGTCAGCCATAGCTTTGGCATGTTTGCATGGCGCAGCGGCATTAAAGCATCACCTCATCGATAAAGATCATACCTTACGGCGTATGCTGGGTTTAAAATCAAAGAAAAACTAAAGGGGAGTCTATGAAACTTAAGTCTATAAAACTCAAACAATATGTGGCCACGGCTGCTTTATTATGCACTGGCTTGATGGCTTCTACTGCCATGGCTAGCGAAGAGCATTACCAGTTCGATATCAAGGGGCAACATGCCTTTATTCAATTTAAGGTGAAACACTTGGGTTATAGCTGGCTTTATGGCGAATTTCGTAAGTTCAATGGCAATTTTACCTTTGATGCTGCCAATGCCAAACATAACAGTATACATGTGACCATTGATGCAATGAGTATCGATACCAACCATGCCGAACGTAACAAACACCTGCGCAGCCCTGATTTTTTTGCGGCAAAAAAGTTCCCTGTGATAACATATAACAGCACATCTTATGAAGATAAGGGCAACGGTCATGGTATCATGCATGGCATGCTGACTATGCGCGGTGTAAGTAAAGCAGTCGATCTTGATGTGAATCAAATTGGTACGGGCAAAGATCCTTGGGGTGGCTATCGCCGTGGTTTTGAAGCCCATACCACCTTGCATTTGTCCGATTACAACATGCCGTTTGCCCCCAAACTTGGTCCAGTGTCGGACAGTGTTGAACTAAATATATCCATTGAAGGAATCAGGGAGTAATATAATATGAGTGAACCTACAATCATCGCCAAACAACCCATCGTCTTGAGCTTAGAACCTGGCACTTACTACTGGTGCAGCTGCGGGAAATCTGCCAAGCAACCCTTTTGTGACGGCTCACATGCTGGCACAGAATTCACACCTGAAGTCATAGAAATTGCCGAAAAGAAAACGGTGGCTCTATGTCAATGCAAACACAGTAAAAAAGGTGCGTTTTGTGATGGCTCACACCAAACACTGTAAGCATAGCACATTGGATATATCCTGTTTTAAGTATGAAACGATCATTTCTATATCCCCCAATCGTCATCCTCGAATGCTTGTATCGAGGATCTACCATTAGATTCCCGATAAAAGATTTCGGGAATGACGTGCTGATTTAATACTTGAATTACTATATATCCTGTTTTAAGTATGGAACCAATCTTTAGCTCATTTGATACTTCAACGACAATAACCAAGAGGACACAACGATGAATGACAAAATTTTTTCAAGCTATGGCTTGGGTTCAGTAAACCTTAGCAATCGCATGGTGATGGCGCCCATGACACGCAATCGTGCGCCAGACGGAACAGCGACAGCGTTGATGACTGAATATTACAATCAACGTGCATCGGCTGGATTGATCATTACCGAAGGTGCACAAATTTCAACGCAAGGTGTGGGTTATCCTGCAACACCTGGTATTTATAATGATGCACAGGTGGAAAGTTGGAAAAATGTCACCCAAGCAGTGCATAATCAAGGTGGTAAAATATTTATTCAATTGTGGCATTGCGGGCGGATTTCACACCCTGATTTTCATGCTGGAAGCTTGCCTGTTGCACCGTCAGCCATTCAAGCACAAGGGCAGGCCTTCACCTACGAAGGTATGAAAGATTTTGTCACACCACGTGTTTTATCGGTGGATGAAATCGCAAGTATTGTTGATGATTATCGCCATGCCGCAGCCAGTGCCATACAAGCTGGTTTTGATGGTGTTGAAATTCATGCTGCCAATGGTTACCTGATTGATCAATTCTTGCGCGATGGCAGCAATCAACGCAAAGATTTATATGGTGGTAGCCTTGAAAATCGCACCCGTTTTTTATTGGAAGTCACCACCGCCGTGATCGGAGAAATTGGCAGCGATAAAGTGGGGGTACGTATTTCCCCCATCAATGCCTTCAATGATATGCAAGATTCTGCACCACAAGCCTTGTTTGAACATATTGCCATGGCGTTATCTGCGCTCAAGCCTGTATATTTGCACGTGGTGGAAGTATCGATGATCGGTGAGGGCGGTGGTAATGTCGATATGTCATCGTTACGCAAGGCTTTCGCGGGCTGTTATATTGCCAATGGCGGTTATGACAAAGCGCGTGGCAATATGATATTAAGCGATGGTAAGGCGGATTTGGTGGCTTATGGCATCCCCTTTTTAGCCAATCCTGATCTGCCCGAGCGTTTCAAACAAGATGCAGCCTTAAATGACGTCGATCAAGCCACATTTTATGGTGGGGATGCGCATGGTTATACCGATTATCCAACTCTGGCAGCCAACTAATGGGTTTGCTGGTGGATGGAGTCTGGCATGATCAATGGTATGACACGGCATCGACGGGTGGAAAATTTGAGCGCAAAGCCTCTCAATTTCTCAATCATATTTCAGTTGATGGCGAATTTCCTCCTGAAGCAGGGCGTTATCATTTGTATGTTTCGTTGGCATGCCCATGGGCGCACCGCACGCTTATTTTCCGCAAACTCAAAAGCTTGGAATCACTGATTGGCGTGAGTGTGATGAGCCCTGATATGTTGACATCGGGTTGGCAGTTTGATGTGCCTGAACCGCTGTATGGCTTTGAATATGCCCATCAGCTTTATACCCTTGCAGATGCCAATTATTCTGGGCGCGTCACAGTGCCAATTTTGTGGGATAAACAACGTAAAACCATCGTTTCCAATGAATCCGCAGAGATTATCCGCATGTTCAATACAGAATTTGATGCACTCACAGGCAATACCAAGGATTTTTACCCTGAAGAATTACACAGTGACATTGATGCTACCAATGATTTTGTTTACACGAACATCAACAATGGTGTGTACCGCTGTGGTTTTGCCACCACGCAAGCGGCGTATGAAGAAGCATTTGATCGTTTGTTTTCTACGTTGGATACCTTGGAAAAACGTTTAAGCCAACAGCGTTATCTGGTCGGTCATCGCTTGACTGAGGCGGATTGGCGTTTGTTTACCACGCTGATTCGTTTTGATGCGGTGTATGTTGGGCATTTCAAATGCAATCGCCAACGTATTGCCGATTATCCAAATTTATCGCATTATCTTCGTGAATTGTATCAATATGACCATGTACGAGAAACCGTGAATATGAGGCATATCAAGCAACATTATTATGGCAGTCATGAAAACATCAATCCAACACGCATTGTACCCAAAGGACCAAGTCTAGATTTCAATGCACCCCATGATCGCATTGAAAAGTTTAAGTATTAGCCATGCCTGAATTTTTTACAGAAGACACCTTTGATTTTTTGAATCGATTGGGGGCCAACAACAACCGTGATTGGTTTCATGCGCATAAATCTGAATATGAGACCTTGGTTCGTGAACCTGCATTGGACTTTATTCGTGCCATGCAACCAGAGTTATCACGTTTTGCGCCGTACTTTGTGGCTTCGGATAAAAAAGTTGGTGGTTCGTTGATGCGGATTTATCGAGATGTACGTTTTGGTAAAAATAAAGCACCATACAAAACCAATATTGGCATTCAATTTCGTCATGAAGTCGGCAAAGACATCCATGCGCCTGGATTTTATCTGCATATTGAAGCGCATGAAGTCTTTGTGGGTGCAGGAATTTGGCACCCTGATAGTCCAACCCTTAAGAAAATCCGTGCTTATATTGATGCCCATCCGACGCGCTGGAATGATGCCATTCACGATGTACAATTTTGCAAAAGTTTTCATTTATCGGGAGATACTTTGAAACGTGCGCCCAAAGGTTATCCGATGGATCACCCCATGATTGAAGAATTGAAGCGCAAAAATTTTATTGCCATCGCACCGTTAATACCTGAATTGATTGTACAAGATGATTTGACAGGGCTTATTGCAGGGTGTTTTGAAGTGAGTGTGCCTTTGATGCAACAATTATGTCGAGCGGTGGGTGTGCGCTACGCATTGGAATGACAGATGAGCTGCCCACCCAACTTTTTTCCCTAAAAATTTCATCGCATGCATAAACCCAATACGGTGGTTTACTTTCGGCTGACGTTGATTGCAGCGCTACTTTCCATGCTCGGGCCTTTTTCTGTGGACACGTATTTACCATCTTTTCCAGCCATTGAGTCTGAATTTTTGGTGTCGCGGGCTGTTTTGTCTCAAAGCTTGGGTGTGTACTTGTTTGCATTTGCAATATCCACATTGTTCTGGGGACCGCTTGCCGATGCTTGGGGTCGCAAGCGAGTCATCTGGCTTGGTTTATCGGTGTATAGTCTGGCATCCATAGGCTGTGCCTTGGCACAAAATATAGATGTTTTCTTGGCTTTTCGAGTGTTACAAGGTTTGGCTGCCAGTGGCGGTATGATTGCAGGACGTGCCATGGTTCGTGATGCCCATGATGAGACATCAGCCCATCAAGCGATGGCTCAAGTAACCATGCTGTTTGCATTGGCACCTGCTGTAGCACCAATTTTAGGTGGTTGGCTGCATGAAATGTGGGGGTGGCGTAGTGTATTTTGGTTTTTGCTGTCTTTTTCGGTGCTATTGATGTTGATGGTTGTCGGCGTTGAGGAAACATTGCCCAAAAAATACCGCCATGCTTGCCACCCTATGCAGGTCATCAAACATTATTCTGACATGCTTCATCATCGACAGTTTATGGCTCGGGTATTGAGCATGTCCTTTGCCTTTGCAGGTATTTTTCTTTACATCGCAGGTGCGCCGACGGTTGTGTATGATTTTTTGGACTTGGGTAGTCGTCAATTTCAGTGGTTATTTATACCCATGGTGGGCGGCATGATGTTGGGTGCTTGGGTATCATCATATTTGGCTGGACGCTGGCAAATACAGCAAATTTTGACATTAAGTTTTGTGTTGCTGGGTGTGGCATGGTTGTTGAATATGCTACAAGCATGTTGGCTTGAAGCCTCATGGTTATCGGTTGTGGGGCCGATGATGTTGTATGCCATTGCTTTATCTATCGGTATGCCTGCCTTGATTGTTTTGTCCTTGGACTGTTTTCCTCAGCACCGTGGAACCTGTGCTTCGATACAAGGATTTTTTCAAATGATGATTAGTGCTGTTGTGGCAAGTGTTTTTGTGCCACTTTTGCATGGTGGACGTTTGGATTTTGTGCTGGGTCAAGGTGTTTTTTTGGCTTTGGCTTGTTACTTATGGTGGCAATATGATATGCCTTTACAAGAACATAAACTGCCATCGTCATGCACTTGAAAGATTGATTTTGATATGCTTTTTTGGCATGTTGTCAGCATGACTATTCAATTATCCAACCGCGTTCAACGTGTTAAACCATCGGCGACACTTGCCATTACTGCCAAGGCTGCTGAATTGCGTGCTTCAGGACGCAATATCATTTCACTTTCTGTGGGTGAACCCGATTTTGATACGCCACAAGCAGCATCTGAGGCGGGTATTGAAGCGATTCGTAGCGGTTTTACCCGTTATACCGCTGTACCGGGGATTCCTGAATTACGTCAAGAAGTGGCTGATAAATTCAAACGGGACAATGACTTGGATTATGAATCTGAAAATATTTTGGTTTCCACAGGTGGCAAACAGTGTATTTTTAACCTGTTGATGGCGATGATTGATGCGGGTGATGAAGTCATTATTCCTGCACCTTATTGGGTTTCCTATCCTGATATGGTGTTGTTGGCAGAAGGTAAGCCTGTGATTGTAGCTTGTCTTTCTGAAGCTGATTTCAAGTTGACTGCGGCACAGTTGGAAGCAGCGATTACGCCAAAAACCAAGTTGTTATTCTTAAATTCACCCTCCAACCCAACAGGTATGGCATATTCTTGGGATGATTTGGCTGCCTTGGGTGAAGTGTTGAGAAAACACCCGCATGTGGCTGTGGCAAGCGATGATATGTATGAAAAAATTATTTTTAATGGTAAAAAGTTCGTAACCTTTGCCCAAGTGAATCCTGACTTAAAAGAGCGTACCATTACCTTCAATGGTGTCTCCAAAGCTTATTGTATGACGGGCTGGCGCATTGGTTTTTGTGCCGCTTCCGTACAACTGATTAAAGCGATGAGTAAAATTCAGGGGCAATCTACATCCAACCCGTCATCAATTGCACAAAAAGCAGCCTTGGCTGCATTGCAAGGTCCAACGGGTGCATTGGATGAGATGGTGGAAACGTATGCAAAACGTCGGACATGGTTGGTGAAGGCGCTGAATAATATGGACGGTGTTGATTGTTTGATGCCCGACGGTGCTTTTTATGTATTTCCATCCATTTCAGGTTGGCTTGGGAAAACAACGGCAGATGGTGTTGTGCTGGAAGATGATGTGATGGTATGCGAATGGTTGCTCGATGCCGCAGGCGTAGCATTGGTGCCTGGTACTGCATTCGGTTCAGCAGGACAGGTTCGTTTTTCGTATGCAGTGGCACAAGAAACACTGGAAGATGCCATCAAGCGCATTGCAGATGCAGTGAAAACACTTATCACTTGAATTCAGCTACCTCTTCGTTCGTCATTCTCGAAATCTTTTATCGAGAATCTAATGATAGACCCTCGATACAACCCATCGATACAAGCATTCGAGGGTGACGTACTCGAGGGTGACGATTGGTTGATAGAAATGATAGTTCTATAGTTGAATGACTATATACACCTATTTTTCAGCTTAAATGGCGTGATTTGGATCGAATAGCAGCCTGTTCTTTTCGCCAAGCATCAATCTTGGCATGATCACCTGAAAGCAAGACTTTGGGTACTGACTTACCTTCAAAGATTTCGGGGCGGGTATAATGCGGCCAATCAAGCATTCCTTCTTCGGTAAAAGAATCCAACAGCGCTGATTCTGGAGACCCCAACACACCAGGTAACAGTCGAATCAAGGCATCCAAAACAGATAGTGCCGCAGGTTCACCACCCGACAACACATAGTCACCCAATGATAGTTGCTCATCCACCTCATCACAAATACGTTCATCAAAGCCTTCATAACGTCCGCAAAGCAAGGTAATGTGACGTTTTTCAACATATTCAAGGGCTTTGGCTTGATTAAAAGGAACACCCGATGGGGTTAACATGACCACATGGGTTTGTGGGTCACGCTTACGAGCTTCACGAATCGAACCCACCACAGGTTCAGCCTTCATGAGCATACCTGGTCCACCGCCATAAGGTTTATCATCGACATTGTGGTGTTTATCGGTAGAAAAATCGCGAATTTGAAGGCAGTCCACTTGAGCCAAGCCCGCTTCAATCGCACGCTTGGGAATAGAACATGCCAATGGCGATGTGAAAAATTCAGGGAATAAGGTTAAAATTTGGGCGTGAAACAAGCGTCCATACCCTCGATCAATTCAATATCAATACGCTTGCCATCTACATCCAATGACAAGATGGTATCTTCTATAAATGGAAGCATCCACTCACCTTGTTTTTCCATATCAGGAAGACTTTTTACACATAAAATATCTTGCGCGCCATAAGCTTCCAATGCTTTGACCTCACCCAACAACACATCGGAGGCATACACATGACAGCCCACCAAATCTTCCCACAAATATTCATCATCATCGACATCCACTTCATCGCGTGACACATAAATATTCTGTTTTTTCAACGATTCTGCCTGCTCACGTGTGCTCACTTCGGCCAAATCAACCAACATACCTTTACCATGCTGCCAACAACGTTCCACAGCATAAGGCTTTACCATATCAGGAGAGAAGCCAATAGACCAAGAAGAATACCCAGCGATGCCAGAGGCAGGCCGGGTATCTGAATAAATAGAAAAGGTTCCTTTCAAGCCATGCGGCGAAAGAACCGTACCAACATATAGTAAATCTTTTGACATATCAGCCTCTACATGCACCTATCCACGAATACGTGCATCCATACTTCAAAATGGTTAAGCAGAAACCTTGGCAATCAAACTTGCGACACGATCAGAAGGTTGCGCACCTTTATCAGTCCAAGATTTGATGCTTTCAAGATCCAATTCAATCACTTCTGGTTCTTTACAAGGATCATAATAACCCACTTTTTCAATGAAAGCGCCATCACGACGTTTGCGTTCATCCATGACTACAACTGCATAAAAAGGGCGTTTCTTACGTCCACCACGTTGCAAACGAATCACTGCTGCCATATTTCCAAACCTCCGAACGCATGTTACTTTTTCAATTTCTGAAAAAATCATACGTCTTATTTTCTCATTATCAATGCGGCGGCGCACTATACACAGCCGTTTTCTAAAATCTACATCTTCGGCATGCCAGACATACCACCAAAACTGCCCATTTTACCTGCCAATTGAGCCATCATACGTTTGCCTTTGCCGCCCTTCATTTTCTTCATCATCTTCTGCATTTGTGCGAACTGTTTCAACATACGATTCAAATCAGGCACCGATGTTCCAGAACCTATGGCAATACGCTTCTTGCGACTACCATTGATGAGCTTGGGATATTGACGCTCTTTGGCTGTCATCGAGTAAACCATTGCTTGCATGCGCTTCATCGGTTTCTCATCAATTTGAGACATCGCTTCTTTGGGAATATTCATACCTGGCAACATTTTCATCATGCCTGCCATACCACCCATATTTTGCATTTGTCCCAATTGATCGGCGAAATCCATCAAATCAAATGAACCTTTGTTCATTTTCTTGGCTAAACGGTTGGCAGTATCTTCATCCACATTGGCCTGGATTTTTTCCACCAAGCCGACCACATCGCCTTGTCCAAGGATACGCCCTGCCATGCGTTGTGGATCAAAGATTTCAAAGGCTTCAATCTTTTCACCTGTACCCACATAGCGAACAGCTACGCCCGTACTATATGCCACAGAAAGTGCCGCACCACCGCGCACATCGGCATCGGTTTTGGTCAACACACAGCCAGATAAATTCACAGTTGCATGAAATTGTTCGGCAATTTGCAAGGCTGTTTGCCCTGTCATCGCATCCAATACCAATAAACGTTCACTGGCTTGCACTGCATCCGCCACAGACTTGATTTCTTCCATCAAACCATCATCAACCACCTGACGACCCGCTGTATCAAGAATCAAGACATGATGACCACCAGTACGCGCCAATTGCAACGCTGATAAAGCCATGGCAGAAGCAGTACTGCCTTCACCTTGCACATAAGGCACACCCACTTGCCCCGCCAAGACTTGCAATTGTTCACGCGCCGCTGGACGGGTGGCATCGACACTGGTCAACGCCACTTTCTTACCTTGTGATGTTAGTAAACGCGCCAACTTCCCCGCAGTCGTAGTTTTACCTGCACCTTGCAAGCCACACAACAAAATAATGGATGGAATTTTGGATAAATTCAAATCACGCCGCTGACCACCCAACACATCAGCCAACACATCATGAAGTATTTTTACAATGACCTGACCAGGGTTTAAGCTTTTAGCCACATCCGCACCCAAGGCGCGTTCACGTGCTTCTTGCATCAAATGGCGCGTTACAGGTAACGCCACATCGGCTTCCAACAATGCCATACGCATGTCACGCAGTGTGACATCCAAATCCGCTTCTGTAATTCGAGCTGAACCACGCAATTTTTCTGCAATACTTCCAATTTTTTCACTTAAACGATCAAACATGACAAGCTCCCAATCTATCCAACATGTTCATACAGTCATACAGTCATACAAAAGGGGAGAGCTATAGTGATTCAAGTATTAAAGCACCGTCATTCCCGAAATATTTTATCGGGAATCTATCCATAGACCCTCGATAAAAGCATTCGAGGGTGACGACAGTATAATGTAGTATTCATACTTAAACGACTAT
>NVWS02000029.1 GCA_002746295.2 Zetaproteobacteria bacterium
ATTTCCAACTCACCCCGTGCCGATGGCTTGATTTTTTTCGCAATATCAATCACATCATTGTCATAAAAGTACAAGCCTGTGACTGCAAAGTTGGACTTTGGCTGCGCTGGCTTCTCTTCGATACTCAAAGCTTTATAATTTTTATCAAACTCCACCACGCCAAAGCGTTCAGGATCTTTCACCTGATAACCAAAGACCGTCGCACCTCTTTTTTGCTTCACTGCATCCAATAGTTTTGGTGTAAAACCTTGACCCCAAAAAATATTGTCACCCAACACCAAGCATACCGAATCATCACCAATAAAATCTTCGCCAATCAAAAAGGCTTGTGCTAAGCCATCAGGTTTTTTTTGCATGGCATAGCTTAAGTTGATACCAAACTCCGAACCATCCCCTAACACGCGTTGAAACGCTTCTTGATCGTGCGGCGTGGTAATGATGAGCACATCACGAATCCCTGCCAACATCAATACCGAAAGTGGATAATAAATCATGGGTTTATCATACACTGGCAGAAGTTGCTTTGAGACTCCTTTGGTAATCGGATACAAGCGAGTACCCGATCCACCCGCTAAAATAATGCCTTTCATTCAGAACCACCTCGTTTCATACCTTTTATACTTTGTAATATGCGCGATACCACTCAACAAAACGCCTTACACCATCTTCAACATGGGTATCAGGTTTAAATCCGACATCATCCATTAATGCTTGGACATCCGCGCTCGTGGCTGGCACATCCCCATCCTGTAAGGGCATAAAGTTCTTTTCCGCTTCCATGCCCAAAGATTTTTCAATGGCTTTAATATAGTCCATAAGCTCGACTGGATTTGAATTGCCAATATTATAAATACGCCAAGGTGCTTTACTACTGGCTGGGTCAGGTTTTTTGCCGTTCCATTCAGAATTCGACTCCGCTGTTTTATCCAATACCCGAATCACACCCTCGACAATATCATCGATATAAGTAAAATCGCGGCGCATTTTCCCGTGATTAAATACATTGATTGGTTTACCTTCCAAAATCGCTTTGGTAAACAGAAACAGTGCCATGTCTGGTCTTCCCCAAGGACCATATACCGTAAAAAAACGAAGTCCAGTGGTAGGAAGTTCATACAAATGAGAATAAGTATGCGCCATCAATTCATTGGCTTTTTTACTGGCGGCATAGAGTGATAATGGGTGATCCACATTATCATGCACCGAAAATGGCATGGTTTCATTGGCACCATAGACTGATGATGATGAGGCATAAACTAGATGTTTAACCTTGTTGTGACGACAGCCTTCAATGACATTGGTGAAACCAACAATATTACTTTCAATATAGGCATGGGGATTCTCTATTGAATAGCGCACTCCAGCCTGAGCTGCAAGGTTCACCACTTTATCAAATTTCTCTTCAGTAAATAGTGCTTCCATGCCTTCGCGATCAGAGAGATCCATCTTCACCAGTCGGAAGTTTTCATGATCAGAAAAACGAGCTAACCGCGCCTCTTTCAGGCTGACCTCATAATAATCATTAAGATTATCCAAACCCACCACTTCATCGCCACGCTCAAGCAGACGAATACTCAGATGTGAACCAATAAAACCGGCTGCACCAGTGACTAATATTTTACTCATAATCGCCATACCTTAAATCCAACCGATTCTAATTTTTCTTGATTAAATGCTGATTTAACATCCATAAATGGCGCCCCTCCTTTCACAAGTGATGCCCAAACATCTGCCGAAGAAGTCAATAAAGAAGCATGGGATACTGCGCCAACAATCGCATCAACTTGCCCTATATCATCTAGTTTTTTCAATGTGACACCATACTCCGCCAAAGCTTCATCGGCTTTGGCTACTGGATCATGGACAATCACTTCAATGCCATAATCCTCTAACTCTGCAATGACATCAACCACACGAGAGTTACGAAGATCTTCACAATTCTCCTTAAAAGTAAGCCCTAAAATCAATACCCGAGCATCTTGAACTGTAGAACCCGAAGCAATGATTTTTTTCACCGTTTGCTCAGCAATATGTTTGCCCATCCCATCGTTAATGCGACGACCAGCAAGAATTACCTCAGGATGATAACCCAAAAGCTGAGCTTTATAGGTCAAATAATAAGGGTCAACACCAATACAGTGACCGCCAACTAAGCCAGGACGAAATGGCAAGAAATTCCATTTTGACCCCGCTGCTTTCAATACGTCGACAGTATCAATATCCATTTTATCAAAAATAATAGCCAACTCATTCATCAAAGCAATATTCAAATCGCGTTGTGTATTCTCAATAACCTTCGCGGCTTCTGCGACTTTAATCGTTGGTGCGCGATATACCCCAGCTTCAATCACTTGCTCATAAAGCTGTGCTACCTGTTCTAGGGTTTCAGCATCCTGCCCAGATACGACTTTCACAATGGTTTCCAGACGATGAACTTTATCACCTGGGTTCACCCGTTCTGGCGAGTACCCAACCTTAAACCCTTCCCCACATTTCAAGCCTGATTCCTTTTCCAAAATACTCACGCAAACATCTTCTGTCACACCTGGATAAACAGTGGATTCAAAAATCACAATTGCACCCTTCTTCAAATGTTTGCCCACTGTTTCCGTTGCCTTGATCACTGGTGTCAAATCAGGTTGATGCGCATTATCAATAGGCGTTGGCACTGCTACGACCACAAAATCCGCTTTCGCAATATCTTCTGGATTTGTTGTGTACTCCAACTTTCCCGCCCGAATAAACAGATCATGCTCCATTTCACCTGTGGGATCATAACCTTGGCGATACGCCGCCACTTTTTCTTGTGAAATTTCAAAACCAATGGTTGATATCACCCGACCAAAAGCCAACGCCAAAGGCAAGCCCACATAACCCAAACCAATGACTGCTACTTTCTTTTTTTCCATATAGCCACTCCTTAAAATCATATTTTTAAATCCGATATTCCCCACCCTTATTTAGATAGGATCCATCTTGAATATGTCGCCACCATGATTCATGCTCCAGATACCAAATCACAGTCTTTCTCATGCCACTTTCAAATGTTTCTTCAGGCTTCCAATGTAAATCGGTATCAATTTTACTGGCATCGATGGCATAACGTAAATCATGACCTGGGCGATCTTCTACAAAGGTAATAAGATCTTTATACTGACTTGGGTGGTTTTTATTTTCAGGAGCAAGCTCCTCCAACAATGAACATATCATATGAACAACGTCAAGGTTGGTCTTTTCATTATGCCCACCAATATTATAACTTTCTCCAATGACACCTTGCGTTGCTACATGCACCAAGGCGCGCGCATGATCTTCAACATACAACCAATCCCGCACCTGTTGCCCATCACCATAAAGAGGCAGGGGCTTACCTCCCAAAGCATTAAGAATCATCAAGGGAATTAGTTTTTCAGGAAAATGGTAAGGTCCATAATTATTTGAACAATTACTTATCACTACAGGTAAGCCATACGTTCGATACCATGCTCGAACCAAATGATCAGACCCTGCCTTGCTTGCTGAGTATGGCGAACTGGGATCATAGGCAGTTTCTTCTGTAAATAAATCATTCGCACCATGTAAATCACCATATACTTCATCTGTAGAAATATGGTGAAAACGAAAAAGTTTTTGTTTCTTTTCCTCCAGTACCCGCCAATATTTCCTAGCTTCTTCCAACAATGTGAATGTGCCAACAATATTGGTTTGAATAAACGCTGCAGGACCATCAATCGAACGATCCACATGCGATTCCGCAGCCAAGTGCATAACCACTTGGGGCTTATATGTTTCAAAGACACGTCGTACATCAACTGCATCACAAATATCGACTTGCTCAAAATGATAACGTGAGTTATGACTTACTTTCGCTAAAGATTCTAAATTGCCAGCATAGGTTAACTTATCAATATTTATGACAGTATATGTCGTATGTTCAATCAAATGCCGCACAACAGCAGACCCAATAAAACCTGCACCACCTGTCACTAAAATAGTTGAATTCATAGTTTGCAACTCCTGAAATTATCACTGACACAAATAGCATTTCGCACAAATGCCACCAGCACTCCTAGCATTAAACCCAGCAGCAATGATAAAATGATAATCAATGATTTTTTAGGTTTAATAGGCTTGTTAGGAACCACAGCCTTCTGATCTATACGGGTAGCAAATACTTTATCTTTATTTAAAATTATTTTAATGCCATCAAGCACAATTAATCTTTCTTGCAAGGATCTTAACCCAGGAATAAAAGCATCATCATTTTTGCGATTTTTTAGAATTTCAACCTCTTCATTAACTTTTAATTGCAATAGTTTGTTTTCCAAACTTCTTAATCTAGGGGTAAATGGGTCTTTATCTTTCCTGCTCAACAAGGCATTCAACTCGGCTTGCAATACTTTAGAACCTCGGAAATATAATGGATCACTCGTTGTAGATACCGATATATTGGTTGTTCCTGACTTGGAACGATATCCTTGCCCCTCATCAATGATTCCTAAAGATTTTGCTAAAGTGATAGCCTCTTTCAAGTGCATGGCTTTATCAGCATCTATCACATTTACACGATGTTTAGCCAAAACTATTTCACTTGAAATATTTTTTATCGAAATAGCATCTTTTTCTAATAAGGTTGCTATTCTATCCAATCGGTTTTGCTTGGCCAAAGAGCGTTTACTCTTGATAGTATTCTGAATATCTTTTTTCATATTATCAATTTGAGAAACAACATTTTCAAACAAATCAGCAACCGTTTTATCTGCTGCCTGAACAATAAAATCATTGACGATGGCTGCTGCAAATCCACCATCATTTGCTTCAAAAGAAACCGTTAATTTTTCTTTTCTTTTTTTGTCAAACGATATTTTTAATGTTTTATTAAAATTCTCAAAAACATCATTCTGATTGATGGTTGAATCTTGCTTTGGATATATATGTTCCAACACATGGCTTGATTGAAATATTTTCCTGCGCAAATCTCGAGATTTCAAATTGGTTAAAAATTGGGCATAAACTGATGCAACTGTCATGCCTTGAATACCTTTAATACCTTGAATACCTTGAATACCTTGAATACCTTTAATACCTTGAATCTGTTTGGCTAAAGGCGGCAATAAATAAGCTTCCGCTTTATAAACTTTTGGGGCAAGAAAAGCATACCCCACACCCAGAAATAAAGTCATC